>JBKPMS010000092.1:0-27234 GCA_046732275.1 Actinomycetota bacterium | reverse complement strand
GCGGTTGACGAGGTTGGACGGGAGCTTGCGGAGGCGACGGTTGTGGCCGGTGAGCAATTGGTGGCGTGGGCGGGGCGGTTGCCGGAAGGGCGGTTGTGGGCGGTGGAGGATTGCCGGCATCTGACCGGTGCGCTCGAGCGGGCGCTGTTGTCGGCGGGCGAGCGGTTGGTGCGAGTGCCGCCGAAGTTGATGGCGCCGCAGCGCCGCGCGGCGCGGGCGCGTGGGAAGTCGGATGCGATCGATGCGCTCGCGATCGCGCGGGCGGCGTTGCGGGAGCCGGATCTGGATCGGCCGCGGGCGGGCGAGTCGGCGTTGCGGGAGTTGAAGCTGCTGGTCGATCACCGCGACGACCTGGTTGCAGAGAGGACGCGCGTTCAGCAGCGATTGCGCTGGCATCTGCACGAGCTGGACCCGGCGTTGGCGCCACCGCCAGGCGCGCTCGACCGGACGATCTGGCTTGACCAGCTGGCACGACGACTACGACGAGGTAACGGCGGTGCGCAGACGCGGATCGCCCGCGAGCTTGTCGGCCGCTGCCGGACGTTGACCCGGGCGATCGTGCAGCTCGAACGCGAGCTCGAGCAGCGGACCGCTTCGACGCCGCTGCGGAGGCTGCCCGGCTGCGGCGCCGTAACGGCAGCGAAGCTCCTTGGCGAGGTCGGCCCGATCGAGCGCTACCGCAGCGACGCACAACTCGCCCGCCACGCCGGCGTCGCACCCCTCGACGCTAGCTCCGGCAAACATCAACGCCACCGCCTCGACCGCGGCGGCAATCGCCAGCTCAACCGCGCCCTCCACCAGATCGCGATCACACAATCGCGCATCCACCCACCAGCCCGCGCCTACCTAGACCGCCGCAAAGCCGACGGCAAAAGCCGCCGCGAAGCGCTCCGCTGCCTCAAACGACAACTCGCCCGCACCGTCTACACCACACTCAAAAACGACCCTTCTTGACATAGGAGCAACGCTGGCGGGCGGGGACAGGGGCTCCCGGTTCACGCGTCACCTAGGTACGCGTTACGGTCGCAGCGTCGTCGTGTGTACGTCGGTCTGCCAGAACCGCGTGTACGCGTCGGCGTCCAGGAGCCGGCGTACCGCTTCGAGCAAATCCTCACGCTCGCTCTCAGGCAGCACTGCGACCCAACTCATCGACGCAAAGTACGCAAGCAGGTGCTCCCGACTTACGGATTCGGAGTGGAAGTACCGGCTCTCCCGTAGCTTCTCGAATCGAGAGCCGCTGAATGGCTCCCGCCACTCTCCGGAGTCGTAGCGGTTCACACGCCTTTCCGAGGAACCCCGCTGTTGCAATAGATCGGCGGCCGCGGCAATCGACGGCTCGGTGGGCCTCGCCGGAACGTTCCAGAGGAGGATCAGCTTGCCCTGGGTTCTCAAAACGCGCTCGATTTCTGCGAGCGCGAGCTCGGCGTCGAACCAGTGAAAGGTCTCGGCGCAGAAGACGGCGTCGACAGAGCTATCAGCAAGAGGAATCCTCTCGGCGTGTCCCGCGAGCGCGCCCGCTTGCGGGACGTGTGACTCCAGCAGGGCGCGCATAGCGTCGAGCGGCTCGACTGCGATGACGCGATCGAAGTGCTCGACGAGTATCCGCGTGAGTTTGCCTGTTCCGGCGCCCAGGTCGAGAACTGTCGCGGCTCGCGGAATCCGCAAGTCTCGAATCGCCTCTGCCGGCCAGCCTGGACGCGTCCGTTCGTACAGCGCGGCCGTCTCGTCGAAGGTTCGGGCGGTTGGGTCGAGCGGGCTAGGCATTCGGCCGAAGGCCGAGATAGTCACCATGCGCGTCAGCAGCAAGCTGGCCGCACGCGGCCGCGATGTCGCGGCCGCGGGTGAGGCGGACGGTCGCAGGAAGCCGCGCGCGATCGAGGACGTCCCTGAACGCGGCGATCGCCTTCCGGGTCGAGCCCTCGTACATCCCCGTCGGGTTGTACGGGATGAGGTTCACCTTGAACACCTTCGAGTCGAGCAGATCTGCGAGCGCCTGCGCTTGCTTGACCCGGTC
Source organism: Actinomycetota bacterium (assembly GCA_046732275.1). Lineage (GTDB taxonomy): Bacteria > Actinomycetota > Thermoleophilia > Gaiellales > Gaiellaceae > 3-1-20CM-4-69-9. The sequence goes on along the minus strand of JBKPMS010000092.1, from coordinate 25,220 downwards.
GTTCACTCCGCCGAGCATGACGTACTCGACAAAGACCTTCCGCCGTCGCAGCTCGTAGTAGCGATGGCATTCCCGGAGGACCTCGGCCAGCGGATACCGCTCGTTTACGGGCATGAGCTCGCTCCGTAGCTCGTCCGTCGGCGCATGGAGCGAGAGCGCAAGGCGAATCGGTTCCTCGACGTCGTCGACGAACCGCACGAGACCGGGGAGCCATCCCACCGTGGAGATCGTCGTGCGCCGCCACGTGATTCCGACGTCCGGCAACAGCCGCGCTGCCTCGAGCACCGCGTCCAGGTTCATCATCGGCTCGCCCATCCCCATGAACACGGCATGGTCGACAGGCTCGACGCGGCGGAAGTGGAGCGCCTGGTCGAGGATCTCCGAGGCGGTGAGGTTGCGCGCGAAGCGCATCTGCCCCGTCGCGCAGAACGTGCATGTGAGCGGGCAGCCGGACTGAGACGAGAGACAGAGGGAGCGCCGGCCGTCGCGGTAGCGCATCAGGACCGCCTCGACGGAATGTCCCTCGTGCGTGCGGAAGAGCGCCTTCACGGTGCCATCCGTAGACGACGCCTCCCGCACTAGCTCGACCGTCGAGAAGGGCACCTCGCGCTCGAGGTCGCCGCGCAGCGCACGCGGGAGGTTCGACATTTCGTCGTAGCCGCAGACGCCGCGTGCGGCCCACTGCCAGATCTGTCCCGCGCGGTACGCCGGCTCGCCGCGGTCGGCGAGATGCAGCTGCAGCAGCGCACGATCCACCGCGGCCAGGGTAGCGTTGTGCATGGCTTCCTCTCGAGAGCCGTGGTGGCGCGGCGGCGTGCTCTATCAGGTGTACCCGCGCTCGTTCGCCGACTCGACTGGCGACGGGATCGGCGATCTCGTCGGGCTCCGCGGCCGCCTCGATTACCTCGAGTGGCTCGGCGTCGACGGCATCTGGCTCAACCCCACCTTCCCGTCGCCGAACAAGGACTGGGGCTACGACGTGTCCGACTACTGCACCGTCCACCCCGACCTCGGCACGCTCGCCGACCTCGACGAGCTGGTCGCCGATGCGCGCCGCCGCGGGATCGCCGTCCTCCTCGACCTCGTCCCCGCGCACACGAGCGACCAGCACGACTGGTTCGTCGAGTCGCGATCGTCGCGGGAGGTGCCGCGCCGGGACTGGTACTTCTGGCGCGACGAGGCCGACGGAGACGAGAGCGTCTTCGGCGGGAGCGCATGGACGCACGACGCGGCGACAGGCCAGTACTACCACCACCGTTTCCTCGCACAGCAACCCGACCTGAACTGGCTGAATCCCGGCGTCCGTGACGCCTTCGTCGACATCTTCCGCTTCTGGTTCGACCGCGGCATCGCCGGCTTCCGGATCGACGTCGTGCACGAGCTCGTCAAGGATCCACCCGATCGATCCAACGACCCCGAGACGCACCGCGTGCTGCGGCGGTGGCGAGAGCTTGCCGACGCTTTCGAACCGCCCCGCATTCTCGTCGGCGAGACGTGGGTATTCGACCTCGAGCGGCTCGCGTCGTTCTACGGAACGGGAACGGACGAGCTCCATCTGGCCTTCAACTTCCCGTTCGTGTTCGCGGCCCTCGAGGCCGAAGCCCTCGCCGAAGTCGTTGCCGAGACCGAGCGGGCCCTGCCCGCCGAAGCGTGGCCCGTCTGGACGCTGTCGAATCACGACGTCGTCCGCTTTCCGACGCGCATCTGTGACGGCGACGAGCGCAAAATCAGATCGGCTCTGATGATCCTGCTCACCCTCCGCGGAACGCCTTTCCTCTACTACGGCGACGAGCTCGGGATGCAACAGAGCGACATCCCGCCCGACCGTGTCCTCGACGTCCGCGGCCGTGACGGCGCGCGGACGCCGATGCCGTGGGGCGATGTCGAGTGGCGCGAACCGTGGCTTCCGGCCGGCACGAATGTCCGCGCCGTCGCAGAGCAGCGACACGATCCGACGTCGGTGCTCAGCTTCTGTCGCAGCCTCATCGCGCTGCGTCGCGAGCGACCGGAGCTTGCAGTCGGTGATTACGCACCGGTGGACACACGTAACGGCGTCTGGTCATGGCGGCGCGGTGGAACGACCGCAGTGGCGATCAATCTCTCGCCGGATCGCGTGGAGCTGGACCTCGGCGGTCGGGTGCTGCTCTCCACCAGCGGCGGCACCGACCCTTCGGCGCTCGAGCCGTGGCAGGGCGTCGTCCTCGACCTGACGTGAGCCGGGACGGCTCCACACGCCGAAAGGCACAATGCGGCCGGTGATCGACCTCCGCTCGGACACACTGACGCAGCCGACGCAGGCGATGCGCGCGGCGATTGCGAGCGCACTCGTCGGCGACGAGCAGAAGCGCGAGGACCCCACGGTGAACGAGCTCGAGCGGCGCGGGGCGGAGTTCCTCGGCCAGGAGGAAGCCGTCTTCGTGCCGACCGCGACGATGGGGAACCAGATTGCGCTCAACATCCTCGGTCGGCCGGGCGACGCGCTGCTCGTCGAGCGCCACGCGCACATCATGCTGTCGGAGCTGGGCGGTCCTGCAGCGCACAGCGGGCTGTTGACGATCGGTCTGAAGGGAACAGACGGCAGGTTCTCGCCGGATCAGGTCGTCGGCGAGATCCGCGATCGGACGAGCGTGCACGTCGCGCCGACGCGGATCGTTGCCGTCGAGAACACGCACAACAGCTCGGGCGGGCGCGTTTGGCCGCTCGACGAGATCGACTCGATCGTTGCGACGTGCCGCGAGCACGACCTCCGCGCCCATCTCGACGGCGCGAGGCTCGTCAACGCCGCAGTGGCGACCGGCGTCGAGCCCGCCCGTATCGGTCGCTCGTTCGACACCGTGACCCTCTGCTTCTCGAAGGGCCTGGGGTGCCCCCTCGGTGCGTTGATCGCGGGCTCCACGGATCTGATGTCGCGGGCGCGGCGCGGCAAGCACTACTTCGGCGGCGCGATGCGCCAGGCGGGAATCGTCGCTGCCGCAGCGCTCTACGCGCTCGACCACAACGTCGAGCGCATCGCCGACGACCACATCCGGGCCCGGCGGCTCGGCGCGGGCCTTGCCGCGGCCGGCGTGCCCGTCGACCTAGACCAGGTCGAGACGAACTTCGTCCAGATCGACGTCGGGCCGGACCGCGCCGGCGCAATCGAGCGGATGAAGGAGCGGGGCGTCCTCGTGTCGACGACCGTCCACCCGACGATCGTGCGCGCGGTGACGCATCTCGACATCTCCGACGAGGACATCGACGCGGCCGTCGACGCGATTCCGGCGGCGTTGCAGACGGTTGCCGCTGCCTGAGCCCCCTGTCGCGGAGCTGTCGCGGCTCGTCCGCGAAGCCCAGACGAACGAGCGCATTCCGTCGATCAGTGCCGCGGCCGTCGGCAACGGTGCCGTCGTGTGGCAGGAGGCACTGGGCCTCGCGAGCGTCGAGAGAGAGGAACCTGCAACGGCCGATACCCAGTACCGCGTCGGCTCGATCACGAAGACCTTCACTGGTGCGGCGGTGATGCAGCTCCGCGATGCGGGAGAGCTCTCGCTCGACGACCGGCTCGAAGAGCACCTGCCGGAGGCGCATCATGGAACGCTCACGCTCCGCCGCATGCTCGCCCACATATCGGGGCTGCAGCGGGAGATGCCGGGTTACGTGTGGGAGACGCTCGACTTTCCCGACCGCGCCGGCCTCGTCTCGGGGCTCGCTGACGCCGAGCAGGTGTTGCCGCCGGGTGCGCGCTGGCACTACTCGAATCTGGCGTTTGCGCTGCTCGGTGAAGTCGTCGCCAGGCGCTCGGGTCTCGAGTACGAGGACTACGTTCGTGAACGCCTGCTCGAGCCGCTCGACCTCAACCGCACATCGTTCGAGCCGACGCCACCTGCAGCGAACGCCTACTTCGTCGAGCCCTATGCGGACCGCGTCCGGCCCGAGCAGAACGTGATCAAGGGTGCGTTCGTCGCGGCCGGCTCGCTCTGGTCGACCACCGCGGATCTCGCCCGGTGGGGCGTCGCGCTCGTCTCGGGGGCCGAGGACGTGCTGCGTCGGGAGACGGTCGAGGAGATGAGGGCCTTCCAGTCGATGGCGGACCTCGAAGAGTGGAAGCTCGGCTGGGGGCTCGGCGTGATGCTCCTGCGCGAGGGCGATAGGATCTTCGTGGGCCACAGCGGCGCTATGCCCGGCTTCCTCGCGTGCCTCGCCGTCTCGCCGAACGAGCGCTCCGGCGCGGTCGCGCTCGTGAATTCCGGCGCGCGCGTGAAGATCGAGGAATTGACGCGGAAGCTCGCGGTCCTCGCCGCAGAGGCTTACCCGTCCGACCTGGAGCCGTGGCGCCCCGCAGACGGTGTTCCCGCCGAGCTCGAGCCGCTGCTCGGACGCTGGTGGTCAGAAGGAACGGAATTCGTCATCCGGTACCGGAACGGCAAGCTCGAGGCACGCGCGGCGGAAGCGCCTGCGAGCGCACCCCCCGCCGTCTTCGAGCCCGACGGCGCCGACCGCTTTCGCGGCGTGTCGGGCCCCGAGCAGGGAGAGCAGCTCGAGGTCGTCCGCGGCAGTGACGGCGCGGTCGCGAAGCTCTACTGGGCGACGTATCCGATGACCCGCACGCCGCAATCGTTCAGCGGCTGACGACCGCTACTCGTACTGCAGCGCCTCCAGGACGTTGAGCCGCGCGGCGCGCCGCGCCGGGAAGATCGCGGCGATGATGCCGACGAGGATCGACGCCAGGGCGAAGATGATCAGCTGGCCGATCGGGATCGAGAGCACGATGAAGTCGATGCGCGCGATCAGCAACGCCGCGAGGACGATGCCGAGCGCGATGCCGATCGCAGCGCCGATCAAGGCGGTGATCACGCTCTCGTGGCGGACCATCCGCCGTACCTGACGGCGCGTCATCCCGATCGCCCGCAGCATGCCGATCTCGCGCGTGCGCTCGAAGACGGTGAGCACGAGGGTGTTGACGATCCCGAACAGGCTGACGATGACGGAGAGGGCGAGCAGCACGTAGAGGATGTTGAGCACCGAGCTCAGGCCCGAGATCTGGTTGTCGATGAACTTCTGTCGCGTCGCAACCTTTGCGTTCGGGAACGCCTCCAGGGTTTGGTTGAGCGCTGCCTCGTTGGCAGCTGTCTGGCCGCCCTTCATCAGCACGAAGGAGTAGAGGTTCTCCGGATTCTCGACGTGGCGGTCCCATGACGCCTGGGAGATCGTCACCGGGCCGAAGGGAGACCCTCCGGTCGGCGGATTGAAGATTCCCTTGACGTTGAAGAGCTCCCGGGAGCCGTTCGGGAACTCGAGCGGCACGGGAGAGCCGAGCTCGAGGTGGTGATCGTCGGCGTAGCCGTCGTCGACGAACGCTCCGTCGTCTCCGAGCGAGGCGATGACAGACGCAGACCCCTCTTTCCAATCGAGGTCGAACATCTCGCTTGCCTCGGGGTTGACCGCGGTCGCGTTGAACGTGTGGCTGAACGCCCGCGCCTCGCCGGCGCGCACGTTGCCCACCGCGGTCACGCCCGGTGTCGTGGCGATTGCGTCGGCCGCAGCGACCGGGATCGGTGAGAAGTTGTTCTGCGCGGTGACCGCATAGTCCGCGTTCTTCCAGATGTCGTTTACGGCCCCCTTGAAGCTCGAGATGATCCCCGCCGCGAGCAGCGACACGAGCGTGACGAGCGCGAGCCCGATCATCAGCGCGGACGCCGTCGAAGCCGTCCGCTGCGGGTTCCGCTGCGCATTCTCGCGTGCGAGCGTTCCAGCCGTGCCTCCGATCTTCTGTGCCGGCCACCCCAGCACACCGGCGAGGGGCGGGACGAGCCGGACCGAGAGGAGCGCGACGCCGAAGAACACCAGGAGTGCCCCGCCGAGCAAGAACAGCAGGATGGCCGCCGTGCCGAGATCAGGGGCAAACAGGCCGTAGAGTAGGCTCGCGAAGCCGAGTACGGCGAGCAGGATCGCAGCGGGCAGCCGGAAGCGGGCAAAGCGTCCTTCCGGCAGGGTGGCGCCCTCCCGGACTGCGGCGATCGGCGGCACGCGGGTAGCGCGAACCGCCGGTCGGAGGCTGGCGAGCAACGTCACGATGATTCCGACGGCCAGAGACACGATGATCGTCCGTGTTTCGAAGATGAGACCTTGGTTCGGCAGGGTGAAGCCGACGGCGTCGAACAGCTTGAAGAGGCCCTTGGCGAGCGCGAGCCCCAGGAACAGCCCGACCAACGCGGCCAGCGTGCCGACCACGAGCGCCTCGATGATGATGGAACGGAGGACTTGCCTGCGAGACGCCCCGAGCGTCCGCAGCGTTGCGAGCTCGCGCGTCCGCTGCGCGATGGTGATCGAAAGCGAGTTCGCGATCACGAAGCTGCCAACGAACAGGGCGACGCCGCCGAAACCGAGCAGGAACTTCTGGAGGAAGGAGATGAATTCGTTGGTGTCCTGGGCGTCCTCGTCTGCCTGCGCCTTGCCCGAACGCACCTGCGTTGCGGGCGGAAGGATCTCCTGGATCTGCGTCAGCAGCGCTTCATCCGACACACCCGGATTCGCCGACACCGCGATCTCGTCGAGCTCGCCCTCTCGATCGAACAGCTTCTGCGCGGTCGGCAGATCGAAGCCGGCCAGCGTCGCGCCGCCGATCGTCGAGACCGAGCCGAACTTGACCAGTCCCGCGATGCGCAGCCGTCGAACCGGTCCCTCGGCTTGTACGCCGACCGTTTCGCCGACCTTGAAGTCCTCCTTTTTGGCGGTTGACTTGTCGATCACGACCTCGTTCGGGCCTGGCCAGCTTCCCTGGACCAGCGTGAGCGGGTTGAACGGAGACGACCCGCGGGCGATGCTGAAGCCGAGATTCGGCGCGCCGCCGTAGACAACGGCCTTGCCGTCCCTGCCGATCAGCTGCGTCGAATCACTGTTGACTTGGCCGTCTGCCTGAGCGACGTCCGGCAACGCACGCACTTTGCCCAGGAGCGACTCGTCAAACGCCGGCGCCGTAACCCCGCTGTCTCCGGAGAGGTCGAAAGCGGACTTCCCGCTGATCACTGCATCGGAGCCCTGGCGGCTGGTCGTGAAGATCGAGCCGAAGGCCTTGTCGATCGAGTCGGTGAGCACGTACGTGCCGCTCACCGTCGCGACCCCGAGCACGATCGCGAACGCCGTCAGAACCGTTCGGAGCTTCCGGCCGAGTATCCCGCGGAGCGCGAACTTCGTCATTAAGCGCCGAGCTCGTCCATCGCGGTCAGGATGTCCTGCGCCGAGATGTCGCGCGACTCGCGGACGATGAGCCCGTCGTCCAGGAACAGGACGCGGTCTGCGATCGAAGCCGCACGCGCTTCGTGCGTGACCATCACGATCGTCTGCGAGAGATCTTCGACGGACTGGTGCAGCAGATCGAGGATCTCACCGCCCGTCTTCGAGTCGAGGTTGCCGGTCGGCTCGTCCGCAAAGACGATGCTCGGCCTGCTCACGAGCGCACGTCCGATCGCGACTCGCTGCTGCTGGCCGCCGCTGAGCTCGGACGGGCGGTGCTTGCGCCGGTCGGCGAGCCCGACTTTCTGCATCAGCTCGCCGATCCACCCCTTCTCCGGCTTCTCGCCGGCGAGGGTAAGCGGAAGCACGACGTTCTCTTCGGCCGTCAGCATCGGCAGCAGGTTGAAGAACTGGAAGATGAAGCCGATGTGCTCGCGCCGCAGTTTCGTGAGCTCGGTATCGCTGAGCTTGGAGATCGGGGTACCGGCGATCTCGACCTCGCCCGAGGTCGGCTTGTCGAGCCCGGCGAGGATGTGCATCAAGGTCGACTTCCCCGAGCCGGACGGGCCCATGACGGCAGTCATCTGGCCTCTCGGGACGTCGAGGGACACACCGCGAAGGGCGTCCACGGCCGTGTCGCCCTCGCCGTAGCGACGCGTGAGGTCGCGCGCGGAGACGACGGGGCCGGTGCGCGGTTCTCGAGCGGCCGTCGCCGCTCCTGCTGCGGGAGCTGCGGCTGTCTCGTTCATCTGTCCTCCAGGTCGATGCGGCAAGTTTCAACGGTAGCGGCCAAAACCTCAACCCGGGCTACAGGCCAGTAGAAGGTTCGGTTAACCGTCCCTACCGGTCGCCGACCAGGAAGAAGACCACTGCCAGAGCGGCATAGACCGCCACGAGCAGGGCGCCCTCCCAGCGCCGGGCCCGGGCATCGCGAATCACCAACGCGACGAAGATCGCCGACCCGCCCATCCCGATGAGCTCCACCGGACGGAACGCGAGCGCGAGCGGATGCGCGAAGGCGAACGAGACGAGAGCGACGACGGGAATCACGAGCAGGCCCACCTGGGCACTGGACGAGATCGCGATCTCGCTGGCGAGCTTCATGTTGCCGCGGCGAGCGATCACGACGGCGCCGCCGTGCTCGGCGGCATTCCCGACGATCGCCACGATCACGATCGAGATGAAGAATTCCGAGAGGTTGGCTGCTTCGGCGAAGGCCTCGAGCGAGTGCACGAGGATCTCGCTGATGATCGCGGTCGCCGCCGTGGCAACGGCGAGGGTGACGAGCGCCAGCTTGAGGCTCCAGACGGGCCGACCGCTCGGCTCGTGCTGGGGCGCGTCGCGCAGGCCCCAGAAGGTGACCGCAAGGTAGATCACGAGCAGGGCCACGGCGGGACCGATGCTCAGTAACGCGAGCGAGTGCCGGTTCGGGTCGCCGTGCCAGCCCGGGATCGAAGGGATCAGGAGCAAGAGAACTGCGACGAAGACGAGCGACAGTTGGCGCCAAAGCGACTTGCGGTCGAGCGGTGACTTGTCGGGGGCGAGGAGAAACGCCGCGCCGAGCACGAGGAGGATGTTCGAGATCACGCTGCCGGCCATCGACCCGCGTACGACGTTGGGCAGATTGTCTGCGACTGCGATCACGGCGATGATGACCTCGGGCGCGTTACCGAAGCTCGCGTTGAGCAAGCCCCCGATCCGCGGTCCGGTGTGCTCGGCCGCGTGCTCCGTCGCCTCTCCGATCAACCACGCCAGCGGAATCAGCGAGACCGCCGCGAGGATGAACATGGTGACCTTGCCCGGATGGGCAACGGCGTCGACGAGCATGGTGATCGGCGCAAGCGCAAGCGAAGCCCAGAGGAGTCGTCGCGCCACCGCGGGCAGACTAGTGTCCACGCCTGCATTACGTCGCGGAGCGCCGGTCGCCTAGCGCATGGCGACCTCGCCTGTCAAGTCTTGCGGCGAAACGTTGCGGGCTGGAAAATTCCGCCATGCCACCAGACGCGCAGAGCGCAAGAGCGCTCGTGGGCCGCACGCTTCCGCTTCGGCCGCAGGACGAGCTCGAGTGCCGACGCTGCGCAGTTCATTGCGACAAGGTCGTCTATCCATCCGCGTGTCTCGAGCGTGCATGTCCTTTCGTGTACGCCTTTCAGGAGTTCGGTCACACGTACATCGGCTGCATGCAGAAGGTGTACGGCGTCGAGATCAATCTCGAGATGCTGCGCGCCGCAGAGGCGAGGCGCGAGGGCTTCGGTGCCGTGCGAACGACCCGCGCTCCGCTGCCAATGTGCCGGGTCGAGGTCGAGGAGTGTTACGACCAGCAGCGATCAGGTGCTCTCGGCTGCGTCAACCCGGAGTTCAACGAGCTGCCGGTCGGTTCGCCGACGTTCAAGGTCTTCGCTCGGCTAGCGGACTGAGGAGCACGTAGCCGACGAGCGGGCTCGCGGCCGCGAGTGCGAACGCGAGCCGCCACGACCCATGGTGGACGATTGCCGCGAACGCGATCGGCGCGCCGATCGCACCGGCGGACAGAAACGTCTGCTGCAGGCCGAGTGCGGCGCCGCTTCGAGCCCTTCCGGCCGTCTCCGCGGTCGCCGTGAACGCTAATCCGTTCCACGCGAGCGCGAACGTCCCGGCGACGACAAGCACGGGGACGAGCAGCCACAAGGGCGTCTCGAGGAGGACCGCGGACGCGGCGACGCTCAATGCGAGCGCCAGGGCGATGAGCCGCAGTGGGACGATGCGCATGCGAAGGCGATCGGACCAGCGGCCGGCCGCGATCCGTGCGATTCCCCCGAGCACCTGGGTCGCCGCCAGTGCCGCGGCGGCGACGGCGGTCGATACGCCGCGTTGCTCGTGCAGGAAGAGGACGAAGAAGCCGATCAGGCTCAACTGTGTCGTGACGTAGAAGGTGCTCGCGATGCAGATGCGCCACACACGCGGATCGCGAAGCGGGCGGGCGAGTGGCGAATGATCCTCTGCGGGCTCCGTTCGGAGCAGAAGGCCGCAGACGACGGCCGCGAACAGGCAGCCGAAAGCGAGGCCGTCGAACGCCGCGTGGAGGCTGATGTGCTCGTTCAAGGCGGGTAGGACGAGGGCGGCGACCGCTCCTCCGAGCGGAACGGCCATCTGGCGGATCCCGAGCGCGAGCCCGCGCTCGTCTTCCCCGAACCAGGCCATGACCGCGCGGCCGCTCGCGGCGTTCACGCCTGCACCGAGGGCGCCGGCGACCGTCATGGCGACGACGAACACGCCGAAGGATCCCGCGTATCCGGCCCAGACCACGGTGAGAGCAGTTGCTGCCTGTCCGAGTGTGATCACGGCGCGCTCGCCGATGCGGTCGGCGACGATCCCCCAACCGAGGAGCGTCGCCATCGAGCCGAGATTCGGGGCCGCGAACACGACGCCGACCTGCGTCAGCGTGAGGTCGAAGTGGTCCTGGATCGCAGGAGCAATTGCCGGGAGGCCGAGCAGTACCGCCGAGAATGCGGCCTGGGCAAGCACGCCGGCCGCGAGGATCGTCCAGCGGTATCTACGTGCGGACGGCGCGGTCGTGGAGCTCACGGAGCTTGCGGATCTCCTCGGCGTTCGGGCCCTTGCCGTCCTTGCCGGGGACCTCGAGCACGACGGGGAGGTCCTGAAGCCGGGGATGGGCGAGGAATACCCCGAGACCTTCTCCGATCAGACCGTCGTCGATGTTCTCGTGACGGTCTCGGTTCGAGCCGAGCGGCGCCTTGGCGTCGTTTGCGTGCAGCACGCGCAGCCGATCCAGCCCGATCAGGTCGTCCACCTCGCCGAGGACGGCGTCCATCGTTTCCGGATCGCGCACGTCGACGCCCGAGACGAAGAGGTGGCACGAGTCGAGGCAGACGCCGAGCCGCTCGTGCCGTCCGAGTGCGTTGAAGATGACGCCCAGCTCTTCGATCGAGCGACCGACAGTGCCGCCTGCCCCTGCCGAGTTCTCCATGAGGAGCCAGGTGCGCTCGTTACAGCGGTCGAGCACCTCCGTCAGCGCCGGCACGACACGCTCGAGGCCCACGTCGAGCCCTGCTCCGAGGTGCGAACCGACGTGGAACACGACGGCCTCCGCTTCGATCGCACAGGCGGCGTCGACGGTCGAGCGCATCGTCTCGACGCTCTTCGTGTAGACCGCGTCGTCGGGCGCGGCGAGGTTGACGAGGTAGAGCGCGTGCACCACGACGTCCAGCCTCGTCTCCGCCCGTCGCTCGCGGAAGCGTTGGAAGTCCTCGGGCTTGTGGTTCGGGAAGCGCCAGGTGCGCGGGCTCTGCACGAAGAGCTGCACAACGTCGGCATCCATCCCGACGGCGTTGTCCAGCGCCTTCTTGATCCCGCCTGAACAGTGGGCGCCGAACAACATGGACTTGACCCTAACGACGCGTCCACACGAGCCGCGTCGAAGGGTCGGACCCGAAACGGAGCCAGAAGCGGGTCGGAAGTGAATCGGATTTGCAACGACGAGTCCGTCTTCGCCATGGCAGACCCCTCCCAAGTGGACGTGTCGCTGTCCGCAGCGATGCTGTCCCCTTCCGACCGTCTGGGTCTGACCCCTCACGCGAAGGGCCCTGTCCGAACCGTCCGGACTGGACATGGAGATCGCATCGGGACTGTGACTTTGCGTCCACAGCCGGCTCGAACGGCCGGGGCGCCTAGGATTTCGGCGTGTCTGTCCGCGTCCGCATGGCACCGAGCCCGACCGGATTCCTGCACATCGGGAATGTCCGCACGGCGCTCTTCAACTGGCTCTACGCGCGGCACGAGGGTGGCGAGTTTCGCCTGCGCATCGAGAACACCGATACGAGCCGGGAGGTCGCGGAAGCCACGCAGCAGATCCAGGACTCGCTTCGGTGGCTCGGCCTCGACTGGGACGGCGCCGTGACGTTCCAACTCGATCGCCGGGAGGAAGCCGCGGAGACGGCGCGGCGCCTCGTCGAGGAAGGAAAGGCCTACGAGGACGAGGGAGCAATCCGCTTCCGCATGCCGGACGAGGGCATGACTGCGTGGGACGACGCGGTGCGCGGGCGCATCGAGTTCCCGAACGACAGGCTCGAGGACCTCGTGATCGTCCGGTCAGACGAGCGCCCGACGTACAACTTCGCCTCGCCGCTCGAAGACGTCTGGGACGGGATCACGCACGTCATCCGCGGCGAGGATCACATCTCCAACACGCCCAAGCAGATCAACATCATCCGCGCGCTCGGCAGTGAGCTGCCCGTGTACGCACACGTGTCGCACGTGCTCGGCGCGGACGGCAAGAGCCTCTCGAAGCGGCACGGCTCCGTCACGGTCGACGAGTTCCGGCACGCCGGCTACTACGCGCCGGCGTTGATGAACTTCCTCGCGCTACTCGGCTGGAGCTACGACGACAAGACGACGATCATGTCGCGGGACGAGCTGATCGAGCGCTTCAGCCTCGACCGCGTCGTTCCGAGCCCCGCCACGTTCGACTACGAAAAGCTCGACTGGATGAACGGCGTGTACCTGCGCGCGCTACCACCGGAGAAGTACGCGGACGAGCTCGTCGCCTTCCTGCGCGAGCAGGACTACGACTGGGACGAAGAGCGGATTCGTCGTGCTGCGCCGCTGGTGCAGGCGAAGATCGAGCGCTTCGGCCAGTTCCCCGACTACGCCGGTTTCCTCTTTCGCGAGGTGCACCCGGACCCGGTCCTGCTGGACGGCCGGAGCGCCGTCGTCGCCGCTGCCCGCGACGAGCTCGCCCGCACCGAGCCGTTCGCGGCTCCGGAGATCGAGTTGGCTCTCCGCGAACTCGCCGAGCGGCTCGAGCTGTCTCCGCGCAAAGCATTCGAGCCGATCCGCATCGCGGTGACCGGCTCGAAGGTCTCACCAGGTCTCTTCGAGAGTCTCGAACTGCTGGGGCGCGACGAGGCGTTGCGCCGGCTTACCGCCGCTGCGTCCGTAGCGGTTTGACGTACCCCAACGGGTCGAGCGCCCGCTGGAATGCGACCCACGCTCGGTGCCGGAACTCCGGCGTGGCAGTCGGTAGACCTTTCTCGGTATCTGCGCGCTCACGTTCCGCGCGGCTGTCTGGGCGCGTCCGATTCCTCATTTTCAACAGGTAAACGGCGTAGGCTCCACTGCGGTTACGGAGTAGACTGGCCGCCCGGTGAATGCGCATAGCCAGACCGTTCTCGTCGTCGACGACGACCCGTCGATTCGCCTGCTCTGCCGCGTCAATCTCGAGCTCGAGGGCTGCACGGTTCGCGAGGCCGGCTCTCTCGACCAGGCGCGTGAGGTGCTCGCGCGAGGTGACGTCGAGGTCGTGCTGCTCGACGTCCACGTGGGGTCGCGCGACGGTGCAGAGCTGCTCGCGGAAATCAGGCACGACCATCCCGGTCTTCCCGTCGCGATGTTGACAGGCTCCGCCGACCTTCCCGTCGTCGAGGGCATCAAGGCCGACGCAGTCCTGTTCAAGCCGTTCACGCTGGAGCAGCTCACCGGAACGGTGCGGGCGCTCACCGCGCAGGCGGCCGGTATGGCGGGATAGAGTCCTCGCGATGTCGACGACTGCGGTCCGGAGCCCCGCGGAGTTCGAGGGGCAACTTCAGCGCTACCTGTTCGAACGCGCCGAGGAGGGCCGGGCAGTTCGCGTCGGCGAGAAAGAAGTCTCGGAGCAGGCCGCAATCGTCGCCCGGTATGCAGACCTCTTCAGCGGCGAGCAGCTCCGAGCATTGCGGGACGAAGAGGAGCGCGCCGACGGCGAGCAGAGGGAGTGGCTGTACCGCCTACGCAAGACGTGCGAGGCGGGGCTCGTCGAGGCGGAGCTCGCCGAGAAAGAGGACGAGCTCGAGAACGCGATCCTCGCCGCCCGCGTAACGTTCCGGGGCGAGGAGCTGCCGCTTCGCTCGGCGCAGGCAAAGCTCGCCGTCCTCCCCGAGTACGCCGCTAGAGACGAGCTCGGCGAGCTGCACCGGGCGAGGTCGGCGGAGTTCAACCCGGACCGTTTGGAGCTCCTTCAGGCCTACGAGGAGCTGGAGGCCGAGCTGTCCGAGGAACCGGATCCCGTCGCTCGCAACGAGGAGGAGAAGCAGATCTCGCTGCGCGAGCTCGAGTCGGTTCTGGCGGCGGCGAGCGAGGAAGTCGAGGCGGAGTTCATCGCGATGCGCGACCGCTGGTTCGACAGGCTGCTCGGGCCCGATCGCGACGCGATCCCATCGTCCGCGCACATGGCTTATGTCCGGCGTCTCTCGCCGCTCGATTCGACGTACACGAAGGAACGTGCGACGGGAGTCTGCCTCGAAACGCTGTTGGGGATGGGGTTCGACCTCGCCGAGGACCGCAACATCCGCCTCGACCTCGACGACCGGCCGCAGAAGTCGCCGCGCGCCTGCGTGATTCCGTCGGATCCGCCGAAGGTCGTCCACCTCATCACGCGTGCGCAGGGCGGACTCCACGACTACCAGGCGTTTCTCCACGAGGCCGGTCATGCACTGCACTACGCGGGCGTCGATCCGGGGCTGCCGTACACGTTCCGCCGGCTTGCGCGCGACCACGCCCTGACGGAGATCTACTCGTACATCTGCGAGGCGATAACGCGCGAGCCCGGCTGGCACGCCGAGCATTTCGGCCTCAGCGACGAAGAGGCGCGGACGAATGCCGAGGCGACCGTCTTCCTCGAGGCGCTCCTCTTCCGGCGCTATGCGGCGAAGCTGCAGTACGAGCTGGGCTTCTGGTCCAGCTTCGAACAGGCCGCGCTCGTCAGTGACGACTACGCCGACCGGCTGACCGCGGCCACCGGCGTGCGGTATCCGCGTGACGGACACCTCGCGGACATGGATCCGGGCTTCTACTCGGCCGACTACCTCCGCGCCTGGATCCGGCACGCGCAGCTGCGCTCGTACCTGATCGGCGAGGTCGGCGACGACTGGTGGCGAAGCCCGAAGACCGGCGAGCTCCTGCGTGCGCTGTTCGCCGAGGGGACGAAGCCGTCCAGCGAGGAAATCGCCAGCAGGCTGGGCTTCGATCCAAACCACACTGCGCCCCTGATCAAAGAGCTCACCGCCTAGATTTGCGCGCCGTCGAGTACGACCACTTCTACGGCTACGACGAGCTGACCGACACGCTGCGTGCATGGGAGGACGAGGCCCCGAAGCTCTGCAGTGTGGAGTCGATCGGCAAGTCGTACGAGGGCCGCGACATCTGGCTCGTCACGGTCACGAACACCGAGACCGGAGAGCACCGCGACAAGCCCGGCTTCCTGATCGAGGCGAACATCCACTCAATGGAGTGGACCGGCTGCTCTGCCGCGCTCCATCTCATCCACAAGCTCCTCACGGAGTACGGTGAAGACCCGACCGTAACGCGCGCGCTCGACACGAGAGTCTTCTACGTCATTCCCCGTCTGAACCCGGACGGCGCGGAGCGCGGTCTCAAGGAGCGGCGCTTCATCCGCTCGAGCGTCCGCCCCTATCCCCGGGAACAGCAGGACGACGGGCTGCGCATCGAGGACATCGACGGCGACGGGCGCGTGCTCGACATGCGGATCGAGGACTCGAACGGAGCCTGGCGGCGCCATCCCGAGGAGGCGAAGCTGCTCGTACGGCGCGATCCCGTCGACGGTCCCGATGACGGCCCGTTCTACCGCCTTCTCGTCGAGGGGCGGATCGAGAACTACGACGGCGTCACGATCAAAATCCCGCCGCCGCTCGAAGGACTGGATCTGAACCGCAACTTTCCGGCCGAGTGGGCGCCGGAGCACGAGCAGCGGGGCGCCGGGCCGTATCCCACGTCCGAGGCCGAGGTGCGGGCGATGGTGCAGGCGGTCGTCGAGCGGCCGAACATCACCGGGCACATCGCGTACCACACGTTCAGCGGCGTGCACCTGCGGCCGTATGCCGGCCGCCCCGACGACGACCTGCCGACTCAGGACCTGCGTGCGTACACGATCCTCGGCGAGCGCGGCACCGAGCTCACCGGGTATCCGGCCGTTTCGGTCTTCCACGACTTCAAGTACGACCCGAAGCAGACGATCAAAGGCGGCGCGCATGACTGGATGTACGACCACCTCGGCGTCTTCTCGTGGACGACGGAGTTCTGGAGCCCGCAACGGCAGGCCGGCCTCTCGGACTACCACTTCACCGACTGGATCCGCGAACATCCAATCGAGGACGACCTCGCGCTCGTGAAGTGGGCGAACGAGAACTATCCCGACGCGTACGCCGACTGGTACGAGTTCGACCATCCGGAGCTCGGCAAGGTCGAGCTCGGCGGCTGGGACATCGTGAACTACTGGTTCAATGTCCCGTTCGACCGGCTCGAGGCGGAGGTCGCTCCGCACAGCGACTGGGCGATCTTCCACCTCCTCGTCTCGCCGCTGCTCGAGCTCCGTTCGCTCGACGTGGAGAAGCTCGGGGAGGCGTCGTTCCTCGTGCGGCTCGTCGTGCAGAACTCCGGCTGGCTGCCGACGAGCGTCACCCAGAAGGCCGTCGAGCGGAGCAGCGTGCTCGGCCTCGAGGTCGAGCTCGATCTACCGGAGGGCGCGCGCCTCGTCGGCGGGGAAATGAAGACGGACGTCGGGCAGCTCAGGGGCCGTGTGGACAAGCGCTCGACGACGTGGTGGGCGAACGACGAGTCGACCTCGGATCTGGCGAAGCTCGAATGGGTGGTCGAGGCGCCGAGCGGGACGGAGATCGGGATCGAAGCGCGCCATCCGCGCGCAGGCACGCTCAGGCGTCGTGTGACTCTGGAATAGAGCGCTGCGCGCCCGGAAGCTGCGGGCCGTGCTCGTGCTCCTGGCTCGGCTCGGCATCGGAGGCTCGGCTCGAGCCGCGGGTCTCGGTCTGAAGTCGCTCGGCCTCGGCCCTGTTCCAAGCGAAGTACGGCAGGTCGGTCACGACCTCCACTCTGCAACGGATCCGACCCGGCGCACATGACCCATTCGTGTCGATTGCCGTGCCCCGATCGGGTGATCCGAGCGCCGAACTAGCCGAAGCGGTCGTGGAATTGGCCCTAAGGCTGTTTCGGCTGCGGTTTGACGGCGGCACGCTGGCCGACTCATGCACCGGAAGCGAACCCTGCTCGTCGTTGCTGCTGCCGCCGCCGCCGCCGGTCTCGCCTTCGCCGCGACTGCGCAGGCGTCGTCGAAGCAACTCTGGTACAGCCCGCGGGTCGATCAGATCGGTAGCAACATCGCCGGCAAGAGCGTCCAGGTCCTCGGCGAGGACGACTGGAACGAGTGGGCATCGTTTCTTCCCGGCGACGACCCTCGTGCCGTGCTCGGATTCACGTACCCACTGGTCGATTCGTCGTCGGTGCTCTACTCCAAGATCTTCATCAACCCGGATCTCTGGCCGACGCTCTCAAAAGCTGCCGTGAGCGGCGCGGAGAGCTCTGGCGCGAGTAGGTACATGACCGCAGTGGCGATCATGTCCCTGACACACGAGGCGTATCACCAGCGGCTGAGCTCGCTCGACGAGAGCCGCGTCAATGCCTGCGCTCTCAAGGCGTTCCCGGACGTGCTCGACCGCGAGTTCGGCGTCCATCCGACCGCGACCACCACGAAGAGCGTGCCGTCACGCTTGCGTGTCCGATACCGCGTCCGTTCCCACAACCGCTGGGTGTACCGCTACCGGTGGAAGACCATCTCGCGCACCGTCACGAGCACGGCACCCAACCCCTTGTTCCAGGAGTACGTGGCCGACGTCAAGGACTTCTACGTGCACCAGCCGCCGCCGTACAACGCCGGCACCTGCTGGTAGCGGCGAGACGCTGGACCCACCTCGCATCTAGCCCAGAAGAGGGCGTGTTGTGGCGCCCCTTGGCCTATGGGAGAGTGTGGCAAACCGGGGGGAGAGAGGAGAGCCATGTTTCTTGGTAGCCGATCCCCAGCGGGGAGACTGTGGCTGCTTTCCAGCCGCGTGGGAGCAGTTGTCGCGATCGCCATCGGGTTGATGGCGGCGCCGGCGGGCGCACCTCAGGCGGCACCGCCTTCGCCGGCGGTCACTTGTGGGCAGACCGTCTCGGGCTCCGTGCTCCTCGGGGCCGACCTGCATTGCACGAACAGCAGCGGCCTAATCGTCGGCGCCGACGGCACTGCGATCGACCTCAACGGCCACGAGATCGTCTGCACCGGCTCCGGATTCCAAGGGAGCTGCCAGGGCGGCGCCCCCGAGATCGGCGTCGACACGGCTGGCTTCGACGATGTCCATGTCTTCAGCCACGTCGGAGGCGGGACGATCGACGGATTCGACCAAGGTGTGTACGTCCGTGGCACGTCCGACGGAGCGACGGTGAAGCAGCTCGTGGTGACCGGACCTGACTTGCCGGCGGTTCCCCCATACCGGCCCGCGGTCTTCGGGATCCTCGTGGAAGGGAACCACTGCGCGGGCGGCAACGTGCTCGTTGGCGACAACGAGGTAGAGAACCAGACGACGGGGATTCGGGTGAACGTCGCAAGTTGCGTGAACGTGGGCTCGAATGCCGTCCACGACAACGGGGGCGGCGACCCTGCGCTCACGCTGAACGTCGGGATCAGGGTGAGAAACTCGGGCTCCAACGTGATCCACGGCAACGTCGTGACCCGCAACGGCAGCGGGGTTATCGCGCCGCCGCCGCCTGACGCCGGGATCTCCCTCGACAACGCGGCGACGACCGGCAACCAGGTCGCGGGGAACGAGGTCAGCGACAACAACGGCGAAGGAATCTCGACCGCCGAGGGAGCATCTGCCAACACGATCGTAAACAACACAATGCGCTCGAACGCGCAGTTCGACGCGTACTCCGACGGCGCCGGCTCGAACAGCTGGAACAACAACAACCGCTGTCGGACGCAGACGACCCCCGACCCACCGGCCGGGGTCTGCAACCCGGGCGAGTAGAAACGGAGAGCAGCGGAGGGCGGCTTCGGCCGCCCTCCGTCGAAGACCACGCGCGACTCAACCGCTTCGCCGGAGTAGACGAGAAAGGCCGCTTGCAGCGGGCTTCGTGAAGCTGCGGGGCAAGGGCTCGAACCTTGAGTAGTGGTCCAGCGAACGTCGCAGTAATGTCAGAGCCGCCGTCGCATCAGCATCCGCTCCCACCTCGTGCGCGTCAGTTCACCACGAAGTGTACAGCGAGTCATATGCCATGCCGCGCAGCAGTGTCGTGTCAACTCGTTCAAAGGCACGACAATGGGTTCCCGCCCGAAGGCGTCTTCGCAGGCAAAGCCGACGTGGATGCCGATGCGATCTAATGATCCCGGAGCGACGACATCCTCGATGAACGCGCGCCACGAGTCGAGGTCCGCCACCGTCGTGCCGTCGGCTGGTGTGTGCAACGCGCGCTCGTACTTCGTCTCCGACCGCTGTTTGTCGGCAAGCCAGCGCTCGATCTTGGCTTCGCTCCATCCCTGATGTCGCAGCCCGGCGATCTTCCGCGCATAGGCCGCCCGGTCCGCCGGCGCTGGCGGCTGTACTGACCCGAGACTTGTCGTGCATTGACAGCGCCGTCCGGCAGCCATCACCGCGAGAACCAGGTCTCCGCCAGGCGCTGTACCAATCCGCTCTCCCCAAAAGGCATTCGCCGTGACAGCGCCGCCGAGACCCCGTCGGCGTCTGAGGCAGGAACTACAGCTGGATCGTGACGCACATGCCTCAAAGTGTCGCGCGCGCCGCGTTCAGGCGCAACACACCGAGCATGGTTCAGGGAAAGCGGTCGCCACGGAGTTACCTTCTTGTTACCAAGACGCAGCTTTGTAGCCAACGCGGCAAACAGAAGAAGGGCTTAAGCGGCTTGTATCAACGGACTTCCGAAAGCTGCGGGGCAAGGACTCGAACCTTGACTACCTGATCCAGAGTCAGGCGTCCTACCATTAGACGACCCCGCAACGGGCGGCCCGCATTGTAGCCCGACCTAGGTTCGGTCCTCTTGCCGGCGCTCCTCCGGCGACTTGTCCTCCTGCGGTGCTCCGCCCGGGCCACTCATGACGACGCCTTCGTCCTCCACGAGCTCCCTCGGGTCTGCCGTGCGGTACTCGTCGCTCTGCACGCCGCCGCGCGGGTCGCCTTCACGGTCGAGCGC
The DNA here is from genome assembly GCA_046732275.1 of Actinomycetota bacterium. Lineage (GTDB taxonomy): Bacteria > Actinomycetota > Thermoleophilia > Gaiellales > Gaiellaceae > 3-1-20CM-4-69-9. The sequence goes on along the minus strand of JBKPMS010000092.1, from coordinate 4,976 downwards.
GTGGACATCGCCCTGTTGTTTGTTTGCGCGGTTCTTCTCGCCGCGGCGGAACCACCGGCTCAGCATGAGGTTGGTTCTGCCCACCCGCCGCTAGACTGAATCGCGCTAGGCCCATTCGTCTAGCGGCCTAGGACACCGCCCTCTCACGGCGGCGGCACGGGTTCGAATCCCGTATGGGCCTTTCCTCGGCGCCCCGCTTTGGCGGGGCGCTTTTCGTTTTCGACCTGAACTCTTGCTGATTGACTAGGCGGGAAGCGGGGGAGGTGACGCACCATCGACCGCTCGCTGCAACTTCCACGACGCGATGTTCCGCTTTCCGCACAGCGTCGACGCGTTCTGACGCTCGGCCGCGCTTCGCGGCCCGTCGTCGTGGTGCCGGTTGTGGTGGTCGCGGCTGCGGGCTTCGCCGGCTACTACGCGGTTCGCTCCGTCAACTGGGCGGTCATGACGGACGAGCTCCAGGTTGTGCGCCTGGCGACGAGTATCGCCGACAGCCTCTCGCCGGTGCCGCAGATCCACGGTGTCTATTACGGCGCCCTGAGCCAGCTGTATCCGCTGCTGCTAGCCCCATTCTTCGGTCTGCTCGATGCGCCGACCGCGGTGCGCGCCGGCCATGTCTTCAACGCTCTGCTTCTGCCGAGCGCCGCTGTGCCTGCATTTCTCATGGCGCGCTCGGTGGCAGGGTCGCGCGTTGCCGGGTACGTCGCGGCTGCGCTGACTGTATTCACGCCGTGGCTCGTGCTCACGTCGACCCTCCTGACGGAGAACGCCGCGTATCCGGCCTTCGTGTGGGCGGTCTACCTCTGTCATCGGACGCTCGCGCGTCCGTCATCGACCGCGGACGCGCTGGCGCTCGCCGGGCTCGCGGTCGCATTCCTCGCGCGCACGCAGCTCGCCATCCTTGCGCTCGCCTTCCCGCTCGTCGTGGTGTGCCACGAAGTGGTGTTCGCTGCCGTCACGGCGCATCGCCTTCGTCGCGGGGCGCTCGCGACCGGGATCCGGAAGGCGGTGGCCTCACACCTCTTGCTCGCCGTTGCCTACGCAGTCGGCGCCTTCGCGGCGGGTGCGCTCGCCGTCGCCGGCTCGCTCGGAACTGTCGTCGGCAACTACAGCGTTTCGTTGGACGGCGCGCTCTTCCCGCCCGGAATCTGGAAGTCCGCCGCAGAGCACCTCGACTACGTCGTCGTTGGCGTCGGCATCTTGCCGTTCCTGCTCTCGTCCGCCTGGGCACTGCTGGCAGTCGTCCGGGCCGAACGGAAGGAGGCGCATGCCTTCGCCGTGACATTCGTGATCCTCGTCCCGCTCCTGACGTTCGAGGTGGCCTCCTTCGACCTGCGGTTTACGCCTCAGGCGTTCGTGCAGGACCGGTACCTCTTCTATCTCGCGCCGCTGTTCGCCGTCGGGAGCTCAGCCATGCTCGTCGAGCGGACCCGTCCGTTCATCCGGATCACCCTCGTCGCAGTCGTCGGCTTCCTCTTCGCGTGGCTCGTCGCCTTCGCCGCGTACGGCGAGGACAAGGTCCTCTTCTGGGCGGCTCCGGCGGCGGCCTTTCATCCGGCACTCGAGGACGCGGCCGGTTGGGTGTCGCTGTCGCCGGCCTGGCTTCTCCGCTGCGTGACTGCCGTGCTCGTGCTCGTCGTCGTCGCTCTCCTCGCCTGCGCGCCGCGTGCGGCGCTCTGGATGACGGCGGTGGTCGCGGCCTTCGGTGCCTTCGAAGCCGCGTACGTCTTCGGCTACTCGGATGCGGTCCTGACGAGGGACAGCACGCCTATCGGCTTCGCGCGCAACTGGATCGACGAGGCAGTCGACGGGGACAATTCGGTGGCGCTCGTTCCGAGTCCGCATGACGGACCCACCTCGTGGTGGGACGCCGAGTACTGGAACACGAAGGTGACACGCTTGCTGCGAGTCGACGGCGGGAACACGTACTCCCCGTTCCCGAGCGACGACGTGTCGGTTGACTACGCACGCGGGACGATCCGAGGGCCCCAGCCGAGCGACTTCCTACTCGTCTCGCCGCGGGAAACGCGCTTCCAGCTACACGCGAAGACGATCATCGATGCGAAGAGCCTCAAGCTCATGCGAGCTCAGCGGCCGTATCCGCTCACGTGGGCGACGCGGGGCCTCACGCCGGATGGGTGGAAACCGTCAGGTACGCCGCTGAAGGTGCGTGTCTATGGGAGTGCTGCCGGCGGAAGGCGCCGCCTCGTCCTCACGATGAGCTCGTCGAGCCACGCCGCGCTCCCGCTCAAGTTCACGTTCGAGACGCGCTCCGCGAGCCGACGTGGCAGCGTCGACCCCGGTGGGGCGCGACCGCCGATCTCGTTGCCGATGTGTGTCCCGCCGGGCGGACATGCGGAGGCGACGCTTCGAGCGACGGGGGCGGTGCGAATCCCGGACGGCCGCCTCGTCTCCGTCCACGTCGAGCGCATCCAGGTGGAGCCGCAGCCGGGCGGCTGCGCGCGTTAGGTCTCGAGTCGGTAGATCGGTACGAGGCGCTTCTCCGCCTCGGTATCGATGTGCGCGACGACCTCGACGTACGGCTCGAGCCCCGAGCCCTGCAACTTCGCCTTCAACAGGCTGTCGACCTGGTAGATCCCGGATGAGTTGTTCATCGTGATCTCGATCAGGACTGGTCGCTCGGCGCCGTCCTTGATCGCGACGTCCTCGATCGCTGCGGCGCTCAGCGAGTGGATCGAGATCGACCCGCGTTCGAACGGAATCCGAGACCGTCCCTGCTCCATGTCGAGCGCGTCGGCGACGCGAACGATTCCGGCCTCGAGGGTCAGCGGCTTCCCGTAGTCGCGGTGGCTCGTGATCGCCTGCAGCACCTCGGAGACGATCACGGTCAGGTCGGGCTCCTCGTAGAGGCCGTCGAGCAGTTCGCGGAGCTTCGGCTCGGACAGGAAGAGGCTGAAGTCCTCGTGTCCTTCGCGGTGCACGGACATGCCGACGCAGTGCGTCAGCGCCGCGAGCAGCACCGTGACCTCCGAGTCGTCGTTCTCATAGCCGTAGTCGCGGACGAGGGACGGTTCGACCCTGTGCTTCGTCAGCTGCCGCAGAAGCTTGAGGGCGATGTTGCTGACGATCTGGATGTGCACCCAGGAGTGATCGTTGATCTGCAAGCGCGCGCCGGCGTTCACGTTCGAGACGTGCCACCACGACTTGAGCTGCGTGTCGGCGTTGACGCGCTCGAGGATGCGGCGCAGCTTGCGGTTCCCGCGCACCGGGACGTTGATCCTCATCTGCGCGACCGCCTCCGACGGAGTGAGACGGGTCTCGCGCTCGGCTTCCGCTGAGACCGGTTGCTCGATCCGCTCCTCGGTCTCCCGGTCGAGCGCCACCCTCAAGCCTCCGGAACCTGCTGCGGCACCGGCTCGACGCCGGCAGACAGCCGGACGAGGCGGAAGTACATGACCGCGCCGACGGCTGCGATGAACGGCGTCGTCACGCTGTGGGCCACGATTCCGCCGAGCCAGATGGCCAGAAAGTTCGGCAGCGGTGCAAAGGCGGCCCGCAGGACTGCCTGAGCGATGACGTAGAGGAGGAACGCCACCAGGAGAGAGCCGAAGACGCTCCAGCCGTGGCCGCGCGTCAGCTGCCATGAGCGGTTGAAGGCATCGCCCGCGCCGAGCTTCTCGATCACGATCACCGCCGGGATCAGCGCCCAACGGGTGAGGAGATACAGGCCGGGGATGATCAGCAGCACGAGGCCGAGCGCAACGCCGATCGCGGCGACGATCCCAGCCGCAATCAATGCGGGCAGTCGGGGGCGCGTGCGCTCGTAGAGCTCCCCGATCGTGGTGTCGATTCGGCCGTCGCGCACGTCGCGGACCGCTTCGATCAGTGCTCCCTGCAGCCAGAACGCACCGACGACGGAGAGGACGAGGGCGATGAGCGTCCAGAGCAGCTCGGAGCCGACGGACGATGCGCTCGCGCGCTCGGCGAAGGCCGAGGCGAGGTCGAGCACGACGAAGACGACCGCTGCCGTTGCCACAAAGCGCCAGAAGAACCGCCGGTAGAGGTCGAACGCCTCCCCGAGTACCTCGCTGACGCTCATCGCATCGATCCTATGTCTACGCGACGTCCGCAGCCCAGTCGCCGTAGAGCGACGTGTAAAGGCCGCGCCGCGCGAGGAGCTCGTCATGCGTCCCCTGCTCGACGATGCGTCCGTGCTCGAGCACGACGATCAGGTCGGCGTCCCGGATCGTCGACAGCCGGTGGGCGATGATGAACGCCGTCCGTCCCGCGAGCAGCAGCCGGAGGGCACGTTCGATCTTCCGTTCCGTACCGATGTCGACGGACGAGGTGGCCTCGTCGAGGATGAGGATCCGCGGATCCGCCAGGAGCGCGCGGGCGAGCGCGATCAGCTGGCGCTGGCCGAGCGAGAGGCGTGACCCGCGTTCCTGCAGCTCCGTTTCGTAGCCGTCCTCGAGCCTCAGGATGAAGTCGTGGGCGCCGACGGTCTGCGCCGCCTGGACGACCTGATCCGGCGAGGCGTCCGGTCGTCCGAAGGCGATGTTCTCGGTGACTGTCCCGGCGAACAGGAAGCCTTCCTGCGGGACGATGCCGAGCTGTCGACGAAGCGACGCCTGGGTCACGTCCCGGAGATCGTGCCCGTCGATCGTGAGTCGTCCTGCGCGTGGATCGTAGAAGCGTGCGAGCAGCTTCGCGATCGTCGACTTGCCCGCACCGGTGTGGCCTACGAGGGCGACCGTCGTCCCGGCCGGCACGTCCAGGTCGAGGCCGTGCAGGACCTCGGGCCCGTCGCCGTAACCGAAGCGGACGCCGTGAAAACGAACGTCGCCGTGGACGTGCGGCAGCGGTTGTGCCGAGGGGTTGTCGAGAATCTCGGGCTCCTCGTCCATCACGTCCATGATCTTGTCGAGCGCGGCCGTTGCCGACAGGAATGTGTTGTAGAGCTGCGAGAGCTGCTGCACGGGGTCGAAGAAGTTCTGCACGTAGAGCATGAAGGC
>JBKPMS010000091.1:0-10839 GCA_046732275.1 Actinomycetota bacterium | reverse complement strand
GGCGCGCGCACACGTGTGCGCGCGTGTACATGAGAAAGGTTGGCGTCTCGAAGAAGGTCTGCGTCGAGGCACGAGGCCTCCTCAGGAAAGTGTCCCCGAGGCAAAAGTACGACGACCGGCGCGGCAACCCGGAGCGAGGGCGGGGTAGAGTCAGCCGCCGGTGGACCTCTACGAGTATCAGGGCAAGCAGCTCTTCGCGCGCTTCGGCATCCCGGTATCCGAGGGACGGCTGGCGACGAGCGCCGAGGAGGCTCGCGCCGCCGCCGATGACCTCGGCGGCCCCGTCGTCGTGAAAGCGCAGGTCCTCACGGGCGGGCGCGGGAAGGCGGGCGGTATCAAGCTCGCCGACGGTCCAGATGACGCCGAGGCGAAAGCGCGGGAGATCCTCGGCCTCGACATTCGCGGGCACGTCGTCCGCAGGCTCTGGATCGAGCGCGCGTCGGACATCGCGAAGGAGTACTACCTCTCGGTCACGTTCGACCGCGGCGAGAAGAAGGCGCTGTACATGCTCACGACCGAAGGCGGCGTCGAGATCGAGCAGGTCGCCGAGGAACACCCGAACGCGCTCGTGCGGCTGCATGTCGATCCGCTCGAGGGATTCCAGCGCTATCAGGGCCGCCGTCTGATCTACGGCGCGGGGATCGACGATCCGAGCGAGCAGAAGCAGCTCCTGTCGATCATCGAGAAGCTCTACCGCTGCTTCGTCGAGTCCGACGCGATGCTCTGTGAGATCAACCCCTTGATCGTGACGCCGGACGGAGAGGTACGCGCGCTCGACTCGAAGTTCACGGCGGACGACAGCGCTCTCTTCCGCCATCCAGACATCGCGGAGATGCGCGACGTCGAGGCGGCCGATCCGCAGGAACGCCTTGCGCGGGAGAAAGGCGTCACCTACGTGAAGCTCGACGGCGAAGTCGGCATCCTCGGCAACGGTGCGGGGCTGTCCATGTCGACGGTCGACGTCGTCGTGGTTGCCGGCGGCCGCCCGGCGAACTTCTGCGATCTCGGCGGCGGCGGTGACGCACAGGGCGTTGTCGATGCGCTGGAAGTGATCACGAGCGACGAGCAGGTGCGCTCCATTTTCTTCAACATCTTCGGCGGCATCACTCGCTGCGACGAGGTCGCACGCGGCATCCTCGCGGCGCTCGACCAGATGCAAATCGATCTCCCCATCGTCGTGCGCCTCGACGGCACGAACGCGGAAGAGGGTCGCACGCTCCTGGCGGATGCGGCTCCGCCGAACCTTCACGTCGAGCCGACGATGCTCGAAGCCGCGCAGCGTGCAGTGGAGCTCGCGGCATGACGGACGTCTGGTCTCAGCGCGCCGACGCTTTTCGTGATAGCGCGACACACCGCGAAGGGCCCGACCTCGAGCTCCTCGTCGAATGGTGCGAGCCCGGCCATGACGTGAAAGTGCTCGACGTCGCGACGGGCGGCGGGCATGTAGCAAGGCGATTGCGGGAGGAGGGCGCCACGGTCATCACTGTCGATCCCGCGCCCGGAATGCGTCCCGACGTCGTCTCCACAGCGGAGGAGCTCCCGTTTGCCGACGGTACCTTCGACGTCGTGACGTGCCGGATCGCGGCGCACCACTTCGCCGACATACAGAAGGCGATCGCGGAGATGGCCCGTGTGACACAGAGCCTCGTGGTGATCGAGGACAACGTCTTCGTCGACGAGAAGGTCGAGGCAGCCGAGCGCCTGCGCGACCCGACGCACGTCCGTTGCTACTCCGAGGACGAATGGAAGGAGATGCTCACCGAAGCGGGGCTCGAGGTGGAGCAGCTGACGCACTTCGAGCGGCGGCCGAACGTCGACGAGTGGCTCGCGCGCGTAGAGACGCCTCCCGACGACGCGCGGCGTGTCCGCGAGCTCCTCGGCGATCGGATCGAGAACGGGCACTTGATGCTCGACAGCATCGTCGTGTCCGCGCGGAAGAGCCAGAAGTAGAACGATGGCGATCATCGTCGACCGCGACACGCGCCTCGTCGTCCAGGGCCTCACCGGCAGCGAAGGACGCTTCCACGGCCTCCGGAACCGCAACTACGGCACGCAGGTGGTCGCCGGCGTCACCCCGGGAAAGGCCGGCCAGGACGTCGAAGGGATTCCCGTGTTCAACACGGTCGCGGACGCCGTTACGGAGACGGGCGCGAACACGACGCTGATCTTCGTCCCGGCACGCTTCGCGACCGACGCGATCTACGAGGCCGTCGATGCCGGCATCAAGACGGTGATCTGCATCACCGAGCACATACCGGCGCACGAGATGCTGCGTGTCCACGCGTACATACAGGGCAAGGGCGTCATGATGATCGGCCCGAACTGCCCCGGAGTCCTGTCGCCGGGAAAGGCGAACGTCGGGATCATCCCGGCCGAGATCTTCGCCGAGGGCGTCATCGGGCTCGTCTCTCGGTCCGGGACGCTCACCTACCAGATCGGCCACGAGCTGACGCAGCTGGGCCTCGGCAACTCCACGATCGTCGGAATCGGCGGCGACCCCGTGGTCGGATCCTCGTTCATCGACGTGCTCGGCCGGTTCGACGCGGATCCCGAAACGGAGCTGATCGTCCTCGTGGGGGAGATCGGCGGCGACGAGGAGGAGAAGGCTGCGCGGTTCGTCGAAGACCACGTCACAAAGCCCGTGGTCGCGTACATCGCGGGGTTCTCCGCGCCGCCGGGGAAGACAATGGGTCACGCCGGTGCGATCATCTCCGGGTCGACGGGGACAGCCCAGGCGAAGAAAGAAGCGCTCGAGGCCGTCGGGATCCAGGTGGGAACGACCCCCACCGAGGTCGCGCAGCTCGTCGTGGAGCGGTTCGCCGCCCGCACCTAGTTCTACACTCGGCGCGTGGACGTCATCTCCTTCGCGCGGGGAGTTCCGGCTCCGGAATGCATCCCGGTCGACGAGCTCGCAGACTGCGCACGGGCAGCGGTCGACCGGGACGGGGCCAACGTGCTCTCGTACGGCTCGGCAGCGGGTTACCAGCCGCTGCGCGGCTGGATCGCCGAGCGACACGGCGTCGGGCCGGAGCGCGTGCTCGTGACGAACGGGTCGCTACAGGGGCTCGTCTTCCTCGCCGAGCGCTTTGCGGGACAACGGGTGCTCGTCGAGGCACCGACGTACGACCGTCCGCTCAAGATCCTGAGGGCACGAGGTATCGAGATCACCGCTCTGCCGCTGGACGAGGACGGCCTCGATCTCGACGCACTCGACCGCGAGCTTGCGACCGGCGAGAAGCCGGCCTTCCTCTACACCATCCCGACGTTCCAGAACCCGAGCGGCCGGACGCTCGCGACCGAGCGGCGGCGTAGGCTCGTCGCCCTCGCGTGCGAACACGATCTGCTCGTGATTGAGGACGATCCCTACGGACTGGTGCGCTACGAAGGCGAGCCTCCGCCGACGTTGTTCGAGCTCGATGGGGGCGAGCGCGTTGTGTACTCGTCGTCGTTCTCCAAGACCGTGGCGCCGGGCCTGCGGGTCGGCTACTTCGTCCTTCCGGAACGGCTGGAGGACGAGGTGGAGGCCCTCGCCGTATCGACCTACATCACGCCGGTGCTGCTCGGCCAGGCGACCGTCTTCGAGTTCCTGCGCCGCGGTCGCCTGGAGCCCAACCTCGAGCGAGTGCGGGCGCTGCTCGGCGCCCGGCGCGACGTGATGCTCGAGGCGCTCGCGCAGCAGCTTCCGGATGCTCATTGGAGCCGGCCGGAGGGCGGTTACTTCATCTGGCTGGAGCTCGCCGGCGATGTCGACGCGGCTCTATTGCTCGACCGGGCGACTGCGGCGGGCGTGACTTTCGTGCCCGGCGTCGATTTCGGCGGGACCGCCCGGAGCGCACGACTTGCGTTCAGCTTCGTATCGCCGGACGAGATCGACGCAGGCGTGCGTCGGCTCGCGCAGCTCGTCCGCGAGCCGGCGCCGGCCTGAGCTAGGGGCCTGCGGCCGGGGAGAAGTCCGCGAGCGGCCGCGGCACGAGCCGAGGTTGGCGCGGCGGGACGAGCGCCCCGCGACTGTGGAGGCGGAACGTGGGGCAGGGCGAGTCGGTCGGAAGCGCACACAGACCGGCGCGGCGGAAGTAGCAGTCGTCGCACGTGAGTTCGTTTCGCTTGCTCAACACCCTCCTGCCCTGCGATCGAGGTCGCGTGCCAAGCGGGGATACTACGAAGGACGAGTCGTAGAAACAGAGTTGTCGTTGATGAAAACTAAGCATTTTCCGGCAGTTTCGATCTGCCGGAAACCTCCGCTATTTAGGTCTTTGGAGGCAGCGTTGCCAGTGCGTGCAACGCCTGTTGAAAACTCTTAACAGGAATGATCCGCAGGCCATTCGCATAGCGCTTCGCCTGCCGCGCGTTGTCCCCATCCGTGGGGACGAGGAAGACGTCGACGTGCGCTCTGCGGGCGCCGATCGTCTTTTGCTTGATGCCTCCGATCCTCGTCACGCGCCCGTCGATCTGCATCTCGCCGGTCGCTGCGACCCGGTAGCCGTGATCGACGTCACGCCCACGCTTCTCGAGGAGCTCCAGTGCGAAGGCAAGGCCCGCCGACGGCCCGCCGACGTCTCCGAGGTCGAAACGAATCGGGAACGGAAAGCGGACGTTCAGCGCCTGCGAGGGAAGGATGCCGATGATCGGCCGCTTGGGATCGGTTGCGTCGCTCGTCGTGTCGACCGTGATCGTCCGTACGTCCTTGCCGCGCCTGACGCCGAGCGTCACGTCGTCGCCCGGCTTGTGGTCGGCGAGCACGACCTGGAGGTCCTCGCGGGTGCGCACGGGCTTGCCGTCCGCGGAGACGATCACGTCCCGGGGACGGAGCAGGGCCCGCGCGCGCGAGTCGGACGTCACGGCCACGACTTTGAGGCCGCCGGGGCGGATCGGTACGCGGTACCCGAGCTGACGCAACGCGACGGTCGAGGCGACGATCTGCGAGATCCTCATGTCCGCAAGCTCGAGCTTGAAGCGCTGCTGCTCGGAGATCCCCGGCTGTACGACCGCTGATCGCGGGATCAGGTCGGATCCGTCAGGCCGAAGAGCGGGGAGAACCGACTCGAGCAGGCTGGCGCGCTTGAGCAGGACGTCGACGTAGTAGATGCCGCCTCCGTCGCTGTCCTCTTTGGCGTCGGGAACCTTGACGAGGCCTCCGAGCGGGTGCGCCCGATCGGGCACCTCGAGGTAATGGTCGCTGGTCCGAGTGACAAGGATTACCACCGTGACGATGAGCAGCACGAGTCCCGCCGACGCGAGCCGGGCTGGTGTCAGAAGCCGCGAGACCATGGTCCGAGGATAGTCCCGGTTTGGGCGGCGTCGTCTCTAGAACAGCCCGCGTGCGAGGCCGCCGTCCACGAGCAACGTCGTGCCGGTGATGTAGCGCGCGCGATCCGAGGCGAGGAAGCAGGCGACGTCGCCGAACTCCTGCGGGGTGCCCCAACGCCCGAGCGGAATCGCCTTGGCGTCCTCCTCGCTCGGGCCGTCGGGATAGAGCTGGCTGAGGCGCGCGGTTTCGATCCGCCCCGGGGCGAGGCAGTTGACGGTGATCCCGCGCGGCCCCAGTTGACGCGACAGGGACTTCGCCCAGCCCGTCAGTCCGGGCCGGACGGCGTTCGTCAGCGCCAGGTTGTCGGCCGGCTCCCTCACGGCGATCGACGTGAAGAAGAGGATTCGGCCTGCGGGGCTCTCGGTCAGATGGGGCAGGCAGAGGTTGACGAGACGAACGGCAGGCACGAGGAGCAGCTCGACAGTCTCTTCCAGCGCTTCGGCCGTTGTCTCGAGGGCCGTCTCCGGCGGAGGGCCGCCGCCGTTCCAGACGAGGATGTCGATACCTCCGAACGCCTCGATGGTTCGCTCCACCAGCGTCTCGAGATCTCTCGGGCTCCTCACGTCGCCGCGAACCGCGAGCGCCCCGATGCGGTCGGCCTCCCGGCCGAGGAGATCTCGCCTGCGCGCGAACATCGTCACGTTGGCGCCTTCGGCGGCCAGCGCCTCAGCGGTCGCGAGCCCGATCCCGGATGAAGCGCCGGAGACGATGGCCGTCCGGCCCTTAAGGCCCAGGTCCACTACGTGCTGAGGACGCCGACGACCTCGCGGACGGCGTCCGCCGAGGCTGCGAGCATTGACTGCTCTTCGTCCGTGAGGTCCAGCTCGACGATCTGCTCGATCCCGCGGCTGCCGAGCTTGACGGGGACTCCCATGTAGAGCCCTTCGATGCCGTACTCACCCTCGAGGTAGGCCGTGCAGGGGAGCACGCGCTTCTCATCCAGCATGATCGAGTCGACCATCTGCGCAGCGGCGGCGCCCGGCGCGTACCACGCCGACGTGCCGAGGAGCTGGACGATCTCGCCGCCCCCTTTTGCCGTCCGCTGCACCATCGCGTCGATCTTGTCCTCGCCGACGAGCTGCCGGAGTGGGATGCCGCCAACGGTCGTCGCGGAGACGACGGGCACCATCTGGTCGCCGTGGCCGCCGAGCACCATCGCCTGGACGTCCTTGACGGACGAGCCGGTGGCCCGGGCGATGAAGGTGGAGAAGCGTGCCGTGTCGAGGATGCCGGCCATCCCGAAGACGCGCTCCTTCGGCCACTCCGACACGTTCTTGGCGACGTGGCACATCGCGTCGAGCGGGTTCGAGACGATGATCAGGATCGCATCGGGGCTCTGCGCGATCGCCTCCTGCGTGACGGAGCCGACGATCTTCTCGTTCGTCGTGACGAGGTCGTCTCGGCTCATTCCCGGTGACCGGGGCAGCCCTGCGGTGATGACGACGAGCTCGGATCCTGCGGTCTCTTCGTAGCCGTTCGAGCCGGTGATGCTCGGCTCGTACCCGAGGACCGCGCCCATCTGGTTGATGTCGAGCGCCTTGCCTTGCGGGAGGCCTTCCTTGATGTCGACGAGGACGATGTCGGCGTAGTCGCGCATCGCCAGCGCCTGCGCGCAGGTCGCTCCCACGTTCCCCGCGCCGACGACCGTGACTTTCCTACGCAACGCGCGCTCCGAGCTTGTCGATGATCGCGTCGGCCACCTCGCTCGTACCGACCGCGGTCGGATCAGTGCGAGTCGGCTTCATGTCGTACGTCACATTCTTCCCCTCGGAGATCACGCCCGCGATCGCCTGCTCGAGGCTGTCGGCCGCGTCGCGCTCCTCGAGATGACGCAGCATCAGCATCCCGGAGAGCATCTCCGCCATCGGATTCACCTTGTTCTGGCCGGCGTACTTCGGTGCGGACCCGTGCGTCGGCTCGAAGATCGCAATGCCCTCGCCGAAGTTCGCGCCGGGTGCGAGGCCGAGCCCGCCGATCATCCCTGCGCACAGATCGGAGACGACGTCCCCGTACAGGTTCGGGAGGACGAGGACGTCGTATTCCTCCGGTCGCTGCACGAGCTGCATGCACATGTTGTCGACGATGCGCTCGTCGAACTCGATGTCGTCGTTCTCGGTAGCGACCTCCTGGGCGACGCGGAGGTAGAGGCCGTCCGAGAACTTCATGATGTTCGCCTTGTGAACGGCCGTGACCTTGCGGCGGCCGTTCTTCCGCGCATAGTCGAAGGCGAACTGGACAATGCGGCGCGTTCCCGAAATCGAGATCGGCTTGATCGAGATGCCGGCGTCGTCGTGCGCGAGCCGTCCGTCTTTCGACTTGATCCAGTCGATCAGCTCGAGCGCCTCGGGCGACCCCTGCTCGTACTCGATTCCGGCATAGAGATCCTCTGTGTTCTCGCGAACGACGATCAGGTCGACGTCCTCGAACCGTGTGCGGACACCCGGATACGTCTTGCAGGGGCGAACCTGCGCGTACAGGTCGAGGCTCTTCCGCAGCGCCACATTCACCGAGCGGAAGCCGCCGCCGACCGGCGTCGTGATCGGCCCTTTCAACGCGACGCCCGTCTCGCGAATGGCGTCGAGGACGTCGTCGGGGAGGGGATTGCCGCCGTGTTTGTCCATGACGTCGGCTCCCGCCTCGCGGACGTCCCAGTCGAAGTCGACCCCGGTCGCTTCGAGGACGCGCCTCGTCGCTTCGGTGAGCTCCGGGCCGGTGCCGTCGCCGGGAATGAGGACTACCTTGTGTGCCACGGCGCCGGACTCTAACCATGCGAGATAGAGTCCCGCGCCGCGTGTCACTCCACGATGCAGCCGCGCAGGCCGACGAGCTGGCGAAATCCGGCGCCGAGCGTGAGCTCGCGTCGCTGCGTCAGCAGTGGGACGACGAGCTCGAAGCGGCGACCCGGAGCGCCGACTACCGCGAGCGGGCGGTCGCATACCGCGCAATCGGCCAGTTCCGGTTCCGGCAAAAGCTCGAGCTCTTGCGGCGCGGGCTTGAAGACGAGAGCCCGGCCGCGCGCGGCTCAGCTCTGCTCTCGGTGCAGCTCCTGTCGAGGGATAGCCCGGGCGTCGTCAACCGGCTGCGGCCGCTGCTGCACTCCATGGCGTCGTCCGACCCGAACCAAGCCGTACGGCGCCTGGCGATCGTGTGCCTGCGCAACGGCTCGCCCCAGCGAGAGACGATCGTGCTCCTCAGCGGGCTCGCCGAGGACGAGGATCAGGACACGGAGTTGAGGAACGCCGCTCGGACCGTCTCAGCGGATCTCAGGAAGCGGGCCGGCCCCCGGGGCTAGCCGCTCGTGCAAGTGGCGCAGACGCGCCCGACGATCTGGTGCCCGCAGCTGGGGCACCTTCGGGCTCGTCGGCGCAGCTCCAGCGCGCCCTTGTGCAGGCCGGCGACCGCCATCAGGTAGCCGATGCCGCAGGTGAGGATCGCAAGCAGTGCGATGTTCAGGTCGAGCTCCATGGATACTCCTATTACGTTCGCCGGCGCGCGTGTGGATGCGCTTGGAAATACAACTCGCGACGGCGTCGATCGGATACGTGTGTGTAGAGCTCGGTCGTCGACAGATCGGCGTGGCCGAGCATCTCCTGAACCGAGCGGAGGTCGGCCCCGCCCTCGAGGAGATGCGTGGCGAAGGAGTGTCGCAGCAGATGTGGGTGGACGCGCTCGGGCTCGAGCCCCGCTTTGCCGGCGAGTCGCCGGAGGATCAGAAAGACGCCCGCCCGGGTCAGGCCACCGCCCTTCGCGTTCAGGAAGAGCTCCGGACGGTGGCGCGAGTCGAGGTACGGGCGTCCGCGTGCGAGGTAGCGGCGTAGTGCCTGCACCGCCTGGCGCCCGATCGGGACGATCCGCTCCTTCGAGCCTTTTCCGACGCAGCGCACGAGGCGCGCGTCGAGGTCGACGCTCGACTTCTGCAGGCCGACGAGCTCGCTGACGCGGAGCCCCGCGCCGTACAGGAGCTCGACCAGGGCGCGATCCCGAAGCGCCCGCGGCGTCGTCCCGTTCGCGGCTTCGACGAGCCGCTCTGCTTCGGCAGGGGAGAGGGTGCGCGGCAGGGTGCGGTTGCGCCGCGGCAGATCGAGCTCTGCGGCCGGGTTGTCGGTGCGCGCGCCCAACAGGGCCTGGTGACGGAAGAAGGAGCGGATCGCGGCGATGCGGCGTGCGATCGTCGCCGGCGCGAGGCCCGCCGCCCGCAGCTCTGCCAGGTACTGCTCTAGCTCCTCTGTGGAGATTCGCCCGACCGGCTTGTTCGACCAAGCGGCGAGGGCGGAGAGGTCTCGCCGGTACGCCTCCACCGTCTTCGGTGCGCGGCTGGTGGCGAGGAGCGCGAGGAAGCCGTCGACGTCGGGATCGTGCTCGTTAGCCGTCACGGCGGAGGCTTTCGCGGTGAGCACTGAATCGCCTCCCGCGTTGAGGCCGGACTTGGTCCTTCGCCGGGGAGACGCTGCCGCCTAGGAACGCGGATGCGCGCGGTCGTAGACGCGACGCAGGCGTTTGCCGTCGACGTGGCTGTACAGCTGAGTCGTCGAAAGCGAGCTGTGGCCCAGGAGCTCCTGAATCGTCCGCAGGTCGGCGCCGCCCTCGAGCAGGTGCGTCGCAAACGCGTGGCGCAGGCTGTGGGGATGCGAGAACACGCGACGAACCGTCGACGTGTCGAGCCGCTTCCCGCGCGCCGAGAGGAACACGGCGTTCTCGGCGCCGCTGGTGAGCTCCGGCCGCGCTTCGTGGAGATAGCGCGCCAAGAGGAGTGCCGCCTCCTCGCCGAGCGGGACGACCCGCTCCTTTCCGCCTTTCCCTCGCACGTGAAGCTGCTCGCGGTCAAAGTCGACGTCTCCGAGCTCGAGGCCCACCGCCTCCGCACTCCGCAGGCCCGCGGAGTAGACCAGCTCTACGAGCGCTCGGTTGCGGAGCGCCAACGGACCGTCGCCGTCCAGCGCGTCGAGCGCCGCCTCGACCTCGGACGTCTTGGGCGTCTCCGGAAGACGCCGCGGGCGGCGCGGGCCGAGGGAGGCGTCAGGCACATTCGACGGGCCCAAGGTGAACCGCAGGAAGCTTCGTACGGCGGCCAGCTTCCGGGCGATCGTCGCCGGCGCGAGCTTCCGCGGCCGAGCCTTCCCGAGCTCCGCGGCGTAGTCCGTCAGGACACGCACGTCGACGTCTCGCACGACGAGACCGCGTCGCGAGAGCCAGCGTCCGAACTCCTCAAGGTCACGGCGGTACGCACGTCGCGTCGATTCACCGAGGCCGGGAGAACGGAGGAACCGCTCAATGGCGTGTGCGGTGTCCACACCCTGCCATTCGCGCCGCCGTTAGCATCGCCTCCCCGTGAACGACAACGTCCAGCGGCTCGCCGAACTGTTCGTGAACTTCGGGGCGAACGTGCAGGAGGGGCAGATCGTCGACATTCGCTCCGCTCTCGGGAAGGAGGAGCTCACCCGCGCGATCACCGCCCGGGCGTACAAGCGCGGGGCGAAGTTTGTAGACGTTTCGTACTGGGACCCGCACGTCAAGCGCGAGCGTGTGCAACA
>JBKPMS010000090.1:0-18568 GCA_046732275.1 Actinomycetota bacterium | reverse complement strand
ACCCTTTCGGCGACGGCCGGCGCGGACAGTCCGACGCGCCGCGCGAGCTCGGCCATGCCGAGGCGGCCGTCCCGGGACAATTCGTCGAGCAGTCGCAGGTTCATGGAGTCGAGGAGCTTTGCTTCGTAGGCGTTTGCGTCTCGTGGCCGCGGCTTACCAGGCATCTGGAAGAAAACTCCGTCGATCGACCATTCCATGATGGCAGCTCGGCCGTGACGATGTCCAGGTGGCGAGCTCCGCCGCAATCCGCATCAAACCGGCGCTCAGGCAACGGGTCGCCGCGACGCCGCCGGAGCTGTACTTCGTCGTCAGCGCTCTGTTCCACTATCTGGGGCCGTCATTCGCGGTGCTGCTGTTCGCGCGGGTGGAGCCGCTCGGCGTCGCCTGGCTTCGGATCGTCAGCGCCGGCCTCGTCTTCGCAGCGTGGCGGCGTCCGTGGCGTGCGTTGCGAACGAGGGCCCGGACGATCTGGCCGCTCATCTGCTCGTTCGGTGCCGTGCTTGCGGTGATGAACGCGTGCTTCTACCTCGCGATCGCGCGTCTGCCGCTCGGGACCGTTGCGGCGATCGAGTTCCTGCCGGTGATCGGCTTGGCGGCGCTCGGCGTCCGATCGCGTCGCAATCTGGCCGCACTGACGCTTGCGGTCGCAGGGGTGTACGCGCTCGTCGATGTCCGGATTGCGGGAGAGCCGCTCGGGATCGCGCTTGCATTTGCCAATGCGCTGCTCTTCACCTGCTACATCGTCCTCGCGCATCGCATGGCGCGTCGGCGCGAAGTGGCGCGAATCGACGGCCTCGCCTTGGCGATGTTGGTTGCGGCGGTATTGGTGACGCCGATCGGTGGCTTCAGCGCCGCACCGGCTCTGCTCGATCCGATTGCGCTGGCGGCCGGAGTCGGCGTCGGTGTCGCCTCATCCGTCATCCCCTACGTCTTCGACCAGCTCGCCATGTCGCGTTTGAGCCGAGCGACCTATTCGCTGATGGTTTCGCTGCTCCCCGCGACGGCGACGGTGATCGGCATCATCGTGCTCGCACAAGTCCCGCACGTCGTCGAGATCGTCGGCGTCGGACTCGTCGTGTGCGGAGTTGCACTTCATCGCGATTAGGTGAACGAGACCTAGGCTGCAAGGACAGGGGTCGCCCAGTCGGACTGGTGGCCGTTGACATACTCGGGACATCGGCCGCCTCGAAGACAAGATTGCGATCGTTACTGGCGGCGGCAGCGGCATCGGTGAGGCCACCGCTCGATTGATGGCTCAGGAGGGCGCCTCGATCGTTGTGGCGGACATCAACATGCCTGCAGCCGAACGCGTCGCCGGCAAGGAGCGCGCCACCGCGGTCGAGACTGACGTATCCGATGAGCAGAGTGTCGTCCGAATGGTCGAGACCGCCGTCGACTCGTTCGGTGGCCTCGACGTGTTGCACAACAACGCACGCGACGCGTCCGCAAGTGAGGCAGACACCGACATCGTCACACTGGACATGGCGGTCTTCGACCGGAATATCGCGGTGAACCTCAAGGACACGCTGATGGGATGCAAGCACGCCATCCCGCCGATCCTCGCACGCGGTGGCGGGTCCATCGTCAACACTGCGTCGATTGACGGCTTCATGGGCCGCGGCGTCCGCGCTGCGTACGGTGCATCCAAGGCCCGTGTCGTGCTGCTGACGAAGGCGATCGCGGCGCAGTACGGGGCGCGCGGGATCCGCTGCAATGCGGTCGCTCCAGGTTTCGTGCGGACCCCGGCGACGGCGCAGATCAGCCCTGAGCAAGCCGAGGCCGTGGCGCGGAGCTATCCGATGCCACGCCTGTGTGAGCCAGAAGACGTGGCTAACGCCGTCGTCTTTCTCGCGTCAGATGAGGCCGGCTTCGTCAACGGGGCGACGTTGATGGTCGAAGGCGGCGCAAGCATCTACATGCCAAGTGCTCGGTCCCATGGGTCAGAGTGACGTCAGGCAAGGCCTACTGCTTTGCGCGCATCTCGGCCTTGTGCGCCTTTTTCTTCGCCTGGTACTGCTCGAGCGCCGCGGGTGAGTCCACGTCGCCGAGTGTCGGATGGTTCGGCACGAGCGCCTGGGCGACCTCGACGCCGAACCGCTTCGCGAGCACCGATCCGAGCGCCTTGATCTTCATCTCGCCGAAGCCGGGCAGCGAAGCGATGCGTCTCCTCAGCTCGGCGCCGTCCGCCGCCTCCGTCCAGAGACGTTCTGCGCGTCCGCCGTACTCGTCGTCGACCACGGCGGCGAGCTCTTGCACGCGCCTCGCCATCGAGCCGGGGAACCGGTGGATCGCCGGCTTCTCCCGGAAGAGCTGCTCCAGCTCGGCCGGGTCCGTCTGCGCGATCGTGCCGGCGTCGAGCGTGCCCAACCGCTCCTTCAGCTTCCACGGGCCGGAAAACGCGGTCGGTACCGTCACTTGCTGGTCGAGGGCGAAGCCGATCAGCAGCGCGAGCGGCTCCTGCGCGAGCAACTTGTCGGCGTCGTCGTTGCCGGTGAAGTGAAGGGCGGTCGGTTTCGCGGCGGTCGCCACGGCTTGATCCTAGATCGTCTCGGCGATCTTCTCTGCAATCGCCGCGGTCGTGAGGTTCGTGTTCGCGCGCGGAATCGTCGGCATGATCGATGCATCCGCCACGACGAGCCCTTCGTAGCCGAACACCCGGCCGCGTTCGTCTACCACCGATGCCATGCGGCACGTACCGGTCGGGTGGAAGAAGCCCCGGGCCGTCGCCCGCACGTGCTCCTCGGCCGGGACGCGCTCGCCGGGCCGGGTCTCGCGCGCGGCGTAGCGCCGCACCGCCTCGGACCGAGCGAGCTCGCGGAACTGCTCGAAGCCTTCGGCAAGGACCGAGACATCCGCCTGGTCGGCCAGAAAGCCGTGCTCGATGTGCAACGGCGCGCGCGGATCCGACGACGTCAGCGTGACGCGCCCGCGCGACTTCGGCTTCATAGCGAACACAGCGCCGCTGATCTCGTAGCCCGGATCCGACGCGGGGAACATGAACAGATCGCACACCCCTTCTTCGCAGCTGCGGCTGCGCGCCTCGAGTGTGACGCCGGCAAACGCGAGCTCGTGTTCGCGCTCCCACGCCTTCCAATCCGCCAGCAGTGCATCGGTCGGCTCCCATCCCATGCCCGTCCCGATGTGGTCGACGAGGTTCTCCCCGACCGGGAGATCGGAGTCCGGGCCGATCCCGCTCCGCAGCAGGATCGCCGGCGAGCCGTACGCGCCCGCGGTGATGATCACAGTGTCGGCATGGATCTCGCCGGCCGATGTCGAGACGCCCACGGCCCGCGTCTCGTCGAGCAGCACGCGATCGACGAGCGTGTCGGCGGCGATCGTCAGGTTTTCGCGACTGCGAGCCGGATCGACCCACGCGAACGCGTCGTTCCAGCGCGCTCCGTCCGTCGTCATGTTGACCGGATGCACGATTGCTGAGGATGACGCCGCGTCGGCGAACGACCGCAGCCACGGAGAAAGCTCACCGCGGTCGAGCGCGCGCGTGGCAAAGCCGGCTTCGGCACGATCGAGATAGGGCCTGGGCTCGCTTGCGCTCCAGCCCGGGCCCCACTCGTTGTAGTCCGCATCGGCGCCGCGAAGAATCACGCAGGCGTTGTGCGCCGAGCAGCCGCCGAGGACGCGAGCCCGCAACTGCGACCGGTCCTCCTCGTCGTCACGGTCCCAGCAGTGCGAATCGACTGCGAGAAAGCGGCCGTCCAGAAGGTCCGAAGGCCACGCTCCCCGCCCATAGGGCCCGTAATCGGGACCCGCCTCGATGAGGCAAACGCTGCGCTTCGGATCTTCGGTCAGCCGTCCCGCAAGTACGCAGCCGGCCGTGCCTCCGCCCGCGATCACGACGTCGTAGCGCACGTGCATAGCCAATCACGATCGCGGGTACGCGAAAGCCATGGCCGACCCCGTCGAGAAGGCAAAGGACGTCGCCCATGCAATGGAGCACCCGGTCGAGACGGCGAAGGAGCTCGAGCGGGAGGCCGAGGAGGGCAAGAGCGCTCGAACGCCTCTGATCGCGCTCACGGGCGTGACCCTCTTCGTCGGGGTGATCTTCGCGATCCTCGTCACGATCGCGCTCGTGCTCTACTTCGCCTACGGCGGCAAGTAGTACGAGGGTGGGCCTGGTGGCCCATGCCCCATGGGCCTGTGCGCCCATACGCTGCCCAAGAGGGTGAAGCTAGGCTGAAACTAGTGGCCGCAGGCAGCGTGTTCAGCGCGAAGACAGAGGCGTGGTTCGAGCAGGCGTTCCGTACGCCGACACCGGCCCAGCGCCTCGGCTGGCCTGCGATTGCGAGCGGCAAGCACACGCTGATCCAGGCCCCGACCGGATCGGGCAAGACGCTTGCGGCGTTCCTCTATGGAATCGACAAGCTCAACTCGCAGCCCGGGAATGGGCTCCGCCTGATCTACGTCTCCCCGCTGAAGGCGCTGAACTACGACATCGAGCGGAACCTGCGGGCGCCGCTCGCGGGGCTCGAGTCGGAGCTGCGTGTCGCGGTGCGGACAGGTGATACGCCGCAGAAGGAACGCGCGGAGATGCTGCGCAACCCGCCCGACATCCTGATCACGACGCCGGAGTCGCTCTACCTCCTCCTCACCTCGCGCGCGCGAGAGAACCTGAAGGGCGTCGAGACGCTGATCCTCGACGAGGTCCACGCCGTCGCAGGCACCAAGCGCGGAGCACACCTCGCCCTCTCGGTCGAGCGCCTCGAGCGGCTGACGGAGAAGCCGTTCCAGCGGATCGGGCTCTCCGCCACCCAGAGGCCGATGGCGGAGATCGGGCGGTTCGTGTCGGGCGGTCGCGAGATCGAGCTCGTGGACGCGGGCGTCTCGAAGGAGCTCGACCTGAAGGTGGTTCTCCCGGTCGAGGACATGCGCGAGCTGCAGAGCACGGAGCAGCTGTCGACGCCGGTCCTGCCTGACGACGTCGTCATGAGCTCCGGCGCTGAGAAGTCGAGTCAGTCGATCTGGCCGTCGATGTACCCCGAGATTCTCCGCCTCGTCGAGGAGCACCGTTCCACGATCGTCTTCGTCAACAACCGGCGCCTGGCGGAGCGGCTCGCGCTCCGCCTCAACGAGCTCGCGAAGAGAGAGATCGCACGTGCGCACCACGGCTCCATCGCGCGTGAACAGCGCGTCGAGATCGAGGAGCTTCTCAAGGCGGGCGAGATCCCGTGCCTCGTGGCCACCTCCTCGCTCGAGCTGGGCATCGACATGGGCGCGGTCGACCTCGTGATTCAGGTCGAGTCGCCGAAGTCGGTCGCGCGCGGGCTGCAGCGCGTCGGCCGCGCGGGCCACGAGCTCGGCGCCGTGTCCCGCGGCCGCATCTTCCCGAAGTTTCGCGCCGACCTGCTCGAGGCTGCCGTAGTCGCCAAGCGCATGCGTGAGGGCGCCATCGAGGAGACCGTCATCCCGCGCAACCCGCTCGACGTCCTTGCGCAGCAGATCGTTGCGATTTCCGCCGACGAGGAGATCTTCGTGGACGAGCTGCATCGGCTCGCCCGCGACGCATATCCGTTCGCGGATCTCTCGCGGGCGCAGCTCGAGAACGTTCTCGACATGCTCGCAGGCCGCTACCCGTCCGACGAGTTCGCCGAGCTCAGGCCGCGCATCGTCTGGGATCGCACAGCCGGCGTCATCCGCGGCCGCAGCGGCATCCGCCGGCTCGCGGTCACGAACGCCGGAACGATTCCCGACCGCGGGCTCTTCGGGGTCCACCTCGTCGACGGCGGCGGCCGCGTGGGCGAGCTCGACGAGGAGATGGTCTACGAGGCCCGGGCCGGTCAGACGTTTCTCCTCGGCGCGTCGACGTGGCGAATTGAGGAGATCACGCGCGACCGAGTGCTCGTGTCCCCGGCACCGGGCGTGCCGGGCGCCGTGCCGTTCTGGAAAGGCGAGGGAGTGGGACGGCCCTACGAGCTCGGCGACGCGATCGGCAGGACCTCGCGCGAGCTCGTGGCGCTCAGCGAGCAGAAGGCGCTCACGCGCCTCGAAGACGAGCATCTGCTCGACGAGCGCGCCGCCCGCAACCTCCTCACGTTCCTGAACGAACAGGCAACGGCCACCGGAACCGTTCCCTCGGACCGCACGGTCGTCATCGAACGCTTTCGCGACGAGATCGGCGACTGGCGAATGTGCATCCTCACGCCCTTCGGCGCACGCGTCCATGCGCCCTGGGCGCTCGCGCTCGCGGCGCGCCTTCGCGACTCGCGCGGAATCGAAGTCCAGTCGATCTGGTCCGACGACGGCATCGCGCTGCACCTTCCGGACTCGGACGCGCCACCGCCGACCGACGAGGTGCTCATTTCGCCCGAGGAGATCGAGGACCTCGTCGTCCAGGAGGTCGGGCAGAGCGCCCTCTTCGGCGCGCGCTTCCGCGAGAACGCTGCGCGCGCACTCCTGATCCCGCGCCGCCGGCCGGACCAGCGGACGCCGCTCTGGCAGCAGCGGCTCAAGGCGCAGGGACTGTTGCAGGTTGCGCGGCGGTACGGGTCGTTCCCCGTCGTCCTCGAGACGTACCGCGAGTGTCTGCAGGACGTCTTCGATCTGCCCTCGCTCAAGCGGCTGCTGAAGGGGTTGCGCACCCGTGAGCTCGACCTCGTTGATGTCGAGACGCAGTCGGCATCGCCGTACTCGGCCTCGCTGCTCTTCGACTACATCGCGACGTACATGTACGAAGACGACACTCCGCCGGCGGAGCGTCGCGCGCAGGCGCTCTCCCTGGACCGCGACCTTCTGCGTGAGCTGTTGGGACAGGAGGAGCTCCGCGACCTGCTCGACGCTCGCGCCGTCGAAGACGTCGAGGAGCAGCTGCACGGGCGTCCGCGTAACGCGGACCAGCTCCACGACCAGCTTCGCCTGCGCGGTGACCTGCGCGCGGGCGAGTACGACGAGGGCTTTGCGCAGACGTTGTTGCGTGAGCGTCGTGCGCTCCGCGCTCGCTTCGCGGGCGAAGAGCGGCTGATCGCCGCCGAGGACGCCGGCCGCTACCGCGACGCGCTCGGGGCGATGCCGCCCGGTGGCCTCCCGGAGGTCTTCCTCGAGGGCGGGCCGGAGTCGCTCGAGCAGCTCGTCGTTCGCTTCGCGCGCGGGCGCGGGCCGTTCACCACCGCGGAGGCGAACGACCGCTTCGGGCGCGACGTCGAGCCGTTGCTGCACCAGCTCGAGCGGCAGGACAGGCTCGTCCGCGGCGAGCTCCGGCCCGGCGGAACGGAGCGCGAGTGGTGCGATCCGGACGTGCTGCGTCGGCTGCGGCGCGCGTCGCTCGCCGTGCTCCGCAAGGAGGTCGAGCCCGCCGAGCAGGCCGCCCTCGGCCGCTTCCTCGCAAACTGGCACGGCATCGACCGCCGAGCGACATTGCGTGAAGCGCTCGTCCCGCTGCAGGGTCTGTCCCTCCCGGTTTCGCTCTGGGAGTCGGAGGTGCTGCCGCGCCGCGTGCCCGGGTTCTCGCCGGGCCAGCTCGACCAGCTCTGTGCCGCCGGGGAGGTGGTCTGGGTCGGCGCCGGCCTCGACCGCGTCGCCGTCTTCTTCCGGGAGGACGCCCCCGTGCTCGGCCGGCCGGCGGCGGCTCCCCGACCCGAGGGGGATGCTCACGAACGCATCCGCACAGCGCTCGGGCGGAGCGCCGAGTTCTGGTACGACCTCGTCGCCGCGACCGAGCTCGAGCCGGAGGTTGCGCTGCCGGCCCTGTGGGATCTCGCCTGGGCCGGCGAGGTGACGAACGACGCCTGGACGCCGCTTCGCGCCGGACGCCGCTACCAGGCTCCGAGGCCGCAGCGCGGACGACCCCGTCGGTTCTCGCGGCAGCGTTCCGGCGGCATCACCGCGACTCAGGGCCGCTGGTCGCTCGCCGAGCGGCTCTTCGCAGGCGAGCCCGACCGGCGTGCGCTGGCGGAGCTCCTGCTCGAGCGCCAGGGGATCGTCACGCGCGACGGCGTTCGCGGCGAGGGAATCCCGGGCGGCTACGGCGCCGTCTACTCCGAGCTGCGAGCCCTGGAAACGCTCGGCGTCTGCCGCCGCGGCTACTTCGTCGAAGGCCTCGGCGGGGCCCAGTTCGCGCTGGCCGGCGCCGTCGAGCGGCTGCGCGAGCTTCGGCCGCGGGAGGACGAGGAGCCGGAAGCGCTCGTGTTGGCGGCAGCCGACCCGGCCCAGCCGTACGGGGCTGCGCTCCCCTGGCCGAAGCGAGCCGACGGCCGGGCAGCCCGCGTTGCGGGGGCGCAGGTCGTCCTCCTCGGCGGCGAAGCGGCGCTCTTCGTCGAGCGCGGCGGACGTTCGCTCGTCGCCCTGCGCGAGCCGGCGGAAGAGTGGCTTCGGATCGCTCTCGACGCGCTCGTCGAGCATGTCAAGCGCGGAAGGGCCGGAAAGCGCCTGGCCGTCGAGCGCTTCGACGGCGAGCCCGTCGGGGAGACGGAGATCATGCCGCTCCTCCTCGAGGCCGGGTTCGTCGCCGGCCCGCGCCGCGCCGTGCTGCGCCCCTAGCCGCAGCTCGATTACTCGGCAATGGGCGGCCGTGGGTCGCCGATGGCCCCGTCGTGACCGCCGTCGAGTGTTCTTGACAGCGGAACGGCGCGGTGCCGCTCCACGAGAGGGAGGCAGAGATGCATTCGACGAAGAACCTCACGCTCGGCCGGATCGCGCGGCTCGCATCGCTCGCAGCGCTCGCGGCCGTTCTGGCCGCGGCACTCGCCGGCCAGGCTGCGGCATATGTGGTCATCGACAAGCCCCAATCGAGCCACTCCACGGCGGCAGGCATCCAGGCCGACGGCGCGCGCTGGAACGCCATGGCGAACGCGTATCAGGATGGCCCGGCCTCGAGCTACTACACGTCTCAGGCTGTGCAGGCTCAGGGCGACCGGATGGCGGCGATGGCGAAGGCGTACGAGCGGGATCAGTCGCAAACAGTTGCGACCTCCAGTTCCGGCGGCGGCTTCGACTGGGGCGACGCCCTCATCGGCGTCGCCGGAGGGCTCGGGCTTGCGATCTGCTTCATCGTTCCACTCGCCGTTGCGGCTCGCCACCGACGAGAGCAGCTTCCCGCTTAGGGGTTATCCGCGGCGCTTCGACGCGGAGCGGCGATCTCGCCGTTCCGCGTCGCTTGCCGTTGCGAGCCCATTTCGGAGGTCTCGACGACCTCGTCGAGAACGCACGCAAGCTCGTGGACGCTGTGCATCGCGCTGATGCTCACGAGCAGCCACTGCTCATCCGTGAGCTGCAGGCGGTCGACGAGCTCGTCGAGCTCGTCTCGGTGGTCGGGGTCGCGCTCGGCGTGCGCGATCAGCGTGCGGAAGGCTGCGCGGTCGTGCCCGGTGCGAACGATCAGATCGTCGATGAACTCTCGCGAAGGAGGCTCGCGTTCTAGCCCCGCGAGGAAGCCGAGGATGGCAACGGGGTGCGCATGGAGCACCCAGTAGTACTGCGCCCCGACGAGACGCGCGACGTTCGCTGATGGGATGTGCGCGAGCACGTGCGAGCGCTCGACGCCGAGGACGTCGAGATCGTCGAGCAGCCACTCATCCTCGCCGGCCTCTTCGGCTACGTGTTTCTGGAGGTACACGGCGAGGTCGCGGGAGGCCTCGTCGTCCCGGGAGAGAGCCTCCCGGTGGGCCGTCTGCATCAACGGGATCGTGGCGCGCAGGATCCCGTGACACGCAACGAGGTAGTCGATGTAGAGCTGCCCGACGCGCGGATCATTGACGAGCCGGCTCGTTGCGCCCGCCAGCTCAGGCGTCACGAGCTCGAGCTTGAGGCGGAGGGCTTCCGCCTCCGTGATCGAGGACACCTACGCCGCGCTAGACCATCGACACGCGGAACTCATCCGAAACGCCGAAGCCGTCGTCATACAGGTCATCGTTGAGCTGCTTGATGAGGCGCAACTCATCCGGCTTCAGCTTCTGGAGTGCCGCCGGCGCGTTCGGGGGGAGCTGGCCATGCTCTTTCACATGCTTGAACACCTTGTCGAGCTGTTCAGTCTTCTGTTTGTTCGGGGCCACGGAATCACCTTCCTGGGTCGCGGGACGAAACCGTCCTACTTCGTTTCGGGGGACGTGTCAAGCGAGGCCTAACCGTTATGTCGTTGCCGTACCCGTCTGATTCTGACCACAATGTCTTGGTGCCGGCGTCCGGTGAAGTACGGAAGACGGTCACGGTGCTGTTCTCCGATGTGGCGGACTCGACGCCTCTCGGCGAGGCGCTCGACCCCGAATCGACCCGAGCGGTCATGTCGCGCTACTTCGACGCGGTGCAAACGGTGCTCGAGCGCCACGGCGGCACGGTGGAGAAGTTCATCGGCGACGCGGTGATGGCGGTGTTCGGCGTGCCGGTACTGCACGAGGACGATGCGCTCCGCGCCGTTCGCGCCGCAGCGGAGATCAACGCCGAGCTTGCACGGCTGAACAACGAGTTCGCTCGGACCTGGGGCGTGACGATCACCAACCGGACCGGTGTCGAGACGGGCGAGGTGATCGCCGGCGATCCCGGCCGCGGTCAGCCGTTCGTCGTCGGAGACGCGGTCAACACGGCGGCGCGCCTCGAGCAGAGTGCGGGCTCCGGCCAGATCCTGATCGGCGAGACAACCCATCGCCTCGTGCATGACGCCGTGGTGGCCGAGCCGACCGGCCCGATCGAGCTAAAGGGCAAGAGCACGGCCGTGCGCGCGTGGCACGTACTAGCCGTTGTGCCAGGCGTGGTGGGGTGGACTCGCCGACTGGATTCTCCGCTCGTCGGCCGTGAGGAGGAACTCGAGGTACTCCGAGCGACGTTCGTGGAATCTGCCGCGGAGCGCTCCTGCAGGGTCGTCACGGTTGTTGGTCCCGCCGGAATCGGGAAGTCGCGCCTCACCACGGACTTCATCAGGACGGTCGGCGCGACCGCAACGGTCGCGACCGGCCGGTGTCTCTCGTACGGCGAGGGAATCACGTTCTGGCCGCTCCTCGAAGTGCTACGCGGCCTCGCCGGCATCAGCGAGCGTGACGCACCGGAGGATGTTCGGCGAAGGATCGAAGGCCTCGTCCCGCCCGGCGACGATGCCGAGCTCGTGCGCGAGCGGTTGAGCGCTGTGCTGGGCGTCGGCGTGACGCCGGGCATCCAGGAGACGTTCTGGGCGGTGCGCCGGTTGTTCGAAAGCCTCGGTGACAAGCCTCTCGTAGTCGTGTTCGACGACATCCACTGGGCTGAGCCGACGTTCCTCGATCTCCTCGAGTACCTGTCGCTGTGGATCCACGACAACTCCGTGCTGCTCGTCTGTCTCGCGCGCCCCGAGTTCCTCGAGCTACGACCGCGCTGGATGACGGCCAACCCCAATAGCAGACTGGTCTCCCTCGACGCACTGAACGAAGACGAGAGCAACGGCTTGATCACGAACCTCATCGGCGGCGCCGAGGTTCATCCGCGCGCGCGTACGCGAATCGCCGAGCTCGCCGAGGGGAATCCGCTCTTCGTCGAGGAGACACTTCGGATGCTCGTCGACGATGGGCTGCTCGAGCCGCGCGACGGCGCCTGGAGCCTGACCGCCGACCTCTCGAACATCTCGATCCCCACAACCATCCAGACGCTCCTCACGGCGCGCCTCGAACGGCTGCCGCAGACAGAGCGCGCGGTCCTGGAGCGTGCTTCCGTTGTCGGGCGCGTGTTCTGGTCGAGTGCGCTGTCTGCGCTTTGCACGGGGGACGTTTGCGGCGAGCTGCCGCAGGGCTTGCAGTCGCTCGTCCGCAAGGAGCTGATTCGGCCGGACCACAGCGAAGCGCGACGAGACGATGCCTTCCGCTTCACGCACATCCTCGTGCGCGACGCTGCGTATCGCGGACTTCCTAAGGCGACGCGCGCGGATCTCCACGAGCGCCTCGTCGACTGGTTCGAGACGAAGAAAGAGCGGTCGACCGGCGACTACGAGACGATTCTCGGGTACCACCTCGAGGAAGCCCACCGCGCGCTCACCGACCTGACGCCTGCGACTGAGCGGACCGACAACCTCGGTAGGCGCGGCGGGACGCTGCTGGCTGCCGCCGGCCGCCAGGCATCCGTCCATGGGGACATGCCGGCCGCTGTCAACCTGCTGACGCGCGCAGTCGCACTGCTGCCTGCGGCCGACCGTGACCGGCTCGAGTGCCTCCCGTCGCTCGCGTTCGCTCTCCTCGAGACCGGAGATCTCGCGCGGCTCGAGTCGGTTGCCGCCGAGATGACGGACGCAGCCGCCGTCTCCGGCGACCCGGGGGTCGAGGCACATGCTGTGTTGCTCCGTCTCTGGATCCGCCTCTACACGAACCCGGAAGGGTGGGCCGACGATGCGCTGAAGGAAGCGACACGCACGATCACGGTCTTCGAGCAACTCGAGGACGAGCAGGGACTGGCTCGGAGCTGGTCGCTGCTCGGCCTCGTCTATCTGTACACGACGCAATTCCGTCGGGCAGAGGAAGCCTGGGAACGGGCGAGCATGCACGCGCTCCTCGCCGAGAACCACCGCGAGGAGCTGGAGAGCCTGTCGTGGGTTCCGATCTGCGTCTGGGCGGGGCCGACGCCGGCGGACGAGGCGCTCCGCCGCTGCGAGACGGTGATCGAGCGGGCACGCGGCGACAAGAAGGCCGTCTCGACCGCCCTCTTCGTCCAGGCGGAGCTCGAGGCTGGGCTAGGACGTTTCGCCGTTGCGCAAGAGCTCCTCTCGCGCGCTCAGGCATTGCTCGAGGAACTGGCGCTCACGGTCTGGATCGCCGGGCCGCTGACGCAGTTCGCGGGGTGGATCGAATTGTGGCGCGGCGATCCCGCGGCTGCGGAACGTCGGCTTCGCTGGGGCCACGACACGCTGAGCCTGATCGGCGAGATGGCCTGGCTCCCGACCGTTGACGGCATCCTCGCCGAGGCGCTCCAGGCGCAGGGCCGCGACGGGGAAGCCGAGGAGCTCGCGTTGGCCATCCGGGAGGCAGCGGGGAGCGAGGACGTGTACTCGCAGGTGCTGTGGCGGGGTGTGCGGGCGAAGGTCCTCGCACGCGGCGGCAACGTCGGAGAAGCAGAGCGCCTCGCCCGGGAATCCGTCGCGCTTGTCGAGACCACCGACTTCCTTCACGGCACGTGGTACGCGCACATGACGCTTGGTGAAGTCCTTCGGCTCGACAGGCGCTCGGACGAGGCCCGCCGTTCTGTGGCGGCCGCCGTCGAGGCCGCCGAGCAGAAGGGGCACGTCGTGCGTACGCGGTTGGCGCACGAGCTCGGCGCGCGGTTGAACGCCGGCACGTAGCTTTGGCCGCGGCTAACGCGGCAGCAGGAGGAGCTTCCCCATCGTCCGCCTTGCCTCGAGATCCTCGTGGGCAGTGCGCGCGTCCTCGAGCGGATAGCGGCCTCCGATGCGCACGTCGAGCTTCCCGTCGGCCACGAGACCGAAGACGTCGCCCGCGCGCCTCAAGAGCTCCGACCGCTCCGCCGTGTAGTGCCGCAACGTCGGCCGCGTGAGGAAGAGCGAGCCTTCGCGCTCGAGCTGCATCGGGTCGAACGGCGGCACCGGCCCGCTCGCTGCCCCGTACAGCACCATCGTTCCGCGGATGCGCAGCGAGCGCAGGCTCTCGTCGAACGTCGACCTGCCGACACCGTCGTAGACGACGGCGACACCGTGGCCGTCGGTGAGCGCGCGCACGCGGTCGGCGAAGCCGTCGTAGGCGATCACGTCGTCGGCGCCCGCCTCATGTGCAAGCGACGCCTTTTCCTCGGTCGAGGTCGTCGCAATCACCCGGCCGCCGCGCGCCTTCACCATCTGCGTCATGAGCAAGCCAACGCCGCCTGCGGCCGCGTGAACGAGGACCTCGTCGCCGGGCTGCACCGGATAGGTGCTGGTCGCCAGGTACTCCGCGGTCATGCCCTGTAACAGCACGGCCGCCGCGACCCCCGTCGTGATGCCGTCCGGAACGGGCACCGCCCGGGCGGCGTCGAGCGCGACCTGCTCCGCGTAGCTGCCCGGCGCGTCCCACCAGGCGACGCGGTCGCCGCGCGAGACGGCGGTCACGTTCTCACCAACCGACGTGACCGTTCCCGCACCCTCGGCGCCGGCGACAAACGGCGGCGTCCCGCCGTAGACGCCCTTTCGCTCGTAGACGTCGCGGTAGTTGACGCCGACGGCCTCCACATCGACGAGGACCTGGCCCGCTTCCGGCTGCGGCGCCGGCACATCCTGGAGCTCCAGGACCTCCGGCCCGCCTGTCCGACTCACGACAACGGCGCGCATGACTCCTCCTTTAACTGTCCTTTAACGGTTTCCGGGTTTTGGCTTCCGTGCCGGCGGCTACCCCATTCTCATGGCAAAGCTCACCGCGGACTTTGTCCTCGAGCGCCTTGCCGCGAACGGCGTCCGGCGGATCTACGGGTACCCGGGCGACGGCATCAACGCGATCGTCGGGGCGCTCGAGCGGCACAAGGACTCACTCGAGTTCGTGCAAGTCCGGCACGAGGAGCAGGCCGCATTCATGGCCTGCGCGCATGCGAAGTGGACTGGTGAGGTCGGCGTTTGCCTGGCGACGTCCGGGCCGGGCGCCATCCACCTGCTGAACGGCCTCTACGACGCAAAGCTCGACCATCAGCCGGTGCTTGCGATCGTCGGCCAGCAGGCCCGGATGGGCCTCGGCGGCAACTACCAACAGGAAGTCGATCTCGTCACGCTCTTCAAGGACGTCGCAAGCGAGTACGACCAGATGGCGACCGAGCCCGTGCAGATCCGCCACCTGATCGACCGCGCACACCGCATTTCTCTCGATCAGCGCACTGTGACGGCGCTGATCATCCCGAACGACCTCGCGGAGGAGCCCGCGGTGGAGGAGCCGCCACGCGAGCACGGCGCTGTCGTCTCAGCGCCCGGTTACTCGCAGCCGCGCATCGTTCCTACGCGCACGGACCTGCAGCGGGCCGCCGAGATCCTGAACGGCGGCGAGAAGGTCGCGATGCTCGTCGGGCAGGGCGCACTCGGCGCGACGGACGAGGTGATCGAGACAGCGGAGCTGCTCGGTGCCGGCATCGCCAGGGCGCTGCTCGGCCGGACGGCGGTTCCCGACGACCTCCCGTTCGTCACGGGGTCGATCGGCCTGCTCGGCACGAAGGCGAGCTGGACGCTCATGAACGAGTGCGACACCCTGCTGATGGTCGGCTCGAGCTTCCCTTACTCGGAATGGCTGCCGAAGCCGGGCCAGGCGCGCGGCGTCCAGATCGACATCGACGGCCGCATGCTGGCGATCCGCTACCCGATGGAATGCGCGCTCATCGGCGACTCGAAGGAGACACTGCGGGAACTCAATCCGCTGCTCGAGCGGAAGGAAGACCGCTCGTGGCGCGAGCACATCGACGAGGAGGTCGGCGAATGGTGGCGCCTGCTGGAGGAGCGGGCGATGCAGGACGCCGACCCGATCAACCCACAGCGCCTCTTCTGGGAGCTGAACGACTATCTGCCGGACGACGCGATCCTCACGGCCGACTCGGGCTCCGCCGCCAACTGGTTCGCGCGCGACCTCAGGCTCGGCCGCGGGCACATGGCCTCCCTCTCCGGGACGCTCGCGACGATGGGCCCGGGCGTTCCCTACGCGATCGCTGCGAAGTTCTGCCACCCGCACCGTGCGGCCGTCGCGCTCGTCGGCGACGGGGCGATGCAAATGAGCGGGATGGCGGAGCTGATCACGGCGAAGAAGTACTACGACCGATGGGCGGATCCGCGCCTCGTCGTGCTCGTGCTCAACAACCGCGACCTCAACCAGGTCACCTGGGAGCAGCGTGCGCTCCAGGGCGATCCCATGAACCCGATGACGCAGCGCATCCCCGACGTCCGCTACGCCGACTTCGCCGAGCTGATCGGGCTAGCGGGTGTGCGGGTCGAGCAGCCGGAGGACATCGGCGATGCCTGGCGGCAGGCGTTCGCAGCGGACCGCCCGTTCGTGATCGACGCTGTCTGCGATCCGAACGTGCCGCCGCTGCCGCCGCACATCCGCGCAGAGCAGGCGCAGTCGCTCGTGGCCGCCCTCCGCAAGGGTGATCCCGAAGCGCGCGGCGTCGTCACGCAGTCGTTCAAAGAGAAGATCCTCGAGTTCCTGCCGGGGCGGTAGGGCATGAGCGTGGCGACCGGCCGCGCGGTGGAGGCGCTCGATGTGTTCGCTCGGACCATCCCGACGGACGAGCCCGAGTCCGACGGCATGCTCGAGTGGGACTCGACCACGATCGTTGTCGTGCAGGCCCACGCGGACGGCGCCGTCGGCGTCGGCTACACCTACACGCACGATGCCGCCGCGCGCCTGATCGACGACAAGCTCGCGCCGCTCGTCCGCGGCGCGGACCTCGACGACCTCGCGCCGATCTGGCAGGAGCTCGGCCGGCAGCTGCGGAACATCGGCCGGCCGGGAATCGGCTTCATGGCTCTCTCGGCCGTCGACATCGCGCTCTGGGACCTCAAGGCCCGGCTGCTCGACGTGCCGCTGGTCGACCTCCTCGGCGCGGTCCGCGAGGAGGCGGCCGTGTACGGCAGCGGCGGCTTCACGTCGTATTCCGTCGAGCGGCTCGCGTCGCAGCTCCGAGGCTGGGTCGACGAGGGCATCCCGCGCGTGAAGATGAAACTCGGCCGGGAGCCGGCGCGCGACCCGGCGCGCCTGGATGCCGCGCGAGCGGCGATCGGTGACGGAGCCGAGCTCTACGTCGACGCAAACGGAGCCTTCTCCACGGAGGAAGCCGTCGAGTGGGCACGTCGGTACGCCGGCGAGTGGCGCGTGTCGTGGTTCGAGGAGCCCGTCAGCTCCGCCGACTTCGAGGGCCTGCGGCTGGTGCGCGAGCGTGCGCCGCTCGACGTCGCAGCCGGCGAATACGCCTTCGTTCCCGCCGACTTCAGGAACCTGCTGGAGGCGCGGGCCGTGGACTGCCTCCAGGTCGATGTCACGCGCTGCGGCGGCTACACCGGCTTCCTTCGTGCCGCGCGGCTGGCGGCGGACCATGGGCTCGACGTCTCTGCGCACTGCGCGCCGCAGGCGAGTGCGCATGTCTGCTGTGCTGTGCCGCGCTTCCGTCACATCGAGTACTTCCACGACCACGCGCGCGTCGAGGACATCGTCTTCGACGGCGTCCTGCGGCCCGTCGACGGAGCGCTGCGTCCCGACCGCGCCCGCTCGGGCAACGGACTGGTGGTGAAGACGTGAAGCGGAGCGCGCACGGGCACCACGTGCTCGACGTTCCGGTCAAGCCGGACAAGCACGCCGCGACGCCGCCTGTCGGTTCGATGAAGATCGACGTCCGCTCGCTCGAGCTCGAGCTGCGACGGTCGACCGAGGCCGAGGTCAAGTTTTCCGACGGCGACCGTGCGATCTACGCGACGGGCGGGTCGAACTACCGGCAGCTCCCGATCGGCGTCGTCATCCCGCGTTCGCTGGACGACGTCATCGAGACGGTTCGCGTCTGTCGTGAGCACGAGGCGCCGCTCCTCGCGCGCGGCGGCGGCACGAGCCTCGCGGGTCAGTGCTGCAACGTCGCGGTCGTGATGGACTTCTCGAAGTATCTGAACCGGATCGTCGAGATCGATCCCGCGCGGAAGCTGGCGCGTGTTCAGCCGGGGCTGATCCTCGACCATCTGCGCGAGCCGGCCGAACGCGAGCACCGCCTGACGTTCGGGCCGGATCCCTCGACGCACGACCACTGCACGCTCGGCGGGATGATCGGCAACAACTCCTGCGGGGTTCGCTCCGTCATGGCGCAGTTCTACGGGCCCGGGCCGCGCATGTCGCACAACGTGCACGAGCTCGACGTGCTCCTGTACGACGGTACCCGGATGCGAGTCGGCCGCACGACCGACGACGAGCTCGAGCGGATCATCGTAGAGGGAGGCCGGCGAGGAGAGATCTACGCTGCGCTCCGCGGCCTGCGAGACCGCTGCGCGGACGAGATCCGCGCCCGGTACCCGCAGATACCGCGCCGCGTGTCGGGATACAACCTCGACGATCTCCTGCCGGAGAACGGGTTCGACGTCGCTGCGGCACTCACCGGCACGGAAGGAACGTGCGCGACGATTCTCGAGGCAACGGTGCATCTCCTCGACAGCCCGAAGGTGAGGTCGCTGCTCGTGGTCGGCTGGGACAATGAGTTCGCCGCCGCCGACCACGTGATGCAGGTGCTCGAGCACAAGCCGCTCGGGCTCGAGGGCATCGACCACGTCCTGGTCGAGGACATGAAGGCGGTCGGAATGCACCCGGAGAACGTGGAGCTGATGCCGGAAGGCCAGGGCTGGCTCGTCGTCGAGTTCGGCGGCGAGACGAAGGAAGAGGCGGACGGCAAGGCGCACGACCTCGTCCGCGACCTGAAGCAGGGCCCGCAGCCGCCGGAGGGCGTCAAGCTCTTCGACGACAAGACGCTCGAGCAGCACGTCTGGAAGGTGCGCGAAGCCGGCCTCGGCGCGACGGCCTTCATTCCGGGAAAGCCGGACACATATGAGGGGTGGGAGGACTCAGCGGTTCCGCCTGAGCGGCTCGGTGAGTACCTGCGTGGGCTCCGGCAGCTCGCGAAGAAGTACGACTACGACAGCGCTCTGTACCTGTCTCTTATACACATCTCCGAGCCCACGAGACCA
>JBKPMS010000089.1:0-15352 GCA_046732275.1 Actinomycetota bacterium | reverse complement strand
CCCGACCGGACACTCCCCGTTCGACGTCGATGAGAGGGTCCGGCAGGTGCAGACGATTCTGGAGTTTCTCGCCCGGAACGTCCCCGGGGTCCGCGCGGCCTAGGTCACTTTCAGGACGCCCTTCATGCCGAGCTTCGCGCGTGCTGGCTGCCCTTCTCGGCGTCACCGTCACGGTGGTCGTCTTCTGCTAGAGTTTTACTGGTGCGAGAGCGAGTAAAACGTCGGAAGGGCTTCACTCGGTTGTCCCCGAAGCGTCAGATCACGCTCCCTCTGGCCGTGGTCGAGCACGCCGGCATCAAAATCGGCGAGGAGCTCGCCGTCGAAGCCGAGGATGACGGGCGGGTGATCGTGTCTCGACCCAGCGGCGAGAGTCTCGGGGACCGCCGCCGTCGCGCGCTCAAGCGAGCAGCGGGCGCTCTGCCGGGCGTCTGGCCTGCGGGCGCTCTCGACGAGCTGCGCGACGAGTGGCGCTGACTGCCCTCGACACGAGCGTATTGATCGCAATGCTCGACCCGGGCGACGCGCATCATCAAGCCGCACACGCTTCGCTCGACGCGCACGCCGACGACGACCTGCGTATCCCTGCGCACGCTCTGGCCGAAGCGCTCGTGCATCCTGCCCGGGCCGGCAAGGATCGTGAGGCACGGCGCCTGATCGCCGGGCTCGAGATCGCCGTGGACCCGGTCGATGAGGCGGTTGCGGTTGCCGCGGCGAAGCTTCGCGCCAAGCACGGAAACGCGCTTCGAATGCCGGATGCGCTGTTGCTCGCGTACGCCGACGTGCGGAAGGCAAGGAGCATTCTCACCGCCGATGCGCGGTGGTCAGCGTGGAGCAGCCGGGTTGAGCTCGTCAACGCCTGAGCGCCTACTGGCGGCAACTGCGACGTTCAGCGGGAAGTGACAGGCCGCGACGTGCCCGTTCCCGTAGTCGACGAGAGGTGCTCCCGTCGGCAGGCCCCGGTCGCATCGCTACCGCTTAGGCCCGACTTCTTCCGATGCGTTCCCGAGGGACCTGCCTGGGGACTGTCCCCGGACGTGGCGCACGAGGACAGGTTCGGGACAGGTCCGGATCCGACGAGATGCGTGTATCGAGAGCGTGACTTTTCGTCCACAAGGGGACTGTCCGGACCCGTCGTTCTGCGGTTCGCCGCGTACTCTCGACTTGGGCACGCCGCGTCCCGGGGCGAAATCGGACATGTCCACGGTTTGCCTGGCGGACGTCGCGCCCTCCGGGATCCCTAGCGAGCGGCGGCGTCGGGCGGAGTCCGCACGATCAGCCGGGGTGCACACAGGCTGCCCGCGGCCGGACGTCGCCTCGGCCGAAGGCACGAAGTACCTGCACCTCCCTTCGGCGGCGCCCCTCGGCGGCCGGCCGCTCGCACGACGGGCGGTTCGTTCACGAGATCGTTTGCTCGGCCGATGGCCGGCGAGGCCGGCCCAGTTCAAGCTCGGCGCGGATGATCTCGACGAACGGCAAGAGCCGCGGCGTGCCCGTCGCTTCGGCAGCGCGCGTCGCCGCCGCCGGGCGGTTCGCCGGCGTGATCGTCTCCATGTTCGAAAAGTGCGACGAGACGAGCATTCCTCTCTCGCGGGCTCAGAAGACGGCGCTGATCGAGGCGGCGCTGGTGGAATTCGACGGGTTCGAGGCGGAGCTCAGCTCGCTCATGAGGATCGCCGAGCTCCTCAGCGAGCTCAGCCGCAACGACGCGGCAGTACGTCAAGAGAACGGCGACGGCTAGAACCAGAGATCGTCGCGCCCTAGACAGACTCCCAGAGGACGAGCAACTGCTCGTGCGAGCCGCTCAGCTCGTCGCGCGCGGCTGGTGCCAGAGAGCACCGGCCAAGGATTGGCGCGGCCGCCCGGTCGATCCGCGGAGTAAAAGCGCGTGCCGCTGGTCACCGGCCGGAGCCCTCACGAGGGTGTGGTCCGAGAGCCCCGGCGCGACGCGGGAATGCTTCCGGGCTGCGTGGACCGCGCTCGCGCTCGCCACGGGAGGCCGGCCGAAGGACTGGAACGCAGCACGCTGGCGAACCCGGGCACACGTCCTGGGCGTTCGAGCGCGCGCGGAGCCTCATACCGCAAGCGCGGGAGCGGACTCGTCGCCAGGCGCCGTCACCTCAGGGCGGGCATTGCGACCGAAGCGCCCGTGAGGTCGCTTCTTCTTCAGTCGTGCCGCCTTCCCCGTGGCTTGTGCCCTGAGCCCCAGGAGTCCCGGCACAACGATCTCCGCCCTATCCTCCGACCGGACGGAGCCGCAGTCGGATCGAGATCGTCCTCCGAGGCCGCATGGGTGACAATCAGACGGTGACTTCTCCCAGCGAGGCGGTGACGGGGGTCGCGGCGACCGAACCAGCGAGCGAAACGTCGATCGGCGAGTCGCGCTGGCCGCCCGTTGTCGCACTACTCGTCTACATGGTGCTCAACATCACCATCCGGATCTGGCTGCCGCACGACTCGCCGGTAAGAGTGTCGTGGTTGATTCCCGCGATCGAGGCTGTGCTGCTCGCGCTGTTGCTCTTCGGCAACCCCAGTCGTCTCCGCAAGCACACGCAACGCGTTCACTGGGCCGCGGTTGCGCTCGTCGTCGTGCTGGTCGCGGCTGCGCTGTGGGCGACCGCGCTCCTTGTCTACGACCTCATCAAGGGACACGGGGTCTCGAACTCACCAACCCAGCTCCTCGCCTCGGGTGCCATCGTCTGGCTCGGCAACAACCTTTCCTTCGCGATGCTCTACTGGCTGATCGACAGCGGAGGACCGATCGCGCGCTCCCGCAACCCCGCCCCCGTCGACTTCGCGTTTACGCAGCACATGAGCCCCGAGCTCGCACCGCCGGGCTGGAGACCCGTCTTCCTCGACTACCTCCACCTCGGCTTCACCAACGCGACGGCGTTCAGCCCCACGGACGTCATGCCGCTCACGCACCGTGCGAAGTACACGATGCTCGTCCAGTCGACCGTCGCCCTCGCGCTGTTCGGCCTGATCGTCGCACGCGCCGTCAACGCCTTCACCTAGCCTCCGCCGTCCGCTGCCGGCGGCAGCGCCATCGACGCGCGCACTGATGTAAGGGGCGTCGACGGCACCTCGATCACCCCTCGCGTCGGGCGGTCGAGGTCGAACGTCACGAGCAGCAGAAGCGTGACGAGCACCGCAGCGGCACTCATCGCAACGAGGCCACGGCCGAGAATCGAGATGTGGAGTGCGAGCAGTCCGAGAGCAATTGCGGCGCCGAATACCTCGAGCGCGAGCACAGCGCCCGGAACCCGGTTGTTGAGTGCCGCGAGGCGCGCGCTCCGGTCGTCGAACGTCGTATTGAGGCTGTCCACGTAGAGCCGCTCGGCGCTCGCAAGCGGCGCCGTACCAATCGCCTGCCCCGCCAGGCGCCAAAGCCGCCGCTGAAGCAGGTCTTGGCCAGCGGTGGTGCGGCGCATGCCGGGACTGTTCGGCACCTCCCTGGAGATCTGTAGCGCCCCATCGGTGTACTCCCGCAGCAGTGCGAGCGATCTCGTCCGGACCGGCTCGCCGATCAGCTGGGCTCGGAGATAACTCGTTCCGATCGCGTTTGCCTCGTCCACCGTTGCGGCACGGCGGTTCTCGTAGCGACCGACGGCAAGCGTCAGGCCGAACGCGAGGATGAGGCCGACAAGGCCGAGCAGAGCCCCCTGGAGCACGCCGAAGGGCTCACGCAGCCGCGCCTCGTGCTCGCGCAGGTAACGGCCGAGGACGTATCCCGCAGCGGTCGCCGTACCGATGATCGCGAGGACGATCAGCGCGACAGCCCAGCTCGGAAGCGAGAAGAACATTTACGCAGGTTCGCAGGCGCAGCGGCTGCGCCGTGTCATCCCAGGTGGATGATGACGGCGCCGCCCGGGCCTTCCAGCATGGCCGCAGATGAGCATGGCCGTCGCCGACTCGGCGCTGGATCTCGCGCGGATTCAGTTCGCGACGACCTCGCTCTACCACTTCCTCTTCGTGCCGCTGACGCTCGGGCTCGCCCCGATCGTCGCGACGATGCAGACGATCTGGCGAAGGACCGGGAACGATGCGTGGCTTCGGCTGACGCGCTTCTTCGGCACGCTGCTCGTGATCAACTTCGTCATCGGCGTCGCCACCGGCCTGGTCCAGGAGTTCCAGTTCGGGATGAACTGGTCGGTGTACTCGAGGTACGTCGGAAACGTCTTCGGAGCGCCGCTTGCGATCGAAGGCCTCGCCGCGTTCTTCCTCGAGGCGACGTTCCTCGGCCTGTGGATCTTCGGGTGGGATCGCCTCTCTCCGCGGATCCACCTCGCGACGATCTGGCTCGTCACCCTCGGCACGTGGCTCTCGGCGTTCTTCATCCTCGTCGCGAACTCGTGGATGCAGCACCCCGTCGGCTACGAGGTCAAGAACGGGCGCGCGGAGCTTACGAGCGTGTGGTCCCTGCTCAGCAGCGCGTTCGGGCTCTGGGCGTTCGGGCACGCGATCCTCGCCGGCTTGACTGCGGCGTCGATCGTGGTGCTCGGCGTCTCCTGCTGGCACCTGGCGCGCGGACGCAACCACGAGCTCTTCATCCGCGGAGCGAAGCTCGCGCTCGTCGTCGCGTTGCCGGTCTCTGCGGCGAACCTCTGGTTCGGCAGCCACTTCGGCATCTACACGACCGCGACCCAGCCGATGAAGATCGCTTCGACGGAGGCACAGTGGAACACCTGCCAGCCATGTTCCTTCTCGCTCTTCCAGATCGGCGGCTTCTCCGTGGACGACCAGACGCCGTCGTTCTCGATCCAGGTGCCCCGCCTGCTCTCGTTCCTCGCAACGGGCTCGTTCAAGGGCAAGGTCGTCGGCATCAACGAAAACCAGAGGAACGAGCAGCGGAAGTACGGACGCGGCAACTACATCCCGCCTGTGCGCGCGACGTACTGGGCCATGCGCGCCATGGCGTACTTCGGAACGATCGTGTTTCTCCTCGCGGCCGTCGGGGCCTTTCTCCTCTGGCGCGGACGGCTCGAGCGAGCGCGGTGGTATCACTGGGCCGCCGTCTGGACGATTCCGCTGCCCTTCCTCGCCGCGCTCGCAGGCTGGGTGCTGACCGAGGTCGGGCGCCAGCCGTGGATCGTCTACGGCCTGCTCAAAACGTCCGCAGCGAATTCGCCCAGCGTCAGCACGGCGTGGCTCGGCGTCAGCCTCGGCATCTTCGCTCTGCTCTACGCGGCGCTGACGCTGATCGACATCGTGCTGTTGCGGCGGTACTCCGATCCGGACCGCAGCCTTCCCGACCTCCCCGCACCCTCGGCGGCGGGCTAACTAACGGAGACGCCTGATGACCCTCGAGCTCTTCTGGTTCTGTCTCATCGCCGTCCTCTGGGGCGGCTACTTCCTGCTCGAGGGCTTCGACTTCGGCGTCGGGATGCTGCTGCCGGTCGTTGGGCGTCGCGACGAGGACCGCGACGCGATGCTCGAGACGATCGAGCCTGTCTGGGACGGGAACGAGGTCTGGCTCGTCGTCGCCGCAGGCGCGACTTTTGCGGCGTTTCCGGTCTGGTACGCGACGATGTTCTCCGGCTTCTATCTCGCGCTGCTCCTCATCCTCGTCTGCCTGATCGTCCGCGCGGTCTCGTTCGAATGGCGGACCAGAAGCGACAGCGCGTCGTGGCGCCGCAGATGGCTCACCCTGAACATCGTCGCGAGCTTCGGCGCGCCCTTCCTCTGGGGAATCGCGCTCGCGAACCTCCTCGACGGCGTCCCGCTCGACTCGAACGGTGACTACGCCGGGAACCTCACCGACCTCTTCAGCGTGTACACGGTCTTCACGGGTGTCGTCGTCGTTGCGCTGTTCGCGTTCCACGGGGCGACGTTCCTAACGCTCCGCACGTCGGGTGAGCTCCGCGATCGCGTGGCGCGAGTTGCGCGGACGCTGGCGATCCCGGCGGCGATCGCGGTCATCGCGTTCGCGGTCTGGACGGTCGCCCTCGCGGTCGATCGCAACGACAAGAGCGTCTTTCCACCGGTCGTCCCCGCAGTGCTCGCCGGTGGTGCACTGCTGCTGGCCGTCGTCCTCGTGCAGCGCCGTCGGCGCGGCTGGGCGTTCGCCGCGACCGCGTTTGGAGCGGTCGCCACAATCGCGACGCTCTTCACAAGTCTCTATCCACGCGTGATCGTCTCGAGCCCGAACTTCGACAACAGCCTGACGGTCTCGAACGCTGCGTCGTCGCACTACGCGCTCGTGACCATCACGGTGGTCGCACTGGTGCTCACGCCGATCGTCCTCCTCTACGAGGGCTGGACGTACTACGTCTTCCGCGCACGGCTTGGGGGCGATGCGGTCGGCGTGCCGAGGGAACCTTCGCCCGACACCGCGCCGCGCCCCGGAGCTCCGGCCGCCTGAGGACGGTGCGCGCGCTCGATCGCAGGCTCGTCGGACGCGCCAGCGCGGCGCGATTCCTCCTCGGCCTGGACGTCGTACTCGGCCTCGCGACGGCGTTGGTCGTCCTGCTGCAGGCAACGCTGATCGCGAGGATCGTGGCTCGGGCATTCGAGGGGGCATCTCTTCACGACGTGTTCGCCGACCTCGTCTTGCTCTCGATCCTGTTTGCTGCACGCGGTCTCCTCTCCTGGGGATTCGAAGTCGCAGGTCGCCGCGCCGCGACCACTGTGCTGTCGAGCCTCCGGCTCGAGCTCGCGGAACGCCGACTGCGCGAACAGCCGGCGTCGCTCGACGGGACCGAAGCGGCGGAGGTCGCCGTGGCCGCCGTACAGGGCGTCGACGGACTGGCCGCGTACTTCGGCCGCTATCTCCCGCAGGTCGTCCTCGCCAGCGTCGTTCCCGTAGCCGTCCTCGTCTATGTCGCGGCGATCGACTTCGAAACCGCGTTGATCATGCTGCTGACGCTGCCGCTCGTGCCCGTCTTCATGTGGCTGATCGGCCGTTACACGGAGGAACGATCGCGCGAGCGTTGGCAGGCGCTACGCCTGCTCTCGGTCCGCTTCCTCGACGTCATCCGCGGCTTGCCGACGCTGCGCGCGTTCAACCGTGCGCACGCTCAGGCCGACGCGATCGTGTACGCGAGCGAGCGCTACCGACGCACAACGATGGAGACGCTGCGTGTCGGCTTCCTGTCCGGCTCAGTGCTCGAGCTCGCGGCAACGCTCGGCGTCGCGCTCGTCGCGGTCACCGTCGGCGTGCGGCTCGATCACGGCTCGGTCGGTTTCCAGGCCGCCTTGACGGTGCTCGTCCTCGCACCGGAGCTCTACCTCCCGCTACGCCAGCTCGGCGCGCAGTTCCATGCGAGCTCGGACGGGCTCGCCGTCGCGGAGCGCATCCTCGGGTTGATCGAGGCGACGCCCGCAGCCGCTCGTCGCGGCGCGCGGCTGGCTCCTAGCCGCGCCGCCGCATCCGTTCGCTTCGAGGGAGTCTCGTTCGAGTATCCGGGGAGGCGCGGCTTCGTCCTCGAGCAGTTCGAGCTCGAGCTGGCACCTGGCGAGACCGTCGCTCTCATCGGTCCGAGCGGCGCGGGAAAGAGCACGGCCGCGAGCCTCGTGCTGCGACTCGCCGACCCAACGGCGGGACGTCTCACGGCCGGCGGGATCGACCTGCGCTCGGTCGACACCGAGTGGTGGCGACAGCGCCTTGCCTGGGTGCCGCAGCGGCCGACGATCTTCCGCGGGACGATCGCGGACAACATCCGTCTCGGCGATCGGGACGCGCCCGATCTCGCCGTGAGGATCGCGGCCGACCGAGCCGGGGCGGACACTTTCGTACAGCGTCTTCCGCAGGGATACGACACGGTCGTCGGAGACGGCGGACGAGTCCTCTCCGCAGGCGAACGGCGACGGGTCGCGCTCGCCCGCGCGTTTCTCCGCGACGCCGAGCTCGTCGTGCTCGA
This sequence comes from Actinomycetota bacterium, assembly GCA_046732275.1. Classification (GTDB taxonomy): domain Bacteria; phylum Actinomycetota; class Thermoleophilia; order Gaiellales; family Gaiellaceae; genus 3-1-20CM-4-69-9. The sequence goes on along the minus strand of JBKPMS010000089.1, from coordinate 7,496 downwards.
CGAGCCGACCGCCGACCTCGACGGTGCCAACGCGCAGCTCCTTGCAGAAGCTGTCACGCGGCTCTGCCTCGAGCGAACGGTGCTGCTGATCGCGCATCGGCCCGAGCTCGTCGAGAGCGCCGATCGGATCGTGCTCCTCGAACGCGGACACGCTGTCCCGCTCGCAGAACCGGCGGCGGCATGACGACGTCGGTGCTCCAACTGCTGCGGTTCGCTCCTGCGCCGAAGCGCCGGTTCGCGCTTGCCGTCCTGCTCGGTGCTGCGACGATCCTCTTCGGGGTCGGCTTGATGGCGACGGCCGGGTACCTCATCTCTCGTGCCGCCGAACGGCCTGCGATCCTCTCGCTGACTGTCGCCATCGTGGGCGTGCGGTTCTTCGGTCTTGCCCGCCCGGTCGCGCGTTACCTCGAGCGTCTCACTTCGCACGACGTGGCATTGCGCGTCCTGGGGCCGGCGCGCCGGCACGTGTACGAGCAGGTCGAGCCGCTTGCGCCGGTCGAGCTCGACGGCTACCGGCAGGGCGACCTGCTGTCGCGGCTGGTCGCCGACGTCGATGCGCTTCAGAACCTCCATCTCCGTGGGGTCGGGCCGCCACTCGTCGCCTTTGCGTCGGGATGCATCGCCGTCGCCGCGACGACTGCCTTTCTTCCGGCCGCGGGACTCGCGCTCGCCGTCGGGCTCCTCGCAGGGGCTGTCCTTCCTCCTTTTGCTGCGGCCGCGCTCGCGGAGAGGTCGAGCCGGCGCGAAGCGCCGACCCGCGGCGAGCTGACCGCGGAGCTGGTGGAGACGATGAGCGGCGCGTCGGAGCTCATGGTCTACGGGCGAGGAGAAGACCGCCTGAATGACCTGCGCGCCGCGGACAGAGCCCTGGTCCGCACCGCTCGCAGAGCCGCCCTCGCGGACGGTGTCGCGGAAGCGCTTCGCCTGGCGCTCATGGGCCTGACGGTGGCCGCCGTGTTGGCGCTCGCGGTCGCGGCGCACGGTGGGGGACGGCTCGACGGAGTGCTGATCGCGCTACTCGCGCTCCTTGCTCTTGCATCGTTCGAGGCGGTACAACCGCTGGCCCAGGCCACACGCGAGCTCATCGGGACGCTCGCGGCGGGCGAACGGCTTCTCGAGCTGACGCACCGCAGCTCGCGGGTTGTCGACCCTGTACATGCGCACACGCTGCCGGCCGTGCCGTTCCCGATCGTGTTCGAGAACGTGCGTGTGCGCTACGACGCGAACGAGGCGCCCGCACTCGACGACTTCGACCTCCGCCTCGACGCGGGCCGCCGCCTGGCACTGGTCGGACCGAGCGGCGCCGGCAAAACGACCGTAACGAACCTATTGCTCCGCTTCGTGGATCCGGAACGCGGACGCATCACCCTCGCCGGCCGCGATCTGCGCGAATACCGGGCCGACGACGTCCGGTCGGTCGTGGCGCTCGCGGGTCAGGAGGCGCATCTCTTCTCGGCGACGATCCGCGACAACATCCTGCTGGGCCGAAGTGCAACGGAGGACGACTTCGTGCGCGTGCTGCGAGACGCACGCCTCCAGGAGTGGGTCGCCGCCTTGCCGGACGGTGTCGAGACCTTCGTGGGTGAAGCCGGCGCACAGGTCTCCGGCGGTCAGAGGCAGCGCATCGTGCTCGCTCGCGCGCTCCTGGGCAACGAACCGCTACTCGTCCTCGACGAGCCCACCGCGCACCTGGACGCTCCGACCGCCGAGCGCTTGATCGAGGACGTCTTCGCGGCCGCGGGGAATCGAGCGGTGCTGCTCATCACACACCGGCCGGAAGGGCTCGACGCAGTCGACGAAATCGTCCGACTGCCTGTTGGCAGAGAAGCTCTAGTTCAATGAGCCGGGCACAGCGCCGGATGTCGACGCCTCGGAAGACGCATCTGGCAATCGAATGCCGCATGAGACGAAGAGTGCCTATCTGAGCTCGGGCGATAGCGGATGTAAGTCTGCGTAAGCCTTGACCACCTTCGCGTCGAAGCTTTCGAGCCGGACATCCGGCCATCCGCGCCTCTCTGCGTGGATAGCGGTGGCAAGGGCGTACGCGTCCGGCAGCTTGAGCTTCGTGCGAGCCCGCACGGCCGCCGCGCGCCGAGCAAGAGGCATGTCAACTTGAATCGTCTCGATTCCGAAGCGAACGAGCATCGCGTCGACCGTCTCGGCGCCTGCGGGTCCCGCCTTCTGGAGCGGCCCGATGAGGACCTCGCTGTAGTTGACCGCCGACACGAGCCTTCGCGTGCCGGGTGAAAGCGCACGCCGGAGGCATTCGACGCCTTCGGAATGGTGGGCATCGTCACGCCCGAGGTACGCGATTAGGACGTCTGCGTCAAAGACAGCTACGGCCACTCGCGCCGGAGCCGTTCGAGGTAGTCGCTGGGATACACGGTCGCGTCGAACACGCCGGCGAACTCAGCGACCAAGTCATCTGCGCGAACGAGCTCGAGACGCCCTGGACCAACGGCCTGCACACGAACGTCATCGCCCGGCTCCAACCCGGCGGCCCGCAACGCATCGATGGGCAGGGTGACTTGATTCTTGCGGGAGATCACACTCATGCCTTTACCATACCAGCCTTTGGTAAAGGCGGCTGGAAACCTATGTCGTCCGTCGGAGCGATCCCCCAGGCGCCGGCAAACGACTCCCCCGGCGCCAGCCGGATGAGCCCTTCGCCGCTGCGAAACGCGTTCGGCGGGCATGTCATCGGCTCGACTGCAAGGCTGCGACGGTTCACGTCGGGCAGCGTGTCGCCGGTGAAGATCATCACGTAGCGGTAAGCCTCGTCGACCCAGAGCGCGACGCCGGCGCCGGTGTCCGGATTGACCAGCTCGACGCGCGCGGCGCCGTCGGTGTCTCGTTCGAGATCGGTGAACGCATTGTCGAGCTTCGTGCTCCCGATTGCGCGCGGCCGGCGAAAGTCATACTCGATCCCCTCGACGCTGATCCGGTCGACGGGGATCCCACGCTCGTCGGTGCGGTTCACCGTTCGCCCGGGAACGCGAAGGATCACCGGATCGACCGTCGCGGTACCGACCACGAGATACGGGTGCGCACCACTTCCGAAGGGACACTCGACGTCGCCGAGGTTGTCCGCAGTCGTACGCACGGAGAGGCCTGACTGCGACAACGCGTACTCGACCGTGACTCCCACCGTGAACGGATAGCCCGGCTGCGGATGGATCACGTGTTCCATCACGACTCGATCGGGCGCTTGCTCTGCGACGCTCCAGGCTGCCCACCGCACGAGCCCGTGAATCGCGTTCCCTTTCCCCGGCTCCGTCAACGGAAGCTGGTGGCTGCGACCGTCGAAGTCGTATCGTCCGCCCTCCAGCCGGTTCGGCCACGGGATGAGCACCTGCCCGCGCCCCGAGGTGCACATCGCGTCGAGCGGATAGCCGTCGAGAACGGCTCGGCCGTTCACGTCGTACGAGCGCAGGCCGCCGCCGACTTCCACCACGACGGCACGCTGCCCGTCGCGAGCTAGCTCGATCTGCTCGCCGGACGGCACCACGACGGGCGACCTCGGCTCAGGCCATGCGCTCGAGCAGGTGATCGCCGACGCGGAGCGAGTTCGCCATCGCCGTCAGTGCCGGGTTGACCGCGCTGATGCTCGGGAAGACGCTGGTGTCGACGACGTACAGGTTGTCGACCTCGTGCGCACGGCAGTCGACATTGAGGACCGACGTTGCTGGATCGGTGCCGAACCGGGCCGTCCCGGCCTGGTGGGCGACGCCGGCGACCGGGATTTTGGTCTTCATGTAGGCGAAGCGATGAACAAGATGGTGCGGGTTCATGTTCAGTTTTCCGAGCGCGTTCTTGAGCTGGTGATAGAGGTTCGCCTTGGGAACGTCGTTCGTCGCCTTGTAGCGCAGCGTGAGCTTGCCGTCGCCATCGACGGTGACCCGGTTCTCCGGCAGCGGCAGATCCTCGGTGGAAAGCCAGAAGTCGATTGCGTGCCTGGCGGTGCGCTCGAGCGTCCACTCCGGCGCGATCCTCGTCTCCATGGGCTTCTCGCCGCGATACATCTCGGCCTGTGACTTCCCGACCATCTGGATGTTCCCGAGCGGATAGTCGAAGCCGTTGCCGCTGAAGTAAAAGTCGTTCAGCGCGAGCGTCTTCTGAAAGATCGTCGGGTTCTCGCCGCGGGAGAGCGCGAGCACGGCCTGGCAGTTGTGGAACATGTAGTTGCGTCCGACCTGGTCGGAGCCGTTTGCGAGTCCGTTCGGATGCTTGTCGTTCGCGGACAGCAAGAGGAGCTTCGCGGTGTTCGCCGCGCCCGCGGCGACGACTACGACATCACCGCGATAACGCTCGGTCTCGCCGGCGCGCTCCACGACGACCTCGGTAACGCTCGTGCCCGCGGGATCGGTCTCGAGCTTCACGGCCGTCGCCTTCGTCAGCAATTTGACGTTCGGATGCTCGAGTGCGGGCCGCACACCCTGGATCTCGGCATCCGACTTCCCTTGTACGGGACACGGAAAGCCGTCGCAGTTCTGGGAGCGCACGCACACGCTGTACGGAAGGTTGGACTCGTCGAGCCTGATCCCGCACGGCGCATGGAATGGGTGGTAGCCCGCGGCGACGAGATCATCGGCGAGCTGTTGGATCCGCGGCTCGTGCGACACGGCCGGGAACGGGTACGGCGCGCTGGCCGGAGGTTCGGTGGGGTCCTCGCCGCGGGCGCCGTGAACGTCGTAGAGATTCTCGGCCAGCGTGTAGTAGGGCTCGAGCTCGTCGTAGGAGATCGGCCACGCCGGCGAGACGCCGTCGTAGTGCTGCAGCTCGCCGAAGTCCTCCACACGGAAGCGATAGAGCGCAGCGCCGTAGAGCTTCGTCGCGCCGCCGACGAAATAGTGGATCTGAGGCTGGAACGGGTTGCCGTCCCCGTCGTACCACGTGTCCGCGGAGACGTAGCGGTTGTTGACGAAGACCTCGCGCGCCAGCCAGTTCTCCGGCTCGCGTGGCAACCAGTCGCCGCGCTCGAGCAGAAGGATCTTCTTTCCGGAGGGCGCGAGGTGGCGCGCGAGCGTCCCGCCGCCCGCCCCGGTGCCGATGATTACCACGTCATAGGCGTCCATGTCAGTACTCCTCCATCAGCTCGGGAAGCATGATCCGCGCCGCAGCCTCGATTAGGGCGAGGTGTGAGAACGCTTGCGGGAAGTTGCCGAGGTGACGGCCCGTGGCCGAGTCGAACTCCTCCGCATAGAGCCCGAGCGGCGACGAGATCCGCAGGAGTCGCTCCATCAGGTCGCGTGCCCGCTGGTGCTCGCCGATCACTGCGAACGCGGACACGAGCCAGAACGAGCAGATCAGAAACGTCCCCTCCTTTCCCGAGAGGCCGTCGTCGGTCTCGCCTGTGCGGTACCGAAGGACGAAGCCGTCCTCCGTCAGGTCGTTTGCGATCGCCTCGACCGACTTTCGCATCACATCGTCGTGACCGGGCAGGAACCCGAAGATCGCCGCGAGTAGGTTGGACGCGTCGAGGGCGTCCGTCTCGTAGTGCTGGCGCAAGACTCCCTCGCGAACGCCGTGCTGGAGGATGTCCGTTCGGATCTCTTCCGCAGTCGCCCGCCATGTCTCCTGCAGCTGTGGGTCACCGCGGATCTCGGCGACCTCGGCTGCTCGGTCGAGCGCCACCCAGCACATGAGCTTGGAGGAGACGTAGTGCTGCGGCTTGCCGCGCGCCTCCCAGATGCCCTGGTCGGGCTCGCGCCAGATCTGCGTGGCGCATTCGGCCTGCGACTGGACAATCGGCCACAGCCGCCGCGGCAGACGATTGCTGTGCTTCGTGTGAAGGAGGATCGAGTCGAGCACAGCGCCGAAGACGTCGTTCTGACGCTGGTCGAAGGCGCCGTTTCCGATTCGCACGGGCTTCGCTCCGGCGTAGCCGGTGAGATAGTCCCGCGTCGACTCGGTGAGGTCGCGGCGCCCGTCGATGCCGTACATGATCTGGAGCGAGCCGTCCTCCGTCGGCTCGAGCTCGGCGACGAACTCCATGAACTCATCCGCCTCGGAGTTCAGGTTCAGGAAATGGAGGGCTTGGAGCGTGAACGTGGTGTCGCGGATCCACGTGTAGCGATAGTCCCAGTTGCGCTCCCCCCCAGGTGTCTCCGGCAGGGACGTGGTGAGCGCGGCGACTGTTGCACCGGTCGGCATATACGTCAGGCCCTTGATCGTGAGCGCCGAACGTTGGATCGGGTCGCGCAAACGGTGGTCGGGTATTCGTGCTGTGCCGAGCCAGTTGCGCCAGAAGCGCGTTGTCGCCTTCATTCTCGCCCTTGCTTCGTCCGCGTTCTCCGGAGCGGCAAGGCCCTCCGCCCAGGAGAGGGCGCAGTACGCGCGGTCTCCGGTCCGGAGCACATGACGCGCTCGTATGCGATCGCCCTCGATGTCGAGCGCGAGATCGGACTGCAGGCGGAACTGCTGTCCGGCTCCGGCAGCGTCGGCGGCGTGCCGGCCTCCGTCCACGATGGTCCATTCCGCGGTCGTACGGCCGTAGTCGAACACCGGCTCGCAGACGAGCTCGACCTCGACATGGCCTTCGAGGCATTCGGCCGTCCGAATCAGCATGTGGTCGCCGTCCTCGTCCGACGGGGGTCGCGTATGCGGCGTGATCGCGTCTTCGTGGTCCCACGGCCCCATCGTCAGCGCGTCGCGGATCATGAGCCAGCCCGAAGGCGTCTTCCACGTGGTCTCGAGCACGTTCGTCCCGGGCTCGTATGCCCGGGCGCTCGGGTGCGCTATGCCGAACGGCGCAAAGCGGAAGAAGCCCGCCTCCCGGTCGAGCAGGCTGCCGAACACGCTCGGCGAGTCGAAGCTGGGCATGCTGAGCCATTCGATCGCGCCGTCCGCTGCGACGAGCGCACCGGTATGGCAGTTGGAGAGGAACGCATAGTCCGCGATCGGCGGGAACGGCGAAGGGGCTGCCGCGCTCTGCGGTTGCGTCTCCCCCTTGACGGTTGCGCCGGTCATTTCCCGAGCCACGGATCCTGCCACCGGCCGTGGCCAGCGACGAGCTCGTCCGCAGCCTCCGGGCCCCACGATCCGGGCGCGTACTGGTGCACCGGAGGCGGCGCGTCGAGCAGTGGCTGCATCACCCTCCACGCTTCCTCGACCCCGTCCTGACGCGTAAAGCGTGTGCTGTTGCCGACCATCGCGGCATGGAGGAGCACTTCGTACGGCGTCGGCCCCTCACCCCCCTCTTCAGCGAACTCCATGTCTAGGCTGATCGCCGCCGCCCCGGAGATATCTCCTCGGTGAGCATCGACGACAAGCCTGATGCCGGTCGACGGATCCAGCCTGATCACGAGCTGGTTCGGCTCCGGCTGTCGTTCGCGCAGTGCGAACCCGAGCTTGGGCGCGTGCTTGAAGACGAGCCTCAGCTCGGTCTCGGTGGCCGCAAGGCGCTTGCCCGTGCGGATGAAGAAGGGAACGCCGGCCCAGCGCCAGTTCTCGATGTCGAGTCGGAGCGCGGCGTACGTCTCGGTCGTCGAATCCGA
>JBKPMS010000088.1:0-36789 GCA_046732275.1 Actinomycetota bacterium | reverse complement strand
AGAAGGCCTACATCGCGCACGACAAGAAGCACTACCACGCCTCTTATCTCGGCGTCGGCCTGCCGGTCGGCCTCTTCTTCGACCTGACGAAGTACCCGTACAGCCTGCCGGCATTCCGGAAGGGCGTCAGCCAGGCGATCGACCGCCAGAAGGTCGTCAAGCTCGGCGAGTACGGCTATGCACCGGCGGTCAACGCCCTCGGCATCGAGAAGCTCTACGGCAAGTGGGTCGACCCGAAGCTGAAGGCGCAGGCGAAGCGCCTCGCCACCTACTCCCAGGCGAACGCGCGCAAGACGTTCACCGACGCCGGCTTCAGGTATCGCGGCGGTGACCTCTACGATCCGAAGGGCGACCGCGTGCGATTCCAGATGCACGTGATCGGCGGCTGGTCGGACTGGGTCGCGTCGCTTCAGATCATCGCGAAGAACCTCCAGGACGTCGGCATCGACGCGTCGGTGAAGCTCGAGCCCGACTGGGGCGCCTGGCAGCCGAACGCGATGAGCACGAAGTTCGTGACGCTGCTCTGGAACAACGGCGCTGAAGATCTGACGCCGTACTCCTACTTCTTCGCCCACTTCGATCCGTCGACCAACCTCGGTGCCGGTGTCGATGCATCGGCGACCGGGAACTGGGAGCACTTCCAGCATGCGGCCGGTGCTGCACTGTTGAAGCAGTTCAAGACCACCATGAACGTGAAGAAACAGCGCCAGCTCGCGTACAAGCTCGAAAAGATCTGGCTCGACAACCTCCCGGCCATCCCGCTGTTCGTCGGACCTCGGTGGTCGACGTACAGCACGAAGTACTGGACGGGCTTCCCGACCTACAAGAACCCCTACGTCGATCCCATCTTCAGCACCGGACCGCAGGTGGAGCAGATCCTCCTCTCGCTCCGCCCCGTGAGGACGGGTAAGTAGAGGTCGGTTCGTCCAGTAAGAGAGCGACGCCGCGGGCGGGAGCTCCCCTCCTCGGCTAAGGCCCGCGGCGTCGCTCGTCTCTCGGCGTTGAACGCGTCATGATCTGAAGGAGGCAAGCGGTGCGGTTCATCGTCCGACGATTGATGTTCTACGTGATCGCCTTCTGGGCGGCAATCACGCTGAACTTCATGCTGCCGCGGCTGATGCCGGGCTCACCGCTCGACGGCGTCCTCCTCCGCTACCAGGACGTGATTCGCTCGAACCCGGGGCTGCTCCAGCAGCTGAAGCAGCAGCTCGGCTCCGCGGACGAGCCGATCTGGTCGGCGTATCCGCACTACCTCCTGGACACTCTGACGGGGAACTTCGGCCTGACTCGACAGTCCACGGCGCAGTCCGTCCCGGTCTCGGAGATCATCGGGCAGACGCTGCCGTGGTCGATCTTCCTGGTCGGCACCGGCTTCATCCTCGCCTTCGTCATCGGCACGACGCTCGGCATGTTCGCTGCGTGGCGGCGAGGCGGCTTCGTGGACAACGTGCTGACCCCGGTGATGATGGCGCTGCAGTCGTTCCCGGCATTCTTCCTCAGCCTGCTGGCGGTCTACTTCCTTGGACTGAAGTTCGGTTGGTTCCCGATCCAGCACGCGTACGGCAACGAGACGACGATCGGACTGAATTGGCACTTCCTTTCGGACGCGTTCCGTCACGCGCAGCTGCCGCTGCTCGTGATCATCGCGATCAGCGCCGGCGGCTGGCTGCTCGGCATGCGCAACGTCATGATCAACACGATCTCGGAGGACTACATCACGCTGGCGCAGGCGAAAGGGTTGCCCGACCGCCGCGTGATGACGCGCTACGCGGCTCGCAACGCGATCCTCCCGCCGCTGACGGGGTTTGCGTCCTTCTTCGCCAGCGCCGTCGGTGGGCTGATCCTCATCGAGTACGTCTTCAGCTATCCCGGTGTCGGCCTGGCCATCCAGCAGGCTGCGCTCGGCCACGACTATCCGCTGTTGCAGGCCCTGCTCTTGCTGCTCTCGTTCTGCGTCCTGCTCGCGAACCTGCTGATGGACATCGTCTACGTGTTCCTCGACCCACGCGTGAGGACCGCCTGATGTCCAACGTCGAAGCCGGGCTCCGCGACGGCGCGCTGCCCGTCACTCCGGACGGCGCGGTCGAGCCTGTTGCCGTTACGGTCGGCGGCGGGGCCGTCTCGCCGGCGCCCGAGCGCAGGCTGCGGGCGCCGCAGTTCCTCAAGCTCCTCCTGCGGAACCCGAAGTCGGCGTTCGGGCTCGGTCTGCTGACGACGATCGTGGTGATCTCGATCGCCGCGCCGCTCCTGTCGGCCCACGCGCCGAACGAGCCCGGTGAGCTGCCGGGGCAGGCACCGTCGGCGCAGTACCCGTTCGGGACGACCGACCAGGGGTACAACGTCTGGTCTCAGGTCGTGCACGGCGGGCGCATCTCGTTGCTCGTCGCCGCGGTCGCTTCGATGATCGCCATGGCGATCGCGATCACGCTCGGGCTGACCGCCGCGTACAGCGGTGGGTGGGTCGACGACGTGATCAACCTCTTCACGAACATCTTCCTGGTCATCCCGGTCCTGCCGCTGTTGATCGTGATCGCCGCGTTCGTTCAGAACACCAGCATGCTCGTGATGGCGCTGATCATCGGGCTGACGAGCTGGGCGATCGAGACACGGATCCTGCGCGGCCAAGCGCTGTCGCTACGCAACCGCGACTTCATCCTTGCCGCGAAGGTGACCGGCGAGCCGACGTGGCGCATCGTTTTCGGGGAGTTCATGCCGAACATGCTCAGCCGGATCGCCGCGGGCTTCACGTTCGTCTTCGTCCAGGCGATCTTCTACGAGGCTGCGCTCGAGTTTCTCGGGCTCGGAGACGCGAACAAGGTCAGCTGGGGGACGACGCTCTTCTGGGCCGCGAACAACTCGACTCTGCTGCAGGGCGAGTGGTGGCACTTCGTTTTCCCGGGCCTCGCGATCTCGTTGACCGTGCTCGCGTTGGTCTTCATCAACTATGGCATCGACGAGCTGAGCAACCCTCGCCTGCGTGATGTGAAGCAGGAGCGGCGGAGCTTCCTGCGCGGAGTGCTGCTGCCGGGAAAGGCGTCGGCATGATGCTCTCGACGACCGGACAGACGGAAACCGCGGCCGGACGCGCGACCTCATCCGAACCGCTGCTCGAGATCGAGGACCTCGTGATCGAGTACACGCTCCGCGAGAAGCGCGTCCGCGCAGTCGACGGCGTGTCCCTGGACGTCTATCCGGGCGAGATCGTCGGCCTCGCAGGCGAGTCGGGCTGTGGCAAGAGCACGCTCGCGCATGCGGTCACGCGCATTCTCAAGCCCCCCGGGGAGATCTCGTCCGGGCGGATCGTGTTCCGGGGGCAGGACATCGTCCCGATGCGCGGCGAGCAGCTACGGAAGTTCCGCTGGCGGAATGTGTCCCTCGTCTTCCAGAGCGCGATGAGCTCGCTCAATCCGGTCATGCGCGTCGGCGACCAGTTCGTCGACATGCTGCGCGCGCATCAACGCGTCAACAAGCGCGAGGCTCTTCTGCGCGCCGGCGAGCTGCTCGAGCTCGTGGGAATCGAGCGAAACAGGGTGCGCGCATACCCGCATGAGCTGTCGGGCGGTATGCGTCAGCGCGTCGTCATCGCGATGGCGCTGGCGCTCAACCCGGAGTTGCTCGTGCTCGACGAGCCGACGACTGCGCTCGACGTCGTCGTGCAGCGCGAGATCCTGGAGGAGATCGAAGCGCTCCAGCGCGAGTTCGGATTCGCGGCTCTGTTCATCACGCACGACCTCTCACTCCTCGTGGAGTTCGCGGATCGCATCGCGATCATGTACGCGGGCGAGGTCGTCGAGAGCGCTCCGTCGGAGCAGCTCTTCAGGAACCCCCAACACCCGTACACCGTGGGGCTGATGGCGTCGTTCCCGCCGTTGACGGGGTCGCTCGAGCGCCTGACGGGAATCCCCGGGTCGCCGCCGGATCTCGCGAATCCGCCAACCGGGTGCCGCTTCAGCCCGCGCTGCCCGCACTGCACCGGCGAGGATCCCTTCTTGTACGCGCGACAGACCGGCGAACGGCCGGTGCTGCACGAGGTAGCTCCCGGACACTCGGTGGCGTGTCACCTGGTCCAGGCGGGTGAGACGTCGTGAGCGCCGTGGCATCCGCACCAATGGAGGTCCGCAATCTGACGAAGCGGTTTGCCGTCGGCTCCTCCGTGTTCCATCGCGACGAGCTGCGCGCGGTGGACGACGTCTCGTTCTCGCTGCGGCCGGGCGCCGTGACGGCGCTTGTCGGTGCGAGCGGCAGCGGGAAGAGCACCGTCGCTCGCCTGATCGCGAGGCTGTACACGCCGAGCGACGGCAGCATCCTCTTCCACGGCGAGGACGTCGCGCGCGCGCGCACGCGCCGCGCCCTGCTGCAGTACCGCTCGCAGGTCCAGATGATCTTTCAGGACCCGTTCGGATCCCTCAATCCCGTCAAGCGCGTCGAGCATCACATCGCCCGGCCGCTGCTGATCCACGGCGTCGTGCCGCGGCGCGAGGTCGGCGACCGGGTGCGCGAGCTGCTGACGTCCGTCGGCCTCGTCCCGCCCGACTACATCGCCCAGAAATATCCACACCAGCTCTCGGGCGGCCAGCAGCAGCGCGTGGCGATTGCCCGCGCGCTGGCGGTCGAGCCCGAGGTCCTCGTCGCGGACGAGCCGATCTCGATGCTCGACGTCTCGATTCGCATCGGCGTGCTGAACCTGATCCTCGAGCTGAAGGAGAAGCGCCGCATCGCGTTCCTCTACATCACGCACGACATCGCGAGCGCCCGGTACGTGGCCGACGAGGTTCTCGTGATGTATGCAGGCCGGATCGTCGAGCAGGGCCCGACCGAGGCGGTGCTCGGCGACCCACTGCACGCATATACGAAGCTCCTGCTGTCTGCCGTCCCCAGCCCGGACGCAGGCTTGCACACCGAGCCATTGCCGGGGATGAACGCCAGCCGCGAGATCGCCGCGACGGGCGAGCTCGTCGAAGCGAGGCCCGGGCACTGGGTGCGCCGCGAGGGAACCGACGGAAGACAACCGCAATGAACGAAGGGAAAGCCATGTCCAACACAGCCCGGACCCCGTTTCCTTCCGACTTCGTGTGGGGTGCGGCCAGCGCCGCGTACCAGATCGAGGGCGGCATCGACGAAGGCGGGCGCGGCGAGAGCATCTGGGATCGCTTTTCGGCCACTCCAGGCAGCGTCCGGAACGGTGACTCGGGCGCGATCGCGTGCGACTTCTACCACCGCTATGCCGAGGACATCGCCTTGATGAAGGAGCTCGGCCTCGACGCCTTCCGCCTGTCGATCGCCTGGCCGCGCATCTTGCCGCACGGGCGAGGCGAGGTGAGCACTGCCGGGCTCGACTTCTACGACCGCCTCATCGACGCGCTGCTCGCAGCAGGCGTCCGTCCGTTCGTGACCTTCTACCACTGGGATCTACCGCAGGCGCTCGAGGATCGCGGTGGCTGGCCGGCCCGCGAGACGGTCGATGCATTCAGCGAGTACGTCGAAGCGGTCGGCCGCCGGCTCGGCGACAGGGTTTCCCACTGGATCACGCACAACGAGCCCTGGGTGGCCTCATGGCTCGGATACGGCTGGGGGAACCATGCCCCGGGCCGTACCAGCGAAGCGGATGCGGTCGCCGCCGCGCATCACCTCCTCCTCTCTCACGGGCGGGCAGTCGAGATCCTGCGAGGCATGTCCCCGAAGGCCGAGGTCGGCATCACCCTCGACCTGCACCCCGTGTACCCGGCGTCGACGGAGGAAGCCGACGCTCTGGCAGCCTGCCACGTCGACGGGTTCCACAACCGCTGGTTCCTGGACCCGATCTTCCGCGGAACCTATCCCGACGACATGCTCGAGTACTTCGGCCAGAACGGCCCGCCCGTCGAGGACGGCGACCTCGCGGCGATCCAGGCACCGATCGACTTCCTCGGCGTCAACAACTACTCGCGGCGACTGGTCCGCGCGGATCCGGCCGGCGGCCATCCGATCTCGGTTCGCGAGCCGGAGTCGCAGTACACCGACATGGACTGGGAGGTCTATCCCGACGGCCTCCACGACCTCCTGCTTCGGCTCCGCGATGACTACGGCCCGCGCAGCCTCTACATCACGGAGAACGGCGCCGCCTTCCCGGATGTGCGGGGGCATGACGGGCGGGTCCACGACATGGAGCGGCGGTCGTACCTCGAGAGTCACATCGAGGCCGTCGGGCGAGCGGTCGATGCGGGCGCCCCGGTCAAGGGCTACTTCGTCTGGACCCTGCTCGACAACTTCGAGTGGGCCTGGGGCTACTGGAAGCGCTTCGGGATCGTCTTCGTCGACTTCCCGACGCTCGAACGAATCCCGAAGGAGAGCTTCTACTGGTACAGCGATTTCATCGCCAAGCAGCGGAACGCAAACAAAGCAGAGCTGGCCCCAGCCTAAGCCGCCGCCGATGCGAGCTCCGCTCGCATCGGCCGCTACGGCCTCGAATCGAAACTCATTCCTATCGAGATCATCCCTGCGAAGCGGGCGGATCTCGATAGGCTCCTGCGCCGTGGCGCGGAAGATTCGGGTGGTGATCGCGAAACCGGGTCTCGACGGCCACGATCGCGGCGCTAAGATCATCGCCCGGGCACTGCGTGACGCCGGCATGGAGGTCATCTACACGGGCCTTCACCAGACGCCCGAGCAGATCGTCGAGACGGCGATCCAGGAGGACGCCGACGCCGTCGGCATCTCCATCCTCTCAGGCGCCCACATGACCCTCGTGCCTCGCATCCTCGAAGGCTTGAAGGAGAACGGCGCCGACGACGTGGTCGTCGTCGTCGGAGGGACGATCCCTCGTGAGGACTCCGAGGAGCTGAAGCAGCAAGGTGTTGCAGAGGTGTTCACTCCGGGGGCGCCGACCTCGGAGATAGTCGATTTCCTCAAGGGCAAGATCCCGGTTTGATCGACGTTTCGCGGGAAGGCGGCGTCGCCGTCGTCACCGTAGATCGGCAGGAGGCGCTGAACGCGCTCGACGTCGTCTCGCTCACCGAATTGCGGGACCGTCTGCAGGAGGTGTCGCGTGATGAGGACGTGCGCGTGGTGGTCCTGACCGGTGCCGGCGAGAAGGCGTTCGTCGCAGGTGCCGACATCAAGTACATGAGCGGGCTCGACGTCGACGAAGCGAAGGCGTGGGGCGCGCTCGGACACGAGACGGGGCGGTTGCTCGAGACGATGCCGAAGCCGACGATCGCAGCCGTGAACGGGTTCGCGCTCGGCGGGGGGTGCGAGCTCGCGCTCGCGTGCGATCTCCGCTACGCCGCGAGCAGCGCCAAGCTCGGACAGCCCGAGGTCAATCTGGGGATCATCCCGGGGTGGGGCGGGACCCAGCGTCTCGCGCGCGTGTGCGGGCTCGGGGTCGCGAAGGAGCTGATCTTCACAGGCCGCCTCGTCGATGCGGACGAGGCGCTGCGTGTCGGACTCGTGAACGCGGTTCACGATCCCGTGCTGGAGAAAGCGCGAGAGACCGCTGCCCTGCTGGCGTCCAAGAGCCCGCTGTCGTTGCGGCTGATGAAGGAGCTGGCGAACCGAGCGCTAGGCGGCGACCACGCGGCGAATCTAAACGCAGAAGGCGAAGGCTTCGGGGAGCTGTTCTCGACCCAGGACGCCAAGGAGGGCCTAACGGCGTTCGTCGAGAAGCGCGATGCAAAGTTCACCGGGCGCTAGCGGTCTCCGACATCCGCCGCCGATGCCGGCTACGCCGGCGTCGGCCGCAACGGCCGGGAATCGCAACCACCGATCGAGATCATCATGGCCTGCGAAGCAGGCCGGATCTCGATCGGCTTAGCCCAGTTGAATCAGGGCGGAGCTGAGCGCCCCGTCGTCGCCGCGCTGGGCCTTAAGCGTCGCCGGAGCGGGCTGCGTCCACACGACGACCTTTTGTCCCTTCGCCGCCAAGAAGAGGTTCGTCACTGTCCGGAGCGTGCCGTTCGTCCCCGTGGTCTGTAGGACCGTCGTCCCCGGGACGCTGACCGCGATCGGGCGGTTCAGCTTCGTCAGCACCATCCCCGTGGGCCATGCTTGCGAGGTTGCGACGTTGACGACGAGCCGCTCGGCAGTGACCGACGCGACTGTTCCCGTGAGGGCGAGCACGAACGGCGTGCCGGGCTTGGCGGCGAAAAGCAGCTTGTACGCCTTCTGTAGGTAGGGGTACGGGCTCACCGCGCGGCCTCCTCCCGGATGCAGCTCGAAGTGCAGGTGTGCATTCCCGCCGTTCGCATCACCCGAGTCTCCGACATACCCGATCTGCTGGCCGGCGGCGACCTTCGCGCCACTGTTGACCGCATACGCCACGCCCTTGACGCACTTACCACGGTTGTCGTTTTGCAGCGTCAAGTCGTTATTGAGATGGATGTAGTAGTACGTCGTGCCGCTGTCGCCGTAGAGGTAGAGCATGCACCCGGCCGTGGCGGAGCTCGTCCAGTACTTCACCTTGCCGCCTTCGGCTGCAACCGCCGGTGACCGCTTCTTCGCCATGATGTCGTTGGCCTGATGGACACCGGTGCCACGCGGCGCGCCGAAGTCGTCGACGTACTGCACCTTGCCGACAACGGGGAAAATGATGTGCTGGGGAGGCGCCCCTTTCGCTCCGTACGCTGCCGCAGTCCCGACGATCGAACCGATCGTGGCGGCGACCAAAAGGACCCCTCGGGCTGTCGTCCGGTGGCGTCTCATAAGGCGACGGGCGCTCCGGTCCGCGTCCGAAGGGCGGGACGTTAGCAGCCGTCTCGGGCTGCGTCACCCCCATTAGAGTCCTCCGCGCATGAAGATCGTCGTTTGCGTCAAGCAGATCCCGGAGGGATCGAGCCGCCTCGACCCGACGACGAAGCGCCTGGACCGGGGAGGAGAGGGGGCGCTGAACCCGTTCGACGCGAACGCTGTGGAGGAGGCGCTGCGCCTGCGGGACGACGCGGACGGCGGCGAGGTCGCCGTCGTCTCGATGGGCCCTGCGAAGGCACAGGACGCGCTCCGGAAGGCGCTCGCGATGGGCGCGGACCGCGCTGTCCTCATCAGCGACGAAGGCGCGACCGGCTCTGACCTCGTCGCCACGAGCTACGCCCTCGCGAAGGCACTCGAGCGCGAGGGCGCCGACCTCGTCCTGTTCGGCCAGCAGGCGGGCGACTCGGACGGCGCGGTGCTCTGGGCCGCGGTTGCGGACCGCCTGCGCGTCCCGGTCGTCTCGCAGGCCGCGGAGATCACGCAGGCCGACGGCAAGCTGACGGTCAAGCGGCAGACAGAGTTCGGCTACGACGTGATCGAGACGCCGCTTCCGGCAGTGGTCGCCGTTTCGGACGCGATCAACGAGCCGCGGTACCCCTCGCTGAAGGGGATCATGGGCGCGAAGTCGAAGCCGCAGGAAACGCTGGCGCTGGCCGACCTCGGAGTCGAGCCCGACCGTTCTGGCGAGCAGGGCTCGCGCACGGAGGTCTATGCGCTGAATGACCCGCCGGCACGCGGCGACTCCCGCAAGATCGAGGGCGACGGCAATGCGCCCCAGGCAGTCCTCGACTTCCTCGCGGAGAAGAGGTTGATCTGATGGCGACGCTCGTCTTTCTGGAACATCACGGCAACGAGCTCTCGAAGGCGTCCCTCGGGGTGCTGTCGAAGGCGGCCTCGCTCGGCGACGAGGACGTCGCCGGCGTGATCGCGGGGTCCGACGTGCGCGCGCTCGGCGACGAGGCCGGAAAGTTCGGCGCGGCGAAGGTGTACGTCGCGGACGATGCGCAGCTGCAGTCGCCGCTGTCGCAGCCTCGAGTCGACGTCATCGCGCGGCTCGTGCGCGACCAGAGCTTCGACACGGTGCTGTTCGCAAACTCCGTGCTGGCCGCCGACGTCGCGGCCGGCCTCGCGGCACGCCTCGACGCGGGGCTCAACTGGGACCTCACCGACATCGCCAACGAGGACGGGCGGCTGGTCGGCAAGCGTCCTGCACTACAGGACTCCGTCTACGTCGACGTGGGGTGGACGTCGGAACCGCGCCTCGCGCTGTTCCGCTCGGGCTCGTTCGATCCGAATGCGACCGGCGGTTCCGCGGAGATCGAGGATCTGCAGGTCGAGCTGGAGGACTTCTCGACCGCGGCGCGCATGGTCGACCAGGCTCACGAGGAGAGCGAAGGCCCCTCGATCGAGGACGCGCAGATCATCGTCGCCGGCGGCCGCGGCCTCGGCGGCCCGGAGAACTTCACACTCGTGGAGGAGTTGGCGAAAGCGCTCGGCGGAGCAGTCGGGGCAACGCGCGCCGTCGTCGACGCAGGGTGGTATCCGTACGCGACCCAGGTCGGACAGACGGGCAAGACCGTGTCCCCGAAGCTCTACATCGCGTGCGGCGTCTCGGGCGCGATCCAGCACAAGGTCGGGATGCAGAGCTCGGGCGTGATCGTCGCGATCAACAAAGACGCGAACGCGCCGATCTTCGAGTTCTCCGACCTCGGCGTAGTCGGCGACGTCCACGAGATCGTTCCGAAGCTGACCGAGCTCGTCAGGCAGCGCAAGGGCTCATGACGAAGCCGGCGGACTTCCCGCCGGCGTTTGACGCGCGCGACTTCGTCGCAGCGCCGACCGACCCTGTCGACGAACGCATCGAGGTCGCCGTCCTGATCGTCGGCGCGGGCCCGGCGGGGCTCGCGTGTGCAATCCGGCTCGGTCAGCTGCTCGCAGACGCACCGGAGATAGCGGAGCGTCTCGGCGAAGTACCGATCGCCGTGTTGGACAAGGGGAAGCAGCCTGGCTCACACTTGCTGTCCGGCGCGGTCGTGAACCCACGTGCGCTCAGGCGCCTGTTCAAAGGGCGGAAGCGCATCGACGAGATGCCCTTCTTCGGGCCCGTGCAGGACGAATCCGTCTACTTCCTCACGTCCAAAAAGGCGCTTCGCATCCCGACGCCGCCGACGATGAAGAACGACGGCAACTACGTCGCGTCGCTCTCTCAGCTCGGGCGGTGGCTCGCCGAGCAGGCGGAGGAAGGGGGCGCGATGCTCCTGCCCGAGACCGCTGCCGAGAAGCTGCTCGTCGCCGACGGCCGAGTCCACGGCATCCGCACCGGTGACAAGGGCCGTGGCAGAGACGGCAGTCCGCTCGGCAACTTCGAGCCGGGCGTCGATGTAGCTGGGCGCGTCACCGTCCTCGCCGAGGGGACGCAGGGTCACCTCACCGGCATCGCGCTCGACCGCTTCGGCCTGCAGGGCGACAACGCACAGGTGTGGGCGCTCGGCGTGAAGGAGGTCTGGAAGGTTGCGCGCCCGTTGAAGCGAGTCATCCACACGATGGGCTGGCCGCTCCGCGCCGGCGCCACGTACCGCGAGTTCGGCGGCTCCTTCATCTATCCCATGGGCGACGACATGCTCACGCTCGGCATGGTGGTCGGCCTCGACTACCGAGACAGCGAGCTCTCCGTCCACGACCTGCTACAGGAGCTGAAGACGCATCCGCTCGTCCGCAAGCTCCTCGACGGCGGCGAGCGCGTCGCCTGGGGAGCGAAGACGATCCCCGAGGGCGGCTTCCTATCGCTGCCGAAGCGGCTGCATGCGCCGGGGCTTCTGATCTGCGGCGACGGTGCCGGCCTCGTCAACGTCCCGGCGCTGAAGGGAATCCACTACGCGATCGAATCCGGGTCGCTGGCGGCGGAAGCCGCGTTCGCCGCGCTGCGACGAGGGCAGACACCGTGGACGCCCGGCACGCTGGCCGTCTACGACGAAGCGCTTCAGCAGAGCTTCGTCTGGCGGGACCTGCAAGAGGTGCGGAACATGCGGCAGGTGTTCGGCCGCGGCTTCTGGATCGGCGGCGCCCTTGCCGGGATGATGACGGCCACGAAGGGGCGCTTCCCTGCCGGCGCCCCACGCCTAGAGCCCGACGTCGAGCAGGAGCTCATCCGGACGGACCGCGCCAAGACCTATCCGGCGCCCGACGGGAAGCTCACGTTCGACAAGCTCTCGTCGGTCTTCGCGTCCGGCAACAAGACCCGCGACGACCAGCCGAATCACATCGTCCTGCGTCGGGAGGTTCCGCGTGATGTTGCGGATCTCTGGGCGCGGATGTGTCCCGCGCAGGTCTACGAGGTCGGTGCGACTGCCGGGGACGGCACCGTCAACGTCGAGGTCACTCCGTCGAACTGCGTCCAGTGTGGCGCGATCACCGCGAAGGGCGGCCGGCTCACACCGCCCGAAGGCGGCAGCGGCCCCGAGTACACGGTTACCTGACGGCTATCGCAGCCGGTCGGCGTCGTCCTTGCTCCAGAGGCCGGTACAGACGGATGCGGAGCCGTGTCTCCATGAACCAGCGTCTGACCCTCGTTGTAACAAGATTGTGAAATTGGTCCGGTCGAGAGGTGCGACTAGAACCGGCGCGTCGATCTCGTCGTACGTCACACCATGAAGAGACTTCTGATTCTGGTACTCCCCGTACTCCCGATCGTCCTCGCGGGTTGCGGCAAAGGCAAGTACTGACGGTGCATTCGCCGCCGATGCCAGCTCCGCCGGCGTCGGCCGCTAAGGCTTGAATCGACACCTCGCCGAAAGATCATCATGCCCGCGAAGCGGGCGGATCTTTCGGCGTCATACGATGTGACTGTGGCGACCACCGGATCGGTCATCTCCGTCGACGACGTGCGCCGCGCGCGCGAGCGCATCGACGGGCGGTTGCATCGCACGCCCCTGCTCACGTCGGCAACGATGTCGAAGCAGGTCGGCGCGAAGGTTCACTTCAAGGCCGAGCTCTTTCAGCGGACGGGCTCTTTCAAGCCGCGCGGCGTGCTGAACAAGCTGGCAATGCTGACCGAAGACGAGAAGCGGCGCGGCGTCATCTCCATCTCGGCGGGAAACCACGCGCAGGCGCTCGCTTACGCTGCGGCCGTCGAGGGGATCGACGCGCTGGTCGTCATGTGGGAGACGGCGAGCCCGATGAAAATCGGCGCGGCGCGCAGCTACGGCGCGACGATCGACACCGAGGCGCCGGACATCCCGAGCGCGTTCGAGCGCCTCGACGAGCTGGTCGAGAGCACCGGCCGCACACTGGTCCATCCGTACGACGACCCCGACGTGATGGCCGGCCAGGGCACGGTCGGCCTCGAGATCCTCGAAGACCTGCCCGACGCGGACGTCGTGCTCGTGCAGGTCGGCGGCGGCGGGCTTGTGTCCGGGATCGCCACGTCCGTGAAGGGACTGAGGCCCGATGCGCGTGTCGTCGCCGTCGAGCCAGAGCGCTCGCCCGCACTGCACGAGAGCCTGAAGGCAGGGGAGCCGGTCACAGTCGAGGCGAAGTCGATCGCCGACGGGCTCAACGGCCCGTACGCCGGCGGGAATTGCGTCCGGATCTGCACCGACCTCGGCGTCGAGTCGATCCTCGTGTCGGAGGAGGCGTTGAGGGACGCTTTTCGGTTCATGTACGGCCGCATGAAGCTCGCCTGCGAGGTCGCCGGCGGGGCCACGGCTGCTGCTCTCATGACCGGCGCCGTTGAGCTCGAGGGCGGCGACAAGGTCGCCGCGGTCGTCTCGGGAGGCAACGTCGCCCCGGAAACGGCCGTTGCTATCCTGGCTCCGAATGAAGCCTGACATCCATCCCGATTACGTCCTCGCGACCGTGACGTGCTCCTGCGGGAACACGTTCCAGACGCGGTCGACGAAGCCCGAGCTCCACGTCGAGATCTGCTCGAACTGCCATCCGTTCTACACGGGCAAGCAGAAGCTGGTCGACACGGGTGGACGCGTCGAACGCTTCCAGCGCAGGCTCGAGAAAGCCGGCGGCGCGCGCCGCGGCTAGCGGCACTCCCTCATGACTACGGTGGGCGGACAAGCCGTCCTAGAGGGCGTCATGATGCGTGGGCCCTCCAACTGGGCTGTGGCTGTCCGGAAGCCGGACGGCGACATCGCGCAGGTCAACCAGCCGATCTCCTCGCCGATGGCCCGGCACCGCATCTTTCGCCTGCCGGTGATCCGCGGCGTGATCGCGCTCGGCGAGTCGCTCGCGATCGGCTTCCGCGCGCTTGCGATCTCCGCCAACTACCAGGCGCAGGCCGAAGGGAAGGAGGGCGAGGAGGGCGAGGAGGTTCAGACCGAGCTGACCCGCGCGCAGCTCATCTTCGCCTTCGCGATCGCAATCGGGTTCGCCGTCCTGCTCTTCAAGGTCTCGCCGGCGTTGCTCACGGACTGGATCGGCATCAAGCAGACAGGGTCGTTCGTCATCGTCGAGGGCCTGATCCGCGTTGGGATTTTCATCCTCTACCTGTCCTTGATCTCCCTGTTCCCGGATCTGCGACGCGTCTTCCAGTACCACGCCGCCGAGCACAAGGCGATCAACGCGTACGAGGCCGGGGAAGAGCTCGAGCCGGAGACGGTCCAGCGTTACAGCCTGATCCACCCGCGCTGCGGCACGGCGTTCCTGCTCTGGGTGATGGTGATCGCGATCTTCGTCTTCGCCTTCTTCGGGCGCCCGGTCTGGTACTGGCTGATCGCGACGCGCATCCTGCTCCTGCCGGTGATCGCGGGCATTGCGTACGAGCTGATCCGCTTCGCCGGGAAGCACCAGGACAACCGGGTGCTGATGACACTGCTCGCGCCGGGCCTCTGGCTGCAGCGGCTGACGACGCGCGAGCCTTCCCTCGACCAGGTCGAGGTCTCCATCCGCGCGCTGAAGGAGGTGCTGTCCCTGGAGAACAGGGCGGACCCGGAGGCTCGTAAAGTCGAGGTCATGGCGTAGTGGCGGGCGACTAATGCCTCGCGTCCAGCGCGAGGCCAACGTCACCTGGGAAGGCAACGTCGCGCGAGGCAGCGGCGAGATCAATGCGGCGACCGGGGCGTTCGACGCGCTGCCGTACTCGCTGGCGACGCGCGTAGGCAGCCCCGAGGGCAAGACGAGCCCGGAGGAGCTCGTCGCCGCTGCGCACGCAGCGTGCTTCGCGATGTCGCTCGCCGGTGAGCTCGCGGGCGCGGGATCGCCCCCTGAGCACCTCGACGTGCGTGCGGTCGTCACGCTCGACGAGGTCGAGGACGGCGCGCATCGCATCGTGGCCTCCGAGCTTCACGCACGCGCACGTGTAAAAGAGGTGAACGGGGAAAAGCTGGAACGCCTGGCCGTCGGAGCGAGTGAAGGCTGTCCGCTCACGAAGCTGATCGAGGCCAGCGCGAAGGTGACCGTGAATACGACTCTGGAAGGAGAGAGCGATGGCGACTGAGCGCAAGGCCGACGTGACGTGGCAGGGCGACCTGATGAGCGGCAAAGGCCGGATCGATTCCGTCACGAGCGGGGCAATCGGCGGGCTCGACGTCGACTGGCGCGCGCGATCGGAGGAGGCGGGAGGGAAAACGAGCCCCGAGGAGCTCATCGCCGCGGCTCACGCCAGCTGCGTCTCGATGGCGCTTTCGAACGGCTTGGCACAGGCGGGACACCCCGCCGAGGAGCTGAAAACGTCGGCCACGGTGACCTTCCAGCCGCCCGATGGGATCACGAAGATCGTTCTCGAGGTCGCGGGCAAGGTCCCTGGAATGGACAACGACGCGTTTCAAAAGGCCGCCGAGGCTGCGAAGGAGAACTGCCCCGTGTCGAAGGCGCTCGCGGGCGTCCCCGACGTAAGCGTGAACGCCCGTTTAGAAAGCTAACCTGAGCCGGTGATGGCCGGCAATATCGAACAACTCGTCGAGGAGCTCGAGCGCTCGTACCAGGAGGCGCAGGAGCGCTTATCGGATCCGGCCGTCTACAACGATCACAAGGAGGCGGCCGCGTCCGGCCGGCGCTTGAAGGAGCTGGAGGCTCCGCACCGGCTGGCCCAGGAGTGGCGCGAGGTGCACGAGGATCTCGAGGCCGCACGGGCCGACGGCGTCCTGCGCGAGCTGGTGCCGGAGCTGGAGGAGAGAAGCAGTGCGCTCGAGGAGGAGCTGCGCGTTGCGCTCGCGCCGACGGATCCGGCCGACAGCAAGGACGTGATCGTCGAGATCCGCCAGGGAGTCGGCGGCGACGAGGCGGCGCTCTGGGCGGGTGATCTCTATCGCGCGTTGACGCGCTATGCCGAGCGCCGTGGGTTCAGCGTCGAGCAGCTCGGCTCGAGCCCGAACGAAACCGGCGGGTTCAAGGAAGTCACGTTCGCAATCAAGGGCGACGGCGCCTACTCGATCTTCAAGTGGGAAGGAGGCACGCACCGCGTCCAGCGTGTCCCCGAGACGGAGTCACAGGGCCGGATCCACACATCGACGGCGACGGTCGCCGTCATGCCCGAAGCCGAGGACGTCGAGATCGAGATCGATCCCAACGAGCTGAAGGTCGACGTGTACCGATCGACCGGGCCCGGGGGCCAGAGCGTCAACACGACGGACTCGGCGGTGCGCATCACGCATTTGCCGACGGGGCTCGTCGTCTCGATGCAGGACGAGAAGAGCCAGCTGCAGAACCGTCAGAAGGCGCTCCGCGTCCTCCGCGCGCGGCTCTACGAGATGGAGCGCGAGCGGCAGCAGGCAGAGCTCGATGCGACGCGCAGATCGCAGATCGGGAGCGGCGAGCGCGCCGAGAAGATCCGGACCTACAACTTTCCGGAGAACCGCGTCACCGATCACCGCATCAAGCTGACGGCGCACCAGCTCGATCGCATCCTCGAGGGCGACCTCGACGAGTTCACAGGCGCGTTGACCGCGGAAGACCGTCGCCGCGCGCTCGGCGAGTGAGAGTCGCCGCGGCGCTGCGTCTCGCCGAGGAGCAGCTCGCCGAGACCGACGTCGACACGCCGCGCGTCGACGCCGAGCTCCTCGTCGCACAGGCGCTCGGCAGATCACGCACGCAGGTGCTGCTCGAACGGGATCGCAACGTGCCCGGGGAGCTCGACGCTCTGGTGGAACGACGCGCCGAGCGTGAGCCGCTCGCCTATGTGCTCGGCGAGTGGGGCTTTCGGCGCCTGACGCTGAAGACCGACCGGCGCGCTCTCGTTCCTCGGCCCGAGACGGAGATCGTCGTCGAACGTGCGCTCGCGGCGATGCACGGCCTCGAGGCGCCACGTGTCCTCGACGTCGGCGTCGGCAGCGGCGCGATCGCGCTCGCGATCGCCGACGAGCATCGCGGCGCCCGCGTCACGGGTGTCGACACGTCCCGTGCGGCGCTCGAGCTCGCACAGGAGAACGCGAGCGCTCTGGGGCTCAACGTCGAGCTAAGAGTCGCCGGCGTCGAAGCGGCGGCAGAAGGCTGGGACCTCGTGGTCGCAAATCCACCGTACGTTGCCAGCCCGATGCTCGCCGATCTCCAGCCCGAGCTTCGCTGGGAGCCCAGGCAGGCTCTCGTCGACAGCGGGCTCCACGAGCAGCTCGCGCGGCGCGCGCGGACGCGCACGCTCGTACTCGAGGTGGGTGACGGCCAGGCGGCGTACGTGGCCGAGACCCTTGCGTCGCTCGGCTACGCCGAGATCGAGATCACGCGAGATCTCGCCGGCACCGAACGAGTGGTCGAGGGGAGACGATGAAAGCGAAGCTCGTCACGAGCGAGGAGGTCGGCCGATTCCGGGCAGTGTGATCGACGAAGCGGTCGCCGTGCTCCGTGCCGGCAAGCCCGTCGTGATGCCGTTCGACACGGTGTACGGACTGGCCGCCGAGCCGTCACGCGAGGACTCGGCGCGACGGCTCTACCGGCTGAAAGGCCGGGAAGCGACGCAGCCGACGGCACTCGTGGCTGCGAGCCTCGGTCAACTGCTCGAGCGCATCCCGGAGCTGCGCGGACGAACGGCTGCGCTGGCGGAACGCCTGCTGCCGGGACCGCTGACGCTCGTCGTAGCGAATCCCGCGCGCCGTTTTCCGTGGATCACGGGCAGCAATCCGGAGGCGATCGGGATTCGCGTGCCGAAGCTCGAGGGGCGTGGAGCAGAGGTCCTCGGACAGGTCGGTGTCGTGATCGCCACGAGCGCGAACGCTCCGGGAGAGCAGGACCCGCGACGGCTCGAGGACGTGCCGCTGCAGATTCGGGAAGGCGCCGGCGCGGTCGTTGAGGGTCGTGAGCTTCCCGGTACTCCTTCGACGGTGATCGACCTGACGGGCGCAGAGCCGCGGGTCATCCGCGAAGGTGCGCTCCCGGCCGGCGAGGCTCTGGCCCGACTTGCCATGGCAGTACGATCCAGCGCAGCGTGACGTCGACCGAAACTCGTACGGGGCAGGTCGTGGAGGTCAGGCACCCGCTCGTCCAGCACAAGCTGTCTTACATCCGCGACAAGAACACGCCGACCGTTCACTTCAGGAAGCTCGTCAACGAGGTGACGCTGCTCCTGACCTATGAGGCGACGAAGGACATGCCTACGGAAGACGTCGACGTCGAGACGCCCCTCGAGGTCGGACGGTTCCCGCGCATCAGCGGCAAGAAGGTCGCCGTCTGCCCGATCCTTCGCGCGGGCATCGGGATGCTCGACGGCGTCCTCTCGCTGATCTCGAGCGCCCGCGTCGGCTTCATCGGGATGTATCGGGACGAGGCAACGCTCGAGCCTGTCGAGTACTACGCCAAGCTCCCCGCCGACGTCGCGGAGCGCGACGTGATCCTGCTCGATCCGATGCTCGCGACCGGCAACTCGACGGCGGCCGCGATCCGGACGGTGAAGGATGCCGGCGCGACGTCGGTACGTCTGATCGCGATCATCGCGGCTCCGGAAGGGATCGAGCGGATCCACCGCGACCATCCCGAAGCTCAGATCGTCGTCGCCGCCATCGATCGCGGCCTCGACGAGCGGGGGTTCATCGTTCCCGGGCTCGGCGATGCCGGCGACCGGCTGTACGGCACGAAGTAGGCATGGGTGCGATCGGCGATTACCGCAGGCGCCGTGCAGCGAAGGGCTGGCAGCGCTGGACCGAAGTCGAGCCCGAGGAGGATTTCGCCCGGCGAGCGGGCATCTTCACGATGATCTTCGTGATCTTCATGCTGCTCCTCCTCGTGCTCATCGTCGTCGGCGTCGTCCTCGCGGTCGCCTGATGCTTCACACCCTCGCCGATCATCTCGAGATCATCTGGGGTGCCGTGCTCGCCGCGGCGATCGTCGTCCTGCTCACGCCCGCGGTCGGCGGGATGGCGCGGCTGCTCGGCGTCGTCGACCAGCCGGGCGGCAGAAGGATGAATCGCAGTACCGTCCCGCGGTTAGGCGGGCTCGCACTCTTCTTCGGCATCTTCGTCCCCGCCCTCGCCTTCCTCGACCTCTCCGGCGAGACACGCGGGCTGCTGCTCGGCGCCGCCGTGGCGACGACGATCGGCGCCGTCGACGACTTCCGCGGCCTCAGGTGGTGGGAGAAGCTCGGCGGCCAGGTGGCCGCGGCCGCGATTCCCGTCGGCTTCGGGATCTGGGTGCACCGCTTCACGTTCCCCGTGCTCGGCATCCACACGCTCCCCGACTGGGTCGGCATGCCTCTGTCGGTGCTGTGGATCGTCGCAATCATGAACATGGTCAACTTCCTCGACGGCCTGGACGGCCTTGCCGCGGGCGTGTCGGCCATCTCCGCCTTCACGTTCACGCTGATCGCGCTCTCCCTGACGATTCCTCAGATTCAGGCGGCGATCCTGTCGGCGATCGTGCTCGGGGCGTCGCTCGGCTTCCTCCGGCACAACGTCTACCCGGCGCGGATCTTCATGGGGGATTCCGGCGCCATGTTGCTCGGCTTCGTGCTCGCCACGATTCCGCTCCAGGGCCTGCTCAAGACGGCCTCGATCGTCACGTTGTTCTTCCCGCTGCTCGTCCTGGCCGTGCCGATTATCGACACGTCGTTCGTGGTGGCGAAGCGGCTCAAGTACCGCCGTCCGGTCTACGTGGCCGACCGGCATCACCTGCACCACCGCTTCGTCAACATCGGGTTCTCGCAGCGCCGTGCGGCGACGTACATCTGGCTCTGGTGCGGCACCCTCGCGGCGACCGCGTTGGCGCTGCGATTCATCCGTCCTCACGAGCACGGGGTCTGGCATCCCTGGCGGACGCTGATCGTTGCCGCGATCGGCCTCGTCGCCCTCGCCGCGTCCGTCTACATGGTTTACCTGCTCGAGATCGTCAAGCTGGCCAATCCGAGGATCCGGCGGCGGGAGGCAGAGGCACGCGCCGAGCGGATAACAAAGTCGGCCTGATTTCGCTATTCCAAGCGCCTTGGCGGTGTTACAAGCCTTGGTATGCTGCCCGTGGATGGAGCCCACGACCCGCCCCTCGTTCGAGCCCGCCGGGGCGGGAGGCCTGCTACTCGGGGTCCTCCTCGCCGCGATGGCGATCGGCGCGCTGATCGGCTGGGCGGCCGGCTCGGTCGGCATCGGCGTCCTCGTGGGCGCGATCGCCGGGATCCCGCTCGCCGTCTACTCGGTGTACCGCCGCTATCGAGGAACGCTGTGATGCGCGAGGGCGGGATCTTCGCCACGCCGCGGCCCGTTCCCGGGCGTCTCATCCCGGCGCTCGGCGGCCTCTTGATCGTGCTGCTCGCGCTGCCCGTGTTCCTCCTCGCGGGCTGGGCCCTCGCCGGCTGGGCGCTCGGCGCCGTCCTGTGGCTCGGCGTCGAGGGGATCGACATCGTGCTGACGCGACTGCGTGGGCGAACCGCTAACGTCGCCGGCTCCGCAGTGCTGGCCTTCGGATTGAGCTTCAAAGCGATCGCATTGCTCGCAGTGCTCATCGCGGCTGCGGCCACGCGCCCCGACGTGGCGGCGGCCGCCGCAGTCGTCTACGTGCTCGCCTACACGTTCGAGCTCGGGCTCTCGCTGCTCGCGTACTTCGGGAACGCGCGGTGAAGCGCCTCCTCGTGGTCGCGTCGCTCGCGGCGCTCGCGCTCCCTCAGACGGCTCTGGCCAAGGGTGAGTTCCATCCCGAAGAGGAGTTCGAGCAGCATGCATGGGTTCCCATCCACATCGGCGGCCTCGACCTCTCGATCACGAAGGCGGTCGCCTACTTGCTGCTCGGCGCGCTCGTGACGATCGTCGGCGGCCTCTTCTTCATGCGCGGCAAGACGCTCACCCGTCGCGGCACGACCGGTGAGCTCCTCTACGACATCGCTCAGACACAGGTCGCCGAGCAGGGCCTGCCGTCGAAGGCGATCGCGCGGTGGTTCCCCTACGTCGCGACGCTGATGCTCTTCATCTTCGTCGTCAACCTGCTGGGGTTCATCCCGTTGCCGTTGTCGGACGAGAAGTGGCACGGGCTGCCGACGCTCGGCATCTATGCAGCGACCTCGTCGCTGTCGGTCACGCTCGCGCTTGCCCTTCTGACTTTCGTCTTCACGCACTTCGAGGGCATCCGTTACAACGGGCCGGTCCGATACTTCAAGAGCTGGATCCCGGAGGTGCCGAAGGCGATGCTGCCTTTGATCGTGCCGCTCGAGATCCTCGGTCAGTTCATGCGACTGATCTCACTCTCGGTGCGACTCTTCGCGAACATGCTTGCGGGGCACATGCTGATCCTGACCTTCGTCGGCCTGATCTTCGTGCTCGAGAACGTCGTCGTCGCCATCATCGCCGTGCCCGCCGCAACCGCCTTCTACCTCTTCGAGGTCGTGATCGTGGTGGGAATTCAGGCGTTCATCTTTGCTGCCCTGTCCGCTATCTACATCGGCTCGGCGATCGAGCCCGAACACTAGGAGGAGACAAGACGTGTTGGCCTTTCTCATCGCCGCGGCGAGTGACGGCGTCGACGCCGGGAAGGCGATTGCGCTCGCGCTCGGTATCGGCCTCGGCTCGCTGGGAGCCGGTATCGGCATCGGCAACATCTTCGGCTCAATGATCCAGGCTGTCGCCCGGCAGCCCGAGCTCCGCGGCGAGCTGCAGGGGATCCAGTGGCTGGGCTTCGCGCTCACCGAAGCCGTCGTGTTCTACGGCCTCATCGGCGGTCTCCTCGCCTACGTCCTGATCTAGTGGCTCCTCTGATGCAGATGCTGGTCGCAGACAACGCGCTGATCAAGGTCGTCCCCGGTCTGATGATCTGGACGATCGTCGCGTTCCTCATCACGCTCTGGGTCCTCAAGAAGTACGCGTTCGGCCCGATCCAGCAGACGATCGACGAGCGCCGTGAGCGGATCCGCCGCTCTCTCGAGGACGCGGACGAGGCGCGGGACGAAGCCCGCGGGCTGCTCGAAGAGCACCGGGCCCTGATCGGCCAGGCGCGCGGCCAGGCCGAGCAGATCCTGAGCGAGGCTCGGCATGTCGCCGACGCGCAGCGCCAGCGCGTCAAGGACGAGACGGAGGCCGACCGCCAGCGGCGGCTCGAGGAGACGCGACGGCAGATCGAGGCGGAGACGCAGCGAGCGCTGACGCAGATCCGGGCGGAGGTCGCCGAGCTGACGCTGCTCGCGACGACAAAGGTCACCGGCAAGGTCCTCGAGGACGCCGACCATCGCCGCCTGATCGAGGACGCCGTCAAGGACCTCGACTTCTCGGTGCTGGAAGAGCAGGAGGCGACGAGATAGCCGTCGTCCACCGCACGTACGCGCAGGCGCTCTTCGACGCTGCGGAGGAGAAGGAGCGGCTGAAGGAGGTTCACTCGGAGCTCGGCGACTTCGCCGCGTCGGTGCGCGAGGTGCCGGAGCTCCGGAACGTTCTCCGCAACCCGCAGCTCGAGCCGCGCGTGAAGGCGGACCTTCTGCAGGAGCTGCTCGGCGGCGCCGACGAGCTGCTGCGCAATTTCCTCCGCTTGCTCGCGGAGAAGGGCCGCATCGGCGAGATCGAGGAGATCGCGCGCGAATTCGACCGCCTGATCGCTGCTCAGGAGCGGCGCGTCAAGGTCGAGCTCACGACTGCGTACGAGCTTTCCGACGATGACGCCGACGACATCGTGCGCCAGATAGAGCAGTCGACGGGGCGCACGGTCGAAGCAACCCGCCGCGTCGACCCGAGCCTGATCGGGGGCCTCGTGCTGCAGGCCGACACGCTCCGCGTGGACGCGTCCGTGCGCGGCCGACTCGAACGACTACGCCAAGACCTCGTCACAAGGAGCCGTTAGCGGATGAAACTTAGGCCGGAAGAAATCACGTCGATCCTGAAGGAGCGGATCGAGAACTACGACGTCGAGACCGACCTCGCCGAGGTCGGGACCGTCCTGTCGATCGGCGACGGCATCGCGCGGGTCTACGGGCTCGAGAACGCCGTCGCGTTGGAGATGCTCGAGTTCGAGCACGGCGTCGTAGGGCTCGCGTTCAACCTGGAGGAGGACGACGTCGGCGTCGCTCTCTTCGGAGAGTGGGAGCACGTCAGAGAAGGCGAGCCGGCCCGGCGCACCGGCCGTGTCGCGAGCGTCCCGGTCGGCGAGGCCATGCTCGGCCGGGTCGTCGATCCTCTCGGAAACCCGATCGACGGCCAGGGGCCGATCGAGACCTCCGACACGCGTCCCCTCGAGTTCAAGGCCCCAGGCGTGATCGCGCGCCAGCCGGTCAAGGAGCCGCTTCAGACCGGAATCAAGGCGATCGACTCGATGACGAACGTCGGCCGCGGCCAGCGTGAGCTGATCATCGGCGACCGGCAGACCGGCAAGACGACGATCTGCATCGACACGATCCTGAATCAGAGGGACACCGACGTGAAATGCATCTACGTCGCGATCGGCCAGAAGGCGTCGACCGTCTCCCAGGTCTACGAGCTCCTGCGTGACCGCGGCGCGATGGAGTACACGACGATCGTCTCCGCTGCCGCCCAGGAGGCCGCGCCGATCAAGTGGATGGCGCCCTTCGCCGGCTGCGCGATGGGCGAGCACTTCCTCTACAACGGCCAGCACGTCCTCTGCATCTACGACGACCTGTCGAAGCACGCGGACGCGTACCGCCAGCTCTCGCTGCTGTTGCGGCGTCCGCCCGGCCGCGAGGCATTTCCCGGTGACGTCTTCTACCTGCACTCGCGGCTACTCGAGCGCGCGTGCAAGCTCAACGACGAGCTTGGCGGCGGTTCGCTGACGGCACTGCCGATCATCGAGACGCAGGCCGGCGACATCTCGGCCTACATCCCGACGAACGTGATCTCGATCACAGACGGGCAGATCTTCCTGGAGTCGGATCTCTTCTTCTCGGGCGTTCGTCCTGCGGTCAACGTCGGCATCTCGGTGTCGCGGGTCGGCGCGAGCGCGCAGACGAAGGCGATGAAGAGGGTTGCCGGCCGGCTGCGCCTCGACCTCTCGCAGTACCGCGAGCTGGAAGCGTTCGCACAGTTCGGCTCGGAGCTCGACGAGGCGACGCAGAAGGCGCTCGGCCGCGGCGAGCGGATGGTCGCGACGCTGAACCAGCCGCAGAACCAGCCGTGGCCGGTGGAGGAACAGGTGACCGCTCTGTACGCCGGCGTGAACGGGTTTCTCGACGAGATCCCCGTCGGCCAGGTTCCGCGCTTCCAGGAGGAGCTCCGTGAGCAGCTGCGCGCCCAGGAGTCGATCCTCAAGGAGATCCGCGAGACGGGCGACCTCTCGGACGAGACCTCCGAGAAGCTCGACGAGGAGCTCAAGAAGCTCCTTCAGGCCTTCGACGTGAAGGAAGAGGCGAGCCTCGTCGCCTAGCGCCTGATGGCCTCCGTCCAGGACATCAAGCGTCGGATCCGCTCCGTCCGCAACACGCGGAAGATCACGCGCGCCATGGAGCTCGTCGCCGCCGCCAAGCTCCGGCGAGCGCAGGGCCGCATCGAGTCGATGCGCCCCTACGCCGATCGCATGCTCGAGCTGATGGCCGGCACCGCGCGCGCGAGCGCCTCGGTCCGCGGCCTCCCGCTGCTCCAGCGTCACGAGCAGGAGGAGACGGTGGCGATCGTTCCGCTGACGGGCGACCGCGGGCTTGCCGGCGCGTTCAACTCGCAGATCCTGCGGCGGGCACTCGCGCTCGACCGTCGGCTCCGGGGAGAGGGGAAGAACGTCGTGTGGGTCGCTGTCGGTCGCAAAGGCACGGGATCGCTCCGGTTCCGGCGACAGGAGCTCTCCGGCGAGTTCACAGGCTTCACGGACCAGCCGCGCTACGCGGACGCGCAGGCGATCGCGCACCGCGTAGCGGAGCTGTACACGGAAAACCAGGTCGACCGCGTCGTCGTCGTCTACAACCACTTCGAGTCACCGCTCGTGCAGCGCGTGACCGTGCAGGATCTCCTGCCCCTGGCCGAAGACCTGCTCGAGACCGACGCGGAGGAACGGCAAGAAGACGCGACGCGGGGCGACTTCATCTTCGAGCCCGAGCCGGAGCAGATCCTGGAGCGTCTCCTACCGGTTTACCTGGAGACCGAGCTCTACCGGGCGCTGCTCGAGTCGGCGGCGTCGGAGCACGGCGCCCGCATGACGGCCATGAGAAACGCGTCGAAGAACGCAGGAGAGCTCATCGACAGCCTCACTCTGGCAATGAACAGGGCCCGCCAGGCCGAGATCACCCAGGAGATCCTGGAGGTCGTGGCCGGCGCAGATGCTCTGACCGGCTGAATCAAGCCCTATCCGGACACACTTACCGGCTTCGCACGCAAGTCCCTAACAAACCGCCGCGGGAAGCGTCTTTGCGTCTGTCAGAATGCGGCCCGCCCCTGGGAGGGGAGGGAGGACATTTATATGGGCATGCATCTGCAGGCCCATAGACGAACGGAGGGAGTAGATGCATCGACGTAAGCTCTGGCTCTTGGCCGGGGTGGTGCTCGCGGCGCTCGCGCTTGCGGCCACCGGCTCGGCGAGAGTTAACGGGCCAGACAATGCTTCGGCCAAGAAGGCCGGCACTCTGGTCTTCGGGGCTGAGCAGGGCGGCGGTCCGGACTGGTGTCTCAACCTGATCCTGGACATCGATTGCAACGCGTTCTGGAACGTCGTGTTCCAGACGCCTGTGATCCGCGGCGCCTTCCTGTTTACGCCCAAATTCACGTACAAGCCCGATCTCATCAGCAAGTTCAAGCTCCAGACCAGGCCGCAGCGGATCACGTACACGATCCGCAAGAACGCCAAATGGAGCGACGGCGTGCCGGTGACGGGTAAGGACTTCAGGTTCACCTGGCAGCAGACGCAAAACCCGAAGTACAAGGAGCACATCGACCCGCTCGGTTACGAGGACATCCGTAGCGTGACCGGTAACGGGAAGACGGTGAAGATCACCTTCAAGAAGAACTTCGCGGCCTGGCGAGGGCTCTTCAACTACGTCCTCCCGCAGCACGCGTTGCAGGGCACGGACATGCTGACCGTCTGGAACGACTGCATCTGCAACCCGAAGAAGGGCAACGCCCCGATCGGGAACGGGCCGTTCCTCGTCACCCGCTTCGACCGCGGCTCCGGCATCACGCTCACGCGCAACCCGCGTGGCTGGTACGGCAAGCGGGCGAAGCTGGACTCGATCGTGTTCCGCTTCATCACGAACACGAACTCCGAGATCCAGGCGATCCGCTCCGGTGAGGTCGACGCGATCTACCCGCAGCCGCAGCTGGCTCTCGCGGATCTCCGCAGCCAGGCCGGCCTACGTGTGGTGAGCCATGTCGGCCTGCAGTACGAGCACATCGAGATCCAGCAGGGCGCCAAGGGCAACCCCCTGGCGAAGCAGCTGTGGATGCGTCAGGCTCTGATGCAGTCGGTGAACCGCGGTGCCGCTGCGAAAGCCCTCTACGGGAACCTCAACCCGAGCGTCGGTCCTCTGCAGAGCCTCGTCCGCCTCAAGGGCGAGAAGGGGTACTCGAACGACTTCGGGAAGTGGAACTACAACCCGACCAAGGTCGCGAACACGATGCGCGCCCATAACTGCTCGAAGGGCGGCGACGGCGTCTACCGCTGTGGCGGGACGAAGGTGTCGTTCGACTTCGCTTCGACGACGGGGAACGCGTTGCGTGCGCTTGCGTTCACGATCTTCCAGGATCAGGCGCAGAAGGCCGGCATCGAGTTCCGCAACGGGTTCGTGCCGGCGGGCACGCTGTTCGGCAGCAAGCTGCCGGCGCACGACTTCGACCTGGCGATGTTCACGTACCTCGTGACGGTCGACCCGCACTACAACGTCAGCACCCTGAGCTGCGGTAACCCGGGTAACTACACCGAGTACTGCAACCGCACGGCGACGAACCTGCTCGGACGGTCAGACCGCGAGCTGAACGACGCCAAGCGGCTGGCGCTGATCAAGCGGGTCGGGAAGATCGTCGCGAACGACATCCCGATGATCCCGCTCTTCCAGCGCCCGACGTACCTCGTCTACAAGACGTCGGTGAAGGGCATGGTCGACAACGCCTCGAGCCAGGGGCCCAGCTTCAACGCTGAGAACTGGTCGAAGGGCTAGAGGGACGCCACGAAGACCGACTGCGTTCTGACAAACCACGAGTTCCGCCCCCATTCACCGGGGGCGGAACTCGTTCATAATGCGGTCAGCCGATGCTGACCTTCATCGTCCGCCGGATCCTCTACAGCATTCCGGTGCTCGTTGCGACGAGCTTTCTGATCTTCACGTTCGTCTCGGTCTCGGGCGATCCGCTCGGGCGGCTGAGGGCGAATCCCAACATCACGGCGGAGCAGATCCACGCGATCGAGCACTCCAAGAATCTCGACAAGCCCGTGATCGTCCGCTACGGCTACTGGATCCGCGACGCGGTAACGAAGCAGTTCGGAACCACCCTGTTCGGCAACCGCAAGATCTGGCCCGACTTGAAGCGCGTCATGGGCCACACGCTCCAGTTCATCCTGACGGCGCTCATCATCTCGGTGATCGTCGGTATCGCGATCGGTGTGTACTCGGGGTTACGTCAATACTCCGCGTTCGACTACACCGCGACGACCTTGAGCTTCGTCGGCTTCGCGACGCCTGTCTTCTGGCTCGCGCTGATGCTGCA
The DNA here is from genome assembly GCA_046732275.1 of Actinomycetota bacterium. Taxonomy (GTDB): domain Bacteria; phylum Actinomycetota; class Thermoleophilia; order Gaiellales; family Gaiellaceae; genus 3-1-20CM-4-69-9. Next base: position 9,097 of record JBKPMS010000088.1, on the reverse strand, counting down.
GGTGCTCGTCGTCCAGATCTACCTCAAGTGGAATATCCGCGTCTTCTACACGTCTGGCCTGTCGTCTCCGACGAATGCCGGTACAGGGTTCCACTGGCTCCTCGACCGCGCGCAGCATCTCGCTTTGCCGGTGATCGCGCTGTGCGTGCTGAGTATCGCGACGTACAGCCGCTACATGCGCGCGTCGATGCTCGAAGTCTTGAACTCCGATTACGTGCGCACTGCCCGCGCGAAGGGTCTCGTCGAGCGGCGCGTGATCATGAAGCACGCCTTCCGCAATGCGCTGATCCCGATCATCACGGTCGTCGCGATCGACTTCGGCGCCATCTTCGCCGGCGCGATCGTCACCGAGACCATCTTTACGCTCGACGGCATGGGCTTCTACTTCATCAACGCGCTGTTTGCGAGCGATCCCTACCCCGTCATGGCCTGGTTGATGGTCGTTGCGACGATGGTGATCGTCTTCAACCTGATTGCGGACATCCTCTACGGGGTATTCGACCCGAGGATTCGCTATGACTGACCGTCCGGTCCAGGACCGCAACCCGTTGGCCGTGGCGCCCCCCGGCGCCGAGCGGCGGGTCGACGCGGCACTTCCTGCCGAGTCGCGCGAGATCGGTGACGCCGCTCCCGGCGATGCTACGACGCTTGCCTACGAGAGCGGTCTCGAGATCAAGGCGCGGAGCCAGTGGGCGTATGCACGCCGACGGTTCATGCGCCATCGCCTCGCTCTCGGGAGCCTGATCGTCCTCCTCTTCATCTTCGGCTGCGGCGTGTTCGCGAACGCGATCGCGCCGTACACGTACCAGCAGATCAACCTGGAGTCACTGAGCCAGGCGCCGAGCGAGAAGCACATCTTCGGGACGGACAGCGCCGGGCGAGATTCCTTCAGCCGCACGCTCTACGGGATCCGAACCTCGGCGCGTGTCGGGATCTTCGTCGGCATCCTGTCGACGCTCATCGGCACGATCATCGGCGGTTTCGCCGGCTTCTACGGTGGGTGGGCGGACAACCTGCTCATGAGGATCACCGACCTCTTCCTGACATTACCCCTGTTAGCCGTGCTGCTGACCGCGGCGAAGTACCTCGGTCACAGCACTCCGACGAAGCTCGCATTACTCCTCGCGGCCTTGATCTGGACGTCGATCGCACGCGTGGTCCGGGGAAGCTTCTTATCCCTCCGCGAGAAGGAGTACGTCGAGGCGGCCCGCGCCGCCGGTGCGGGCGATCTCCGGATCATCCTCAGGCACATGCTGCCGAACACCGTCGGGCCGATCGTCGTCGCTGCGACACTGACGATCGGCATTGCGATCCTGCTCGAGGCGACGCTGTCCTTCCTCGGGTTCGGCATCGAGCCTCCGACCCCGGCACTCGGCGCACTGCTCAGCGAAGGTCAGGATCAAGGCATCGACAAGTGGTGGCTGGTCACCTTCCCAGGGGTGGTCATCGTGATCATCGTCCTCTGCATCAACTTCATCGGTGACGGGCTCCGCGACGCCCTCGATCCGACCCAGCGCCGCGTCCGTGCCTGATCCGCTTCTCTCGATTCGAGATCTCGTCGTCGAGTTCTCAACGGAAGACGGCATCGTTCAGGCCGTCGACGGCGTCACCTACGACGTCTTTCCGGGGGAGACGCTCGGCATCGTCGGCGAGTCCGGCTCGGGCAAGAGCGTCAGCACGATGTCGATCCTCGGGCTGATCCCGCAGCCGCCCGGACGCATCGTCAGCGGCGAGGCGATGTTCAAAGGGAAGGACCTGCTGAAGCTGTCGAAGAAAGCGCTACGGCAGGTGCGGGGCAACGACGTCGCGCTCGTGTTCCAGGATCCGATGACGTCGCTGAACCCGGTGCTCAAGATCGGCGCGCAGATCGGCGAGGCGATCCGGACCCATCATCCGGACGAGAAGGACGAAGAGGTGAAGAAGCGCGTGCTCGCCCTACTGCGGACGGTCGGCGTCCCGAACCCGGAGCGACGCTACGAGCAGTATCCGCACGAGTTCTCCGGCGGTATGCGGCAGCGCGCGATGATCGCGATGGCGATCGCGAACTCGCCGTCGCTCCTGATCGCCGACGAGCCGACGACCGCGCTCGACGTGACGATCCAGGCGCAGATCCTCGAGGTCCTGAAGAAAGCGCAGGACGAGACGCACGCAGCGACGATCCTGATCACGCACGATCTCGGGCTGATCGCGGAGCTCGCGGATCGCGTGATCGTCATGTACGCCGGCAAGATCGTCGAGCTCGGCGACGTGGACACGATCTTCCGGTCACCGCGTCACCCCTACACGGTGGGATTGATGGACAGCCTTCCCCGGCTCGACGCGGACGAGGAATGGCTGCGACCGATTCCGGGTCAGCCGCCGAGCTTGATCAACCGGCCGCCCGGCTGTCCCTTTCATCCGCGTTGCTTCCTCTCGCAGGGCCGCGTCCGCTGCCGTGAGGAGGAACCGCCGCTGCGACCGGTCGGCGCGACCGCACACCTGAGCGCCTGCCACTTCGCCGAGGAGCTCGAGGGACGTACGGGACATCTCGTCGAGCCCGTGGGAGCCGGGACGGCATGAGCGAGACAACCGCTTCGACCGAGGTCCAGGAAGAGGCGATCCACGAGCGAGCCGCGGAGGGTCGCGAGATCCTTCGCATGGAGGGCCTCTACAAGCACTTCCCGATCACTGCCGGCGTCTTCAAGCGCCGCGTTGGACAGGTGCACGCCGTCGACGGCGTCGACCTCACCCTCCGCGCCGGTGAGACGCTCGGCCTCGTCGGCGAGTCAGGCTGCGGCAAGACGACGCTCGGCCGGACGGTGATCAAGCTGCTCGAGCCGACGGCCGGGAAGATCATCTTCAACGGTCAGGACATCACCGGGCTGACGCGCCGGCGCATGCGCGAGGTCAGGCGCGAGCTTCAAATCGTCTTTCAGGATCCCTACGCGTCACTGAATCCGCGCATGACCGTGCGTGAGATCGTGGCCGAGCCACTGCGAGTGCACGGCCAGTACAGGGGGCGGGAAGGGCGGCGCCGCATCGACGAGCTGCTCCGCACCGTCGGCCTGAGCCCCGAGCACGCGAACCGTTTCCCGCACGAGTTCTCGGGCGGTCAGCGTCAGCGGATCGGCTTCGCGCGCGCTCTGGCCCTCAACCCGCAGATGGTGGTTCTCGACGAGCCCGTGTCCGCGCTCGACGTGTCGATCCGCGCGCAGGTCGTGAACCTGCTCGAGTCGCTGCAGCGCGACTTCGGCCTGACGTACCTCTTCATCGCCCACGACCTCTCCCTCGTCCGGCACATCTCCGACCGGGTTGCCGTCATGTACCTCGGCAAGGTCGTCGAGATCGGCAGCAAGGAAGACATCTACGACCGGCCCTCTCATCCGTACACGCAGGCGCTGCTCTCGGCGATTCCGATCGAGGCGCCCACGCATCGCGGGAAGCGAAAGCGGATCGTGCTCGAGGGAGACGTCCCGAACCCCGCCAACCCGCCCTCGGGCTGCCGTTTCCGGACGCGGTGCTGGAAGGCGCAGCCGATTTGCGCCGAAGAAGTCCCCGAGCTCATCGATCGCGGTCAAGGCCACCCGAGCGCGTGCCACTTCGCGGAGATCGTCAAGCCGCTGCAGATCGTCGACACGCCTCAGCCGGTAGCCGGGTAGTCGCCCGGTGGGGCGGCGGCTGGTTCCGGTCGCGCTCCTCGGTCTCGTCCTGACGCTCGCACCTTCGGCCGGCTCGTCTCTGACGCCGCCGATCCTCGGCGCTCAGAGTGTCCTCGTCGTCCTCGTGACGTGGGGCCCGCAACCGTTCACGCGCGACGAGGTTCACCACGTCGTCTTCGACGAGGCCGACGCGTTCTACCGCCAGTCGTCCTACGGGAAGGCGTGGTTGATAGGCACGGTGACGCCGTGGCTGAAGGCGTTCGAGGCCTCGCCGGGCTGCTCGGTGCCGCTGATTCGCACGGCCGGCGCAGCGGCGGCCCGGAGCGCCGGCTACGACCCCGCCGCGTACGAGCGGATCATCTACGTCCATCCGTCCGTCGATTGCCCCTGGTCCGGCGTGACGCAGGCGAACACGGTCTTCCTCGACGGCACGTTGTCGCGGAAGCTCGTCGCGCACGAGCTCGGCCACGCGTTCGGTCTGCCGCACGCAAACAGCACGTCTTGCCGCCGCGCCGGCTGCCCTGCGGTCGAGTACGGCGACCCTTACGACACGATGGGTGGCGGGACGGGCGATTTCAGCGCCTACGCCAAATACTCCCTCGGTTGGCTCACACGCATCGCCAGGCCGTCGACGGGCGGCGTCTACGCGGTCGATCCGATCGAGCGTCCTTCGTCCGGCACACAGGCTTTCGTGGTCACGACCGCTCAGGACCAGTACTGGGTCGAGTACCGCGCCGAGCCCGATCCAACCGACCGTGGTGACACCCCCGTCGCCGGCCTGATCGTCCGCGTCAGCCCGAGCCCGGACCGGGACCGGTCGAGCATCAACGCGATGGTGAACGTGCTCGTCGACAACCCCGCCGGCCGGAAGCGTCCGGAGCTCCGTCCCGGTGACCGTTTCCGCAAGAGCGGCGCGTTCTCGCTCACGACTCTCGAGGCGGCAAGCGGCACCGCGCGCTTCCGGTTCCGGTGGACTGACTCCGTCGCACCGCGTCGGCCGCGCTTCACCGCCGACGTCGTCGCCGGCAAGTTGCGCGTCACGCTCCAGGATGCCCGCGACACGGGGAGCGGCCTCTCCCGCTTCCGCGTGGTCGTCGACGCGCGGCCGCCCCAGCGCCTCGGCGGCGACGCGACGGAAGAGCCGGTCGTCGTGGGCAAGCCGCTGCCGGGGACGCACACGGTGACAGTTGTGGCAATCGACCGCGCCGGGAACCGCAGCGCGCCGTCCGTCCGGCACGTCCGCGTCCAGTAGCGGCCAACCGGGACGCCTCGGAAGACGTCAAAGTAGGTGTGGCTACGATTCCGCTCGTGAAGCGCCTGCGCGTGACGCTGCTCGCCGTGGGCGCATTCGTCTTGCTGGCCCTGGCGCCGGCGGCGACCGCAGGTCCTCCTCCCGGCGGCATCCTTCTGGACGACTCGTACGGTCAGACCACGTACCTGTCGCGTTGCAGCCTCCTGCGGAAGGACGCGTCGATCTGGAACTGCTACGTCACGCGTCTGCTGGCCGACGTGCAGCGCTCCAAGGACCCCGCGAACGAGTTGCCGAGGATCGACAAGAAGGTGCGAGCAGGCGGCGGTTATCTCGAGAGCAACTGCCACATGATGATGCACATCGTCGGCCGCAAGTACGCGTTGCGGCACCACGTGACGCTCGCCAACCTCCAGCGCTACCTGCCGCGCTCCAACGACCCGGGCTGCTCTGCTGGGTTCGGGATGGGAATGGTCATGACGCTCGGCCCTCAGATCGGGCGGCTCGGCCCTGATGGCGCGGTGAAGATGTGTCTCCAAGCGCCGACACGGTTCCGGTCGTACACGTGCATACATACACTCGGACATGCGTACATGCGCCTCTACCACGGGCAGCTCGCGTTCGGGATCAAGGCGTGCCGGACGTTGCCGGCGAAGCAAGCCCCGGACTGTGCGCAAGGCGCCTACCACGACTATTGGTTGTCGATCGCCGGCCGCGACGGCGCGAAGCGCGCGCGCCACGCCGTGACGTCGGCGCGCAAGCTGTGCGCAAAGGCGATTCACGCGTTCGTACGGCCGTGCTGGTACCGGTACTTCCTGGAGCTGCCGCCGCCGACACTCCCGACGAACGCAGCCGGAGTCCGCAAGGTTTGCGCCGGCCTCACCGGACGCCAACGCGTGGGCTGCATCGGCGCGGCCTCGTTGATCACGTCCCCGGATCCGTTCCAGCAGCTGCGGGTTTGCGCACGACTCCGCGCGACCGACGCACGCAGCTGCGTGTACGGCGTCAACGCCCAGAATCTCCTCACGTCGAGAGGCTCGCGGCGCGTGAAGCTGATCGAGCGCTGCGGCGGCATGCCCGCCCCCGCGCGCGGGACTTGCTACGAGTGGCTCGGGACGGCGCTCGCCGTCGTGACGAACGGGCGGTTCCGCGAGCTCGGGTGTCCATTCATCACCCGTGCGGGCCGCGACGCCTGCCGTGCGGGCGCCTTGCGCATGGATGACGCGCTCGTTAGCTTTAGTTGAGTCTGCTGCGTCTAGTCAACTCTTTCGCACGATAACAGGGAGAAATGGCTAACTTCTCCTACTAGAGGCCGTCAGAACTGGGGTGAGAGTCAGCATGGGGCAGCTTCACTCGATCGATTGCGAGCAGGTTCGGGGCCACATCTCCGCGGGTCTGGACGGCGAGCTCTCAGAGGTCGAGCAGGCGCGCGTCGAGGCGCATGTCGGGCTCTGCGCCGATTGCCGCGCGTTCCTCGGCGGCACGCGGAAGACCGCGGACCTCCTGCGGGCTGCGCCGCTCGAGGACCTCGACTTCCCGATCGCGCTGCCCAGCCGCCGCCGCGCTATCGCCAGGAGGATCCCGGTCGCCGCCGCGGCGGCCGCAATCGCTGCTGCGGTCGGGCTCGGCGCTCTCGTAGGCGGTATGGGCTCGAGCAGCAGCGGACTGCGAGCCGCCCGCTCGACGTCCGCGGAGTCGGCAAGCCTGCGCTTCCCGGAGAACGAGCTGCGAATGTTGCAGCAGGCGGCGGCCGCCCAGGCGAACCGCAACGTGCACTCGCGGCTGACGCTCTAGCGGCGGCCCTCCTCCCGATACACTTTTCCGAACCGGGAGCCCTCGGGCTTCTGCCTCGTCCTCTCAACGCTTCACCAGGAGACCCATGCCCGAACAGAGCGCCCAAAAGCCCGGACGAATCATCGAGATCAAGGGCGTCGTGATCGACGCCGTGTTCCCCGAGGGCCTGCCGGAGATCAACAACGCGCTTCGAATCGAGATTCCCGAGCAGGACGGCGACGGGTCACGCGCGCTGATTGCCGAGGTCCAGCAGCATCTCGGCGACGATCGGGTTCGTGCAGTTGCAATGGATTCGACGGACGGGCTCGCCCGCGGGCGGGAGGTCGAGGACACGGGTCAGCCGATCTCCGTACCGGTCGGGACGGAGACGCTCGGACGACTGTGGAACGTGCTCGGCGAGCCGATCGACGCGAAGGACGCTCCGCAGGATGGCGAGCGGTGGCCGATCCACCGAGATCCGCCGTCGTTCCGCGATCTGTCGCCGACGACGGAGATCTTCGAGACCGGGATCAAGGTGATCGACCTGATCGCGCCGTACGTGAAGGGCGGCAAGATCGGGCTGTTCGGCGGCGCCGGCGTCGGTAAGACGGTGCTGATCCAGGAGCTCATCCACAACGTCGCGCAGCAGCACGGCGGCGTGTCGGTGTTCTCCGGTGTCGGCGAGCGAACGCGCGAGGGCAACGACCTGTGGCTCGAGATGCAGGAGTCCGGCGTGCTCGACAAGGTCGCGCTCGTCTACGGGCAGATGAACGAGCCGCCCGGCGCCCGGCTTCGCGTGGGACTGTCCGGGCTGACGATGGCGGAGTACTTCCGCGACGAGGGGCAGGACGTCCTCCTCTTCATCGACAACATCTTCCGGTTCGTGCAGGCGGGCTCCGAGGTGTCCGCGCTGCTCGGTCGCATGCCGAGCGCCGTCGGGTACCAGCCGACGCTCGCAACGGAGATGGGGCAGCTGCAGGAGCGGATCACATCCACACGCACCGGCTCCGTCACGTCGGTGCAGGCGATCTACGTGCCCGCCGACGACCTGACCGATCCTGCGCCCGCGAACACGTTCGCACACCTCGATGCGACGACGGTTCTCTCACGGGCGATCGTGGAGCAGGGGATCTATCCCGCCGTGGATCCGCTCGACTCGTTCTCGCGCGCGCTGCAGCCGGGGATCGTCTCGGACGACCACTACGCGACGGCGACGCGCGTGCAAGAGATCCTGCAGCGCTACAAGGACCTGCAGGACATCATCGCCATCCTAGGCATCGACGAGCTGTCGGACGAGGACAAGCTCGTCGTCTCGCGTGCACGCAAGATCCAGCGTTTCCTGTCTCAGCCGAACTTCGTCGCGGAGCAGTTCACCGGCACCCCGGGCGAGTACGTGCGGACCGAGGACACGATCAAAGGCTTCCAGGAAATCATCGACGGCAAGCACGACGAGCTTCCGGAGCAGGCGTTCTACATGGTCGGGACGATCGAGCAGGCTGTCGAGAAGGGCCGGCGGTTGGCGGGCGGGGACGAAGCCGAGCAGGCCGAGGAAGAGCCGGAGGGCGACGACGCAACGATCGGCGCGGACGCACGGGATCCCGAGGCCGAGCCGGCCGCCGTCTCGTAACGCGTGGCGACCGAGGGCAAGAGGCTCTTCGACCTGTCGCTCGTGACGCCGGACGGCCCGGCGTTCGAGGGCGAGGTCGAGATGCTGGTCGTCCCCGGAGCAGCGGGTGAGATCGGCGTCCTGGCGCGGCATGCGCCGCTCATCGCGACCCTGAAGGCCGGCTCCACCCGGGTGTACCTGGATCGCGCCAGCGAGAACGTCAAGGAGTACGCGACCGGCCCCGGCTTCTTCAAGGTGGAGACGGACCGGGCCATTGCGCTCGTGGACGACGCCGTGCTCGCGGACGAGATCGACGAAGCGCGGGCGCGTGAGCAGCTCGAGACAGCTCGCCGCGAGCTCGAGCTGGTGGAACGCGGCGAGTCGAGCGCCGACCGGTGGCAGCTCGAGCAGCGGGTTCTCCACGCGGAGAACCAGCTGTCCGTCGCCGGCCGTCTTTAGGCCGCCTTTGATCCGGCTCCCGCTCCGCGGGAGCCATGATGATCAAAGGCGCGGACCCGCGCTAACGGCGGGGCGTTCTCGACGGGCGCCGCCTGAGCCGGCACCCGCGGCGACTGGAAAGCCTGTCGCCCGGCGTTCTCTAACCCTCGACCGAAGGAAGATCAGTCCCTCGGGGCCTGTCTTTTTCGTGCGGAACCCGCCGATTCTTTGCAACCTTGTGATTCTTGCCTGGCACCTTTAGGAGACTTGAGGGTTGGTGCGCGTAGGTCGGCGAACGGCGGCAAGCCGCCGCTCGCCGACTGCCGGCGATCTCAGCAGGTGAACGAACCGGAGATCACGCTCGTTGAGCCGAACTCCTTGCCCGAAAAGGTG
>JBKPMS010000087.1:0-7000 GCA_046732275.1 Actinomycetota bacterium | reverse complement strand
CGTCAACGACATCCCGAACTTCGCCACCGGCGGCGTGACGATCTTCTTCGCCGAGATCGACTGACGCGTTCGCTCAGTCGCGGCCGATCCCGGCACCCCGACGCAGGCAAGAAGGTACGAACCGATGCGCATACTCGCCTTCGGCGGAAGCCTCCGTGAGCGTTCGCGGAACCGGGCACTGCTCGACGAAGCCGCAGTCCTGGCTCCGCCTGGGATCGACTTGGATTTCAGCCCATTGGCGGTCATCGCCTCGCTTCCGCTCTTCAACCAAGACGTCATCGAGCGCGACGGCCTCCCGCCCCAAGCCGTAGAGCTGAAAGATGCGCTGCGGGCGGCGGACGGGCTGCTCATCGCTACGCCCGAGTACAACTGGGGAATCCCGGGCTTCCTGAAGAACGCGATTGACTGGGCGTCGCGCCCGGCCTCTGACATACGCCACGTTTTTGGCGACCTGCCGGTCGCGGTCATCGGGGCCGGCGGCGGGTCGGGCACGCGCAACGCCCAGATGGCTTGGGTATCGGTGTTCCGCTACCTGAGGATGCGGCCGTGGTTCGACCAGTGGCTCTTCGTCGACCACTCCGGCGAGCGGTTCGACCAGGACAGCCGTCTGATCGATGAGGCGATTCGCGAGCAGCTCCGCACGATGGTCACCGCCTTCGCGACCCACTGCGAGCAGCTTCCCCGCACGCGCGCAAGCTGACCACCGTCGATGCGTCGACAGTCGACCCGGCGTCACCGCCGGTCACCCCGAGGGACATGGCCGGGCCGCTTCGTCAGTAGGAGTGACCGCGGCATAGGCCCACTACTAGCGCTGGGAAGCCCGCCCGCGGTCGTGATACAAGGTGGCGCTGTTCGTCCATATCCGAGCGAGCTCTGGGTTCGTCTGAGCGGTTGCGCGTCCAACGGACGACGACCGAGCGCGTCGCACGCCGACTCCCATACGCTCGCTTCCGCTGAAGCAAGCAATAGCTCCCCCCTCACTCGCGCAGACGCGTGGACATCGTCCCGAGCAAGTGCCTGTCGGGTCATCGGATAACCCGCTGGCCGCGCAGCAGTGGGAGCGATGTTCTCAAGCCGACGGAGGTTGTGATGCCATGATCGGCGGCATGAAGCTGAGGGTGTCTCGTCACACCGACAAGCTGGAAGCGCTGAGGGCGTTCTACCGCGACCGAGTGGGTTTCGCCGAGCTCGGGCGCTTCGTCGGCCACAACGGCTACGACGGCGTCTTCCTCGCGGTGCCGGGGACCGGCACGCAGCTGGAGCTGACCTCGGGTGGCTCGCATCCGGCCTCGGAGCCTCATCCCGAGTCGCTGCTTGTGCTCTACCTCGACACCCAGACGGAGATTGATGCGATGGTCGCACGCATCGCTCAACGGCCGGTCGTACCGGCCAATCCGTACTGGCGCGAGCACGCCTTGGCGTTCGAGGATCCCGACGGCTTTCAGCTACTGCTGACACGCAACGAGGACGACCGGCCGCCGTTGCCGCTGCGCGTCGAGGAGTACGCCGGCGCCAGAGACGAGCTGCGATCGCTGTTTGAACTGGCCGAGGACTCGCCGACGCAACTTGCCTCCTACCTGGACGACGGTCGCGTTCTGGTCGCTCTGGTGGACGAGGAGGTTGTCGGCCACCTACAGCTCACCGAGACGGAGCGCGAAGACGAGGCCGAGATCAAGAACATGGCCGTCGTCGCCTCGCACCGCCGGCGCGGCATCGGCCGCGCGTTGGTCGCCGCGGCGACACGGCTGGCGCGCGACGAGTCGCGGTCCGCCCTGTTGGTCGCCACCGCGGCCGCCGACGTCGACAACCTCCGCTTCTACCAGCACAGTGGATTCCGGATGCGCTCGATCGAGCGGGATGCGTTCACGGCCGAAACCGGCTATGTCGCCGAGACGGGCATAAACGGCCTTGAACTGCGCGATCGGGTTTGGCTTGACCTCAACCTCGATCCGGTCCTGCAGATCCGCCGCGCCCGCGCCGCAGAATCCGGCGCGCTGCTTGCGCTGTGGGAACGCTCGGTGCGCGCGACACACGACTTCCTCACCGAGTCCGACATCGTCGCGCTGCGTCCGCTCACAAAGCGGGCCCTGGCTGATGACGCCCTCGACCTCTGGGTGCTGACAGAGCGCGACGTGCCGATCGCCTTCATGGGACTCGTCGGCAACGACATCGCCGCGCTCTTCCTCGAGCCGGCGCGCCGCCGGCAGGGCGGGGGTCGGCGACTCGTGGCGCACGCCCAACAGCTGCGCGGCGGCGAGCTGACGGTCGACGTCAACGAGCAGAACCGGGCGGCGCGCGACTTCTACGTGCGCCTCGGCTTCCGCGTTGTCGGCCGCTCGCCCCTCGACGACGGCGGTCGACCGTTTCCCGTGCTCCACATGCGACGGCCAGCACCCTCCAATGCACCGGGGCCCCACGCCCGCTGAGACCCGATTCAACGAGCGTCCCACACGCCGACTCCCAGATACGGCGCCCAAGCAGGGGGCATCGGATGCAGCACCGCGCGCAGTGCTTCGAAGTCCTTGGCCGCGAGCGGTTGCGTAAAAGCGCGGACCGAGCGCCCCACTCGCAAACAAGCCGCCGGGGCTACGCGAGGAGGCCGAGGTCGCCGGCCTTGGCTGCGGCCTCGGTGCGTGACCGGCACCGCAGTATCCGCTCCAGGCCGCGTTCCCCCTCGGGCCACAGATCGAGCGCCTGGCGCCCGAGACGCGCGGCGTCGCTGTAGGCGTGGACGGCCGAAAGCTCATCGACCGCGGCCACCAGCGCATCGAGCGCTCGGGATGCGTCGCGAGCCGCGAGCCAGTGGGCGGCGACCTCGGCCTGACCGCGGTCACGCGCCTCGAGCTCCCTCGCGAGTTCGCGGTGAAGGGCGCGGCGGCGCAGCCAGGGTACGTCCTCGTAGATGGCGTCGCGCGCGAGCGGGTGACGGAATGCCGCGCACCCCGATCCGGGCTCCACGATCAGCCCACTCGTGACGAGCTCGTCGAGACCAGCCCCCCAGCCAAGAGCGGCCACAAGCTCGAGGTCGAAGCGGGTGCCCGCGACCGAAACTGCCTCCGCGGTCGCGCGGGCCTGACCAGATAGGTCGCTGGCCTGCAGCAGCACGGCGTCGCGGATCGTCTCAGGCAGCGGCACCTCGGCATCGAGTGCCAGCTCGACGCCGTCGTCCCCAGGTAGTAGTCGCCCTCCCGATTCGAGCGCCCCGGCAAAGTTCCTCGACGAAGAACGGGATGCCGCCCGTGCGGTCGTGCAGCGTTCTGGCGAGCCGCGCGGACGGGCGCTGCCCGAACACCGTCTCGGCCAGCGCCGCGGTGCCCCGCTCGGTGAGCGGCTCGAGCGTCAGCTCGCGAAGCGAGTGGCTGCGACGCAGATCGTCGCGCAGCCGCCTCAGCTGATGTGCGCGCGGAATCTCGTCCGAGCGATAGGCGCCGATCACGAGCATCGGCAGCTCATGCAGAGGTGCGGCGAGCGCGCCAAGGAGCTCGAGTGTCGCGTCGTCGGACCACTGGAGGTCGTCGAGAAGCACCACGGCGGGCCCCTGGTCCGTCACCGCGGCCAGCCCGCACCGGATCGCCTCGAAGAGCGTCGCGCGATCGCTCTCCTCGATCGCCTCGCCGAGCTCCGGGAGCAACAAGGCCAGATGCGAACGCAGCGGACCGCAAGCCGAGAGCCCTCCCGGCACGGCGCGCATGTACCCGCGCAGAGCCGCCGTCACCGGCCCGTAGGCAGGCGCTCCGGGGCCGGAAGCGCCTCGCAGGAAGCGGGCGTCCGCGGACTCGACCACTTCCTCGGCGAAGCGCGTCTTGCCCACACCCGCCTCGCCAGCCAACAGCACCAGCGAGCCGCGGCCTTCGAGCGACTCCATCAGCACCGCCTCCAACCATGCCCGCTCGGATTCGCGCTCGATCAGGACTCCGCGGTCATCGCGCCAGTGTAAGTGGAGGCCTGCCGGGGATCACGGGGAGCACTGAGCTCGCCCGGCCCGGACGGCCGGACGAGCCCGTCAAGCGCCTAGCGGGGGAAGTCCCGCGGCCCGGTGCTGTCGAACACTGCAGCGACCTCGGTGACGAGGTTGGCGGGGAAGCCGCCGACACGCGCGTGCTCCCTGATCACCTCGGCATCTTCGGCCTGGTGAAAGCAGTACACCTTGTCGCCCGCGACGTAGCTGTGCAGCCACTTGTACGGCTTGTCGAGCGACGCCACCGCATCGTTGGACGTGCTGGTGATGCCACGCAGCTCGGCGTGAGTCAGCTGGCTAGCGCCTGGAATCTCGCGCTCGATGACGTAGGTCCTCACGTTCATCCCCTTCGGTCGACGGATTGATCGATGCGCCGACGACCGTACGGACGCCGGTGACCCGTCGCATCCGTTGAACTGCCGTAAATCTAATCCGCACTGCCGTATCGCGGCCCAAGGTGCCACCCGAACGTCGGCCGGCTCGCTCGTCCTCGGTGGAATGGCTCCAGCGACAATCCGCGGGCGCTGTACTTGCGGTGCTTCGGCGACGGAGCGGGCGTGTCCGACCTGCCCCCTACCCAAGGCGGTGTCCCTGTCACCACGCGCCCACGATGCCGCGGACGATCAGGATGATCCCCAGCGCGAAGGCGGCGATGGTCGCGACTCGGCGGCCTCGCCGGACCAGCCAGGCGCGGAACGACGCAATCGCACGTTCCGTCCGCTCGGGCGCGAAGGCATAGCCGAGCAGCGGTAGCTCGAGCGGGATCAGCTGGATCAGACAGAAGCCGACGACGAGCAGGACCGTGGGCACCGTCCCCAGGCCGACCTTCGCGATGCGTGCCAGCGCGGTCAGGTAGGAGACGCCCGGGAAGCTCAACAGGGCCCCCACGGCGAAGGCAACCGCCGTCGACCCGCGGCCGAGCATGCGCTCGGCCCACGGCTCCCGCGCCTCGCTCGCCGGCGCCTTGGCCTCCTTGCGCCGCCGGCGCCGCTCACGCGCGGGCGCGTCGCGTCCCGTCTGCAGGATGCAGGCGACCAGGAGCAGGATCGCGCCCACCGCGATCTGCTCAGAAGGGCTCACCGTCCGCTTCGCGGTGCTGGCAAAGCTCGACCCCTGAAGGGTGAACACGATCACCAAGCCCACGGTGATCGCTGTCGTGTAGGCCCCGAGGAGGTAGCTCAGCATCAGGGACTTGGGGCGGGGGAGCAAGAGCATGACGGTGATCGCCGCCACCAGCGACGGGTTGAGCATGGCGAGGAGCGCCAAGCCAACGACAACGCCGAGATCGCTGCTCATCCCGGCGAATCAGATCAGGTAGGACTCGCGTAAGCCCGGCCCGCCCGCCGCTACACGGGCGCCGGCACGGGCGGCGGTGTGCGCGTCGGCAGCTCTCGCTCGGCGCGCTTGAGGAGCACGGCGTTGGTGGCGACGATGATCGAGCTCGCGGACATCAGCAGGGCGGCCCATTGCGGGGGCAGCTCGACGCCGAGCGAGGGGAACAGGGCGCCGCCAGCGATGGGGATGGCGAGCACGTTGTAGACCGACGCCCAGCCGAGGTTCTGCTTCATCTTGCGGATGGTGGCCCGCGACAGGTGGATCGCGCCGGTGATGTCGAGCGGGTCCGAGCGCATGAGGACGACGTTGGCGGTCTCGACCGCGACGTCCGTCCCGGCGCCAATGGCGATACCGATGTCGGCCTGCGCAAGCGCCGGCGCGTCGTTGACGCCGTCGCCGACCATCGCAACCTTCTTGCCCTCGTCCTGGAGGCGCTTGACGTAGTTGGCCTTGTCCTGGGGCAGCACCTCGGCGAAGACTCGATCGATGTCGAGCTGCTGCGCGACCGCGGTCGCCGTGCGCTCGTTGTCGCCGGAAATCATTGCCACCTCCAGGCCGAGCTCTTTGAGGCCCGCGATCGCTGCGCGGGCGCTGTCTCGGACCTGGTCGGCGGCGGCCACGAGCCCTCCTTGACGCCCGTCGATGGCAACGTACATCGCGGTCTTTCCTTCGCCGGCCAGCCGCTCGGCCTCGCTGGCCAGCGCGTCGATTGGCACACGCTCGCGATCCATGAGCCCGCGGTTGCCGACAAGGACCTCGTGATCGTCGACGGTGGCGCGAAGGCCGAAGCCCGAGATGGCCTCGAAGGCGCTCGGCTCGCTCAAAGCGGTGTCGCGTTGGCGCGCCCCGGCGACGATCGCGGAGGCGAGCGGATGCTCGGAGGACTGCTCGGCGCTGGCCGCCAGCCGTAGCACCTCGGTCTCGAGTTTTCCGTTGCTCGTGACGACGTCGGTCAACGCGGGCTCGCCGACGGTGAGTGTTCCGGTCTTGTCCAGCGCGATCGCGTCCAGGTCCCCGATCCCCTCGAGCGTGGCGGCGTCCTTGATCAGGATCCCGTGACGGGCGCCGATGCCGGTCCCCACCGCCACGGCTGTCGGGGTCGCCAGGCCGAGCGCATCGGGACACGCGATCACGATCGCGCTGATCGCGAATGTCAGCGCGGTGAGGAAGCTCTCGTCTGAAGCGAATGTCCAGATCGCGAAGGTGCCAATGCCGGCCGAGATGGCGACGATCACCAGCACCCCTGCGGCGCGGTCGGCCAGGCGCTGGCCGGGCGCCTTGGAGCTCTGTGCGCGTTCGACGAGGTCGATGATTTGCCCTAGCGCGGTGTCGGACCCGATCCTGGTCGCGTCGACCGTGAGGGCGCCCGAGCGGTTGATTGACCCGCCGACCATCTCGTCGCCGACGCGCTTCTCGACCGGCATCGATTCGCCCGTGACCAGGCTCTCGTCGACCGAGGACGCGCCCGCGGTCACGCGCCCGTCAACCGGGACCTTGTCGCCGGGCCGCAGGCGGATGAGGTCGCCGACGACGATCTCCGTGGTTGGGAGCTCGACCTCCTCGCCACCGCGGACGACGGTCGCCTTGGGCGGCACGATGTCGAACAGGGCCTTGAGGCTGTCGCTCGTCCCGCGCCTGCTCTTCATCTCCATCCAGTGGCCAAAGAGGACGAACGTCACCAGCATCGTCGCCGCGTCGTAGAACGTC
>JBKPMS010000086.1:0-14144 GCA_046732275.1 Actinomycetota bacterium | reverse complement strand
TGTAGCGGCGCGAAGCGCCCGTCCGCGAACGCGGACCAAATGACGATTTCACACTTCCGACACGAACTCCATGTCCCCGAGAGCACCGGTCAGGGTCAGACCCCGGCCGTTGCAATGGGACATGGCCGTTACGGCGTAAACCGGGCTGAAACACGGCACCCTCCAACAGGACGGCGTGGTTCGACACACATCCGGCGCTCGCGCGTACCGGTTCAGCCGCCTGTCAGGATCGCGGCGAGCGCTCGCGGGCGGACGTCGTAGCTCCGCAGGTCGCCGACCTCCATCCACACCGGCTCGTACGTGCCGCGGTCCGTCGTCCCGCTCGTCTGGATCTCGGCGCCCGTGCCGGTGCCGAAGCTGCCGCCGACGATGAGTGCCGAGAAGTAGTGCGACGTCCGGCCGCGGAATTCCTCGATCAGCAGTCGCGGCCCTAGGAGGACGTCGACTCCGAGCTCCTCACGTGCTTCACGCCTCGCTGTGTCCGCAGGCGTCTCGCCCGTTCGGATCCCGCCGCCCGGAAAAACGAAGTACGTATGGCCGTCGCGGACACGGCGGATCAGTGCGACTCGCGTGTCGTCGCGGAGGACGACGGCGGCGCGGCCGCGGCGTTCAGAGCTGCTCACGCAGAGACTCGAGCGCGGCCCACCGAGAATCGGTCGGCGCGTCCTCGTGCGTGTGCGGCTCGTCGTTCAGGTCCTTCCCGCAGATGGGACACAGGCCCGCGCAATCCGGACGACACAGGATCTTGTCCGGCAGGGCGAGCGCAACGGTGTCGCGCGCCCATGCTGCGAGGTCGAGCTTGTCGTCCTCGACGTACTGCGTTCGCAGCTCGTCCGCGCCGTCGGGATTCGTTGCCTGGTATTCGCGCGCCGCGATCGGCACCTCGAGCGCGGCGTCGTCGAGGCAGCGATAGCACGGCCCATGCAAGCGTGACGTGAAAGCGAGCTGGAACACCATTCCGGTGCTTGCTCTCGTGATCGCGAGCTCCGCCGGCACGGTGTCGGGCACGGGAAGGTATCGCTCGCCGCCGAACTCGAACGGCTCCAGTTCGAGTTGGATCTCGTCGCGATACTCCTCCCCCGGTCGGAGCTTGAGCTGACGCAGACTGAAGCTCCTCATGGAGCCCAGAGTAGCGTCAGGCTGCGGCTCTGAGCGGCTCGGGAGCCTCTGCCGTCGCGGGGCGCGGCAGCGGCGCCCGCGCCGTCACGATCAGGACGACCGCGACGACGATTGCCGCACCCGCGATCACCGTCGTCCACCCGATCGGCTCCGCGAGGAAGAGCGTCCCCAACGCAACGGCGACGACCGGGTTCACGAACGCATACGTCGCGACGACCGAGATGCGCACGTTCTTCAGCAGCCATGCGTACGCCGAAAACGCGATCAGGGACCCGACGACGACGAGGTACGCGAAGGCGATCAGCTGTTTCGTCGCGAACGAGCTCGCATGGACGTCGCTCGCCTCGCCCATCGCGAGCCCGGCGACGCCGAGGAAGACACTCGCCGTCAGCATCTGCATCGCCGCGGCCAGCAGCGGGCTCTCCGGCAGCGTCGCGCCGCGGGCGTACAGCGAGCCTCCCGCCCAGGCAGACGTCGTCACGACGAGCGCCAGTGCTGCGAAGGCGTCACCGCCGCCGCCGGGACGCACCAGCAGTGCGACTCCGGCGAAGCCGATCACGAGCCCGACGACCGCGGTGCGTGACAATCGCCGGCCGAAGAAGAGACGGTCCATGACCGCGACCCAGAGCGGGATGATCGCGACGATCAATGCCGCGAGCCCTGACTCGAGCCGGGTCTCTGCCCACGCGACGCCGCCGTTTCCCAGGAGCAGCAAGGCCGCGCCGACGATCGCGGCGGCGCCCCATTCGCGCGCAGTGGGCCGCGCGCGTCCGCGTGACGCAAAGGCATACAGGGCCACGCCCGCAATCAGAAACCGCACCGACGACATCAGCAGCGGCGGCATCGTCCGGTCTGTGACGCGGATCGCCAGGTACGTCGAGCCCCAGACGAGGTAGATGGTCGCCAGCGCGAGAGCGACCGCTGCCGGCGAGCGGCGTGCGAAAGCGGCGGTCATCGCCCCTTAGAAGGAACGCCGATCGCTGGGCAGACGAGAATCCGCGCCGTAGAAGACGGCGAGCGGGCCGATCGCAACGAGCAGGACGAGAAGGACGATGCCGGTCACACCTCCATGATCGGGAGCCGGCTACCATTAGCGCAAATCGACTTGTGAGGGACTTTGATCACAGAACCTGATAGGTGGCTCGGCATCGAACTGCGGCACTTCTTGGCTCTGGAAGCGGTTGCACGCGAAGGCTCGTTCGGCCGGGCTGCGGCGTCCCTCGGATACACACAGTCCGCCGTCAGCCAGCAGATCGCAGCCCTCGAGAGGATCGTCGGCCACCGGCTGGTCGAGCGCCCGGGCGGGCCAAAGCCGGTCTCCCTCACTGAGGCGGGGCGCCTGCTCCTGACCCACGCGGACGCGATCGCGGCGCGGGTCGCCGCCGCACAGGCGGACCTGAGCGCTCTCACCGACGGTCAGGCCGGCGAGCTGCGCGTCGGCGTCTTCCAGAGCGTCGGCCAGCGCATCCTGCCGGCGGTCATGCGCCGCTTCCTGGCGTCGTGGCCGCAGGTGAAGCTCACGCTGACCGAGTCGGCCGACGACCTCGAGCTGCTCGACCTCGTAGAGCGCGGCGAGCTCGACCTGACGTTCTCCGACCTGCCGCTGGTCGAAGGGCCCTTCGAGTCCGTGGAGCTGCTGAGAGATCCGTACGTGCTCGTCGTCCCCGCGGGGTCAGAGCTCGCCGGACGCGACACACCGCCGTCGATCCGCGAGATTGCGGAACTCGACCTGATCGGCCACAAGCACTGCCGCACGCTCGCGCACGTCGAGGCAAGCTCCCGCCGGCCGCTCCACTTCGTCTTCCGGTCGGATCACAACCAGACGGTTCAGGCTCTGGTCAGCTCCGGCGTCGGGAGCGCCCTCGTGCCGCGCCTGACGATGGACCCGGAGGACGAGACGACCGCGCTGATCGAGCTGCCGAAGGTCGCTCCGCGCGTCATCGCGATGGCATGGCACCGCGACCGGTACCGGACGCCGGCCGCACAGGCCTTCGTCGAGACCGCGCAGGAGGTCTGCGCGGACCTCGAGCTCGAGCCGGCTGCTGCCTAGCTTCTAGCGCTCGACCGCGATCGGCTGCTCGTCCGCGGACGCAGCAGCGACGCCGGCGACGACCGTTTCCTGCGAGCGCTCGTGCAACCGCTCGCGACCCCGCTTCACCGCCGTGAGGAACTTCTCGAGATTCACCTCGAGCGTCGACAGGATCGAGTCGGCCCAGTCCTCCATCTCGAGCCGCGTCTCGCGTGCCTGGCGGCGGGACTCGTCCACGATGTCCTGCGCCTGGCGCTCCGCGATCTTGACGATCTCCGTCTGAGACGCCTCGCGCACGGCCTGCTCGCGCGCCTCGCCGAGAAGCCGGTCCGTTTCGCGCTTCGCTTCGGCCAGCATCTCCTGCCGCTCCTTGACGATCCAGCGGGCCTGCTTGATCTCCTCGGGGATCGTCGCGCGCATCTGGTCGAGGATGTCGTAGATCTCCTCGCGGTCGATGCGGACCTGGTCGGTCAGCGGCACCGCCTTGGCGTTGTGTACAAGGTCGTCGAGCTTGTCGATGAGTACGAGTACGTCCATGGGCTCCTATTCTTGCGGATTTTCTGGGGTTCCCGGACGGCCGTCCGGGAACAGCTCCGCAAATCTACGTGCTACGGCCTCCGGGACGAGCTCGTCGACTCTGCCGCCGTAGGCCGCAATCTCCTTGACCCCGCTCGACGAGACGAAGCTGACGGTCGGGCTGGCCATGACGTAGACCGTCTCGACGTCCGGCGCGAGCGTCCGGTTCAGCTGGTTCATCTGGAACTCCCACTCGAAGTCGGAGATCACGCGGAGTCCCTTGACGATTGCCTTCGCGTTCCACCTGCGCGCAAACTCGACGACGAGCTCCTTGAAAACGTCGACCTCGACGTTCTCGAGATCTCCTACCGCCTCGCGCAGGAAGTCGACCCGCTCCTCGAGCGTGAACATCGGCGTCTTGTGCGTCGGATTGCCGACGACGCCGATGACGACACGGTCGAAGATCCCGGCTGCACGCGCGATCACGTCGATGTGGCCGTTCGTGACCGGGTCGTAGGAACCGGGCGCGATCGCTGTGATCATCCGTGCTCGAAAACCGTCACGCGTGTCGACCCATACTTGCGCGTCGAGCGGACGGCGAGACCCGCGAGCTCGGGCTCCGTCTTCGCGGCCGATTCGAGCACGACGAGCCCGTCCTCCGCGAGGACGAGCGGCAAATAACGAGCGAAGGCGGCGTAGTCGGTCATCGAGTACGGCGGATCGGCCAGCACAAGATCGTACTTCCTGCCGGCCGCAGCCTCCTGCGCGAGCCCGGTGATCGCGTCGCGCCGCAACACCGTCGCGCCGCTCAGGCGGAGCCTGTCGAGGTTGCGCTCGATCCCCCGAACCGCCTGTGGCTCCGCCTCGACGAAGACCGCGGACGCCGCCCCGCGCGACAACGCTTCGAGCCCCATCGCGCCCGAGCCGGCATAGAGGTCGAGCACACGCGCTCCCTCGACCCACGGCGCGACGATGTTGAAGACGTTCTCGCGCACGCGGTCCGAGGTGGGACGAGTGTCCAGCCCTTTCGGCGCGAAGATCGTGTGCCCCTTCCGGTCGCCGGCGATGATCCTCATCCCGGCAGGAGCTCGTGCAGCACGTCGAGGTATGCGCCGTAGCCCGAGCCGGTGGCCCATTCGTCCGCGCTCTCGACGGAGGTTCCCTCGGGCCACTCGTTGAAGCTGAGGACGAGCTGCCAGCTCGCGTTCGACGCCGACATCGCTGCGACGTCGGTCCGCCAGCGCGCGACGTCGCGGGTCAACCTCGGCGCCTGCTCCCTCGTCTCGTCGAAGCCCGGCGCGATCATGAACGCATCCGGGGCGAGGTCGTACTCGGCCAGAGCGGCCGAGTACTGGTGCCAGGCATCGGGCTGCGCGCTGCACTGCCGGAACCCGTCGAACGCCTTCAGGACGACGTACGCGCCGACGGTGTTGGCCTCGCGCCAGCGCGAAGCGGTGTCGCAGGAGTCGTCGCGACCCCCGTAGACGAAGACGACGAAGCGGCCGTTGACCTTCAGATACGCGGGGTTGTCCGCGTAGCGGTCGCGGATGTACTCGAGGTCCGAACGGATCTTCGCAACGCTCGGGTTCTCGTAGCCCTCGCGCTCGTAGTAGAGGGCCCAGCGAAACGGCGTCGTCCGCGCCGCCGCGAGGTAGCGCCAAAAGCGCAGGTCGGTCGGCGGATAGCCGTCCGGTCCCCACCATGAATAGATGCCGGCCTGGAGATGCGCGTAGCGCATCGCGTCCATGTGCGCGCGGATGACGCGTGGATCGGCGCCGCTGTAATAGTCGAGCGTCGGGTGGAAGAGGCTGTACGGGTACAGCGGCTCGCGGAACCACGCCTCGGGGTACCAGGCGTAGTAGAACGCGGCACGGATCGGGAGCGCCGGCTGCGACCTGTCGGCAGGCGGTCCGCGGAAATCCGTGATCCGCCCCGGCCATGCGAACGTGAAGCGGACCCGCACGTCTCGATCCGTGAGCGTGTCGTGCGCCCAGCCGTCGAAGACGAACCGGCGGCCGAGTGCTTTGGCGGCTTGCCGCGAAAACGTCAGGTTGTACACCGGCTGGTCGGGCTGGGTCGTGTCCGTGACCTCGTAAGCGCGGCTTGCGAGCACAGCCCGCGCGTGCGCCGGCGTCCATGGGTGCGGCGCCGTCGCGAAGACTCCGCCGAGCAGGACCGCGAGGGCCGCTTTCACGACCCGAACCTTAGGCCGATCAGGCGCTCATCACGAAGCAGGCGTCGTGAGACGACGGCGCCACCTGCACGCGTCGGACGAGACGGCCGGTTCTCGTCAAGACGCAGAACGTGCCGCGCTCGAGCGACGGCGTCACGATCCAGCCGAAGGCGTCCTGGACGTTGTAGGACCCGACGGGAATCCTCGTCGTGTGCAGCACCCGCCCGTCGCGCAGCGACTGGACGCGCAGCGTGCCATCGTCGCCGCTCGTGACAAACGCCTTGCCGCCGAGGAACGTCACGTGCTGCGGCGGTGCGTCGCCTCCGAGCCTCTTCAGAACCTCGCCGGTCCGCCTGTCGTACACGGCGAGCGAGCCGCGGTCACCCGACGTGACCCAGACGTGGCGGCCACCGGGAACGATGCCGACGTCATGGGCGAGGAACGGCGGCCGCAGCCGATGCAGCAGCCGTGGAGACGTCGGGCGCGAGACGTCGACGATCGCGACGAGCTCCGCCTTCGATCCGAGCGAGACCCAGAGGACGCGTCCGTCCGGTGCGATCGAGACGTGGCGCGCGGGCCCGCCGAGCTCCAGGCGGGCGACGGCGCGGCCTCGCTCGACGTCGACGGTGACGACCTCTCCGCGCGCCGAATCCGTAACGAAAGCATGCCGGCCGTCGCGGCCCGCCGCGGTGTAGCGCGGCTCGCGGAAGCCGCGAACCAAATGCGCGACGCGAAGCGTCGTGCCGTCGACGAGCGAAACCGCGCCGTGTGAGGTGTGGCAGACGACCCCGAACCTTCGCGAGACGCTCTCGACGCTTCGCGGCCCGGCAATCGTGGGGATCGAACGGATGATCTTTCCGCTCGGAAGCTCGACGACGGCGACACGCGACTGCGTGTCGGCCGTGACGAGCGCGACCGGGGTACCTCCCGCGAGCGCGTCCGGCGCTGCGCGGAGCGTGAGCGGTAGCGCGATCGCGCCCGCAAGGAACTCGCGGCGATTCATGCCGGGAATACGCGTCAGTCGGCGGACAGGTCCCGACCGGCGAACATCCGCTCCACCTCGTCGGCCAACGGCCCCTCTGCGTCGACCAGATCGTCGGCGACGGCGCGCGCTCGCTCGAGCAGCGGGCGATCCCGGCGGAGGTGCGCAAAGCGAAGGTCAGTGAGGCCCGATTGGCGTGTACCGAGCAGCTGGCCGCTACCCCTGATCTCGAGATCCACTTCGGCCAGCTCGAAGCCGTCGGTCGTCCGCACGAGCGCCTCGAGGCGGGCGACCGCTGCGTCTGTGAGGTCCTCGCGCGCGCGCGAGATCAAGAGGCAGTAGGACTGCTCGGCGCCGCGGCCCACACGGCCGCGTAGCTGGTGCAGCTGGGCGAGGCCGAAGCGGTCCGACTCCTGGACGATCATGATCGTCGCGTTCGGGACGTCGACGCCGACCTCGATCACCGTTGTCGCGACGAGCACGTCGAGCTCCCGGGCCTTGAACTGCGCCATTAGCTCGCGACGCTCGGCGGGTCGCAACCGTCCATGGAGCAAACCGACGCGGTACCCGCGCAGCTCTCCCTTTCGCAGCCGTTCGGCCTCGGCCTCGGCGGCGCGGGCCTGGCTCGTCTCCGACTCCTCGATCAGAGGGCACACGACGTACGCCTGGCGGCCTTCGTCCAGGTGTTTGCGCAGACGCGAGTACGCCTCGGCGCTTCTCGCCTCGCCCACCCACGCCGTCTTGATCGGCTTGCGATTCGCCGGCGGCTTCGCGATCTCGGAGACTGCGAGGTCTCCGTAGACGGTCAGCGCCAACGTGCGTGGGATCGGCGTCGCCGTCATATGCAAGACGTGCGGCGCACGGCCCTCCGCGAGCGCCCGGCGCTGCTCGACTCCGAAACGGTGTTGCTCGTCGACGACGGCGACGGCAAGATCCCGCCAGTCCACGTCCTCCTGGATGAGCGCGTGCGTGCCAATGACGATGTCCGCGTCGAGCGCCTGCGCTCGTTCGCGCTTCGGCGACGAGCTCGTGAGCAACGCGCACGAGACGCCGAGCTCGCGGCACATGTCCTCGAGCGTGAGGAAGTGCTGCTCGGCCAGCGTCTCCGTCGGCGCCATCAACGCTCCCTGACGTCGGGATTCGACGGCGCGCAGGAGCGCGTACAGCGCGACGACAGTCTTGCCGGACCCGACGTCCCCCTGCAGGAGCCGCTGCATCGGCACCGTGCGTTGCAGGTCGGCGTCGATCTCTTTGATCGCGCGCTCCTGGTCCGGCGTGAGGATGAACGGAAGGACATCGCGGTATCGCGCGACGAGCTCGCCGGGGGCGTCGAGGGCCGAGGCGACTTCGACCTCACGCTCGCGCCGGCGGCGGGCGATCGCCAGCTGCAGGAGCAGGAGCTCGTCGAACGCGAGCCGGCGGCGCCCCTCCTCTGCCTCGCCGAGCGAACGAGGCCGGTGAAGCGCCAAGAAAGCATCGGCGCGTTGAGGCAGTCGCTCCTCCTGCTTCAGCTCTGCCGGGAGGGGATCCACGAACGACGGAGGCAAAGCCGCGGTCACGAGCTCGCGCAGCTTCTTCGACGTGATCTCTTCCGTCGCGGGATAGACGGGTGCGAAGTCGGCGGTCGCCTCGCCGTCGCCGATGTCGAAGCTGCGGACGTCGAAGCCGAAGCGTCCCTGCCGTCCCCGGAGCCGTACGTGCGTGCCGGGTTGGAGGCGCGGCTCGAGCCACGGCTGGTTGAACCACGTTGCAGAGACCGTTGCGCTGCCGTCGCTGACGCGTGCGGTCAGCATCTGAAGACGGCCGCGCCGCCGCTTCGAGACCGACAGCACCTCACCTGCGATCGCGACCTCCTCGTCGCGGTCGAGATCGGCCATGCGCCGTTCCGGTACCGGTTCCTCGTAGCGGAACGGCCGGTGCGTCAGGAGATCGCCGACCGTCGCGAGGCCGAGGCGTTCCAGGCGCCGGCGGACTGTCGGCCCGACGCCGGGCAGCGCCTCGACAGAGCGGTTCAGCTCCTCAGGGCGGGGGAACGTGCGTGCACGCGGCCAGGTGTCCGTTTCTTCGCCGGCGAAGCCGACCGGCAGCAGTACTCCTACCGTCACTCCGAGTCATCGAACCAGAAGAAGCCGACGGTGCCGGGCCCCGCGTGCACGCCGAGCACTGCGCCGAGGATCGTCACGATCTCGATCTCCGCGTGCGATCGCTCGCCGCGCACCATCTTGCGTAGCTGCTCTGCGCGCTCCGGCGCATCTGCATGCGCGATGCCGACCTTGAGCGTCGGCGAGTCGCGCGTGGTGGAGGTGAACCGGTCCACGAACTCCTGCATCGCCTTCCGATTTCCGCGCACGCGTTTCAGCGGAACGACCTCGCGCTCGATCGTCAGGATCGGTTTCACGTTCAGCAGCTGCCCTGCCCAGGCGCTCGCGCGGCCGATGCGACCGCCGCGGCGGAGGAACTCGAGCGTGTCGACCGTGAAGAGCAAGCCGGCTTCGTTGCGCGCACGCTGGACGAGCGCCTCGATCTCCTCGTCCGTCGTGCCGCGCTCGAGCCGTCGCTGGATCGCGAGCCCGAGCATGGCGATCGCGGCCGACGCGCTCTCAGAGTCGATCGTCCTCACCTTGCCGCCCAGCTCC
Organism: Actinomycetota bacterium; assembly: GCA_046732275.1. Lineage (GTDB taxonomy): Bacteria > Actinomycetota > Thermoleophilia > Gaiellales > Gaiellaceae > 3-1-20CM-4-69-9. The sequence continues at coordinate 4,689 of JBKPMS010000086.1, read as the reverse complement.
GCCGCCGCGGTCGTGGCGCTCTGGTACGTCCCGGAGAGTGCGGCCGAGATGTGGAGCGAGTAGATCCGCTCGTACGTTCCGAGTTGCTCGTACGTCTCCAGGAAGTCGCCGGGCGTCGGCTGCGACGTCGTCGGCAGCTCCTCGGACGTGCGGAGGCGCGCGTAGAGCTCCGTCGGCGAGAGGTCGACGTAGTCGCGGAAGCTTTCGCCGCCGACGAGGACATACAGCGGCACGACACGCCAGTTCGGAAAGCGTTCGGGCGCCTCCGGGAAGTCGGCAGTCGAGTCGACGACGATCGCCGTGTTCTCGACGTCGAGATTCATGCCGCCTTGCGGATCGCTTCGACGATCTCGTCGAGCTCCTGGTCCTTGGAGAGGCACGCGACCACACCCGCCTCGTACAGCTCGTCGACCTCGCGGAGGTTCGCGGATGCGGTGAGGCACACGACGGCGACACCCGGCGCGGCGTCCAGGACCGCCCTCGTCGCCTGCAGCCCGTCGATGCCCGGCAAGCGGAAGTCCATTAACACGACGTCCGGTCGATGCTCTTTCACGACGTCGGGCGCAGAGGATCCCTCGCCAACCGTGGCGACGACCGCGATGTCCGACTGCAGCCCGAGCAGGAGCTCCAGAGCCTCGCGGAAGACCTGGTTGTCCTCGACGAGGACGACGCGGATCGGATCGGGCATCCGCCGGAGACTATTCCGCCGACAAGAGCAACGGATAGTGCGGCTGGCCGCCGGCCTGCACGTCGACCTCCAGCTCGGGATGGCGTTCGGCTAGATCGTCGAGGAGGCGACCGAGATCCGGCTCGTCTGCGCCTTTCAGGAGCATGAGGACGCCGCGCGGCTCGTCGAGGAGGCGCTCCGTCACGGCGGACGCGACCCGGTCGAAGTCGTCACCGCCGGCTACGGCCTTGCCCTCGGCGAGCCCCAGCCAATCGCCCTTGCGAACGGCGAGGCCGTTCATCTCGACGTCGCGCGACGCGACCGTCACCTCTCCCGTCGTGACGTCCGCGAGGATCTCGCGCATCTCGGCGGCGTTCTCGGCGGCGCTGCGTTCGGAATTGAACGCGACCATCGCGGCGAGCCCGGCGGGGATCGAATCCGTCGGCACGACCTGGGCCGGCTTGGTCGCAAGCGCTGCGGCTTGCTCGGCGGAGAGGATGACGTTGGCGTTGTTCGGCAGCACCACGACCTCGTCGGCGTCCGCGCCGTCGATGGCGGCGACGAGCTCGGCGGCCGCGGGGTTCATCGTCTGGCCGCCCTCGATGAGCTTCGTCGCGCCGAGACTCTGCAGTAGCCGCCGGTTCCCCTCGCCTGCGACAACCGCGACGACGGCGCTCACGGCAGGCGGCGCGTCCGGTACGGCTTCGAGCAGGCGCTCCTCGCGACGGAGGGTCTGCTCGTGCATGTTCGCGATCTCGACACGCTCGATCACGCCCACGCCCGTGCCGATGTCGAGGGCACGGCCTGGAGCGTCGGTGTGCACGTGCACCTTCAGCGCTTCGGCGTCGCCGACGACGAGCAGGGAGTCACCGAGTTGTTCCAGCTCGGTTTCGATCGCTTCGCCGTCGAGGCCGTCGCCTTCGATCACGAACGTCGTGCAGTAGCGGTAGCGGGACAGCTCCTGATGGACCGCGTCGATGCTCACCTCTTCCGCTTCGACAGGAGCCTCGGGCAGAGCCTCGCCTGCGGCCGTGAGCGCGAGGCCGCGGACGATCTCCAGCAGGCCGACGCCGCCCGCATCGACGACACCCGCCTCGCGCAGGACGTCGAGCTGCTCGGGTGTGCGCGCGACCGCCTCCTCCCCGCGCTGCACGAGCGCCGCGAGGAGCTCGTTGTTGTCGGAGAACTCCTCGGCCTGCGACTCCGCTTCCTCGGCGAGCTCGCGGATGACGGACAGCATCGTTCCCTCGACCGGTTGCCTCACGGCGCGGTAGGCCGCGTCACTCGCCGAGCGGAACGCTCGTGCGACGAGTCGGGTGTCGATCTCGGCGTCGTCGGCGAGCGGCTCGGCGGCGCCGCGGATGATCTGGGACAGGATCACGCCGGAGTTGCCGCGGGCGCCCATCAGCGCGGCACGCGTCACTTCCTTGACAAGGCCGGGTCGATCCTCCGTCTTGGTCTCGTCCAGCTGCTCGACGACGGACCTGGCCGTGAGGGTCAGATTCGTGCCGGTGTCACCGTCCGGTACGGGATACACGTTGAGATCGTCGATCCGCCGGCGGTTGCGCTCGAGCGAGTCGAGGGCGCCGCGAGCGAGCTCCCGCACGCGCTCGAGGTCGCTCAAGCGGATGACCTCTTCACGTCCTGGATCCGGACCTCCACCTCGGCGACTCGGAGACCCGTCAGGCGCTCGACCTCGTAGCGGACGCGGTTCCGGAGGGTCGAAGCCACCTCGGCGAGGTTGAGGCCGTACTCGACGACGACGCTGAGCTCGATCGAAACGCCTTCCTCAGCGCTGCCGCTGACGGAGATCCCTTGCCGCAGGCGGTCGCGAGTCAGCAGGCGCTCGCGCGGATTGCGGGCGACCATGCCGACGACGCCGTAGGCCTCGGCGGCGACGCGGCCGACGATGTGCGCGACGGCCTCGTTCGAGATCGAGATCCGCCCTAGGGGCGAGGACAGGCAAGGAGAAGGGGCCGCCTCCACGCGGGGATTAGACCACGGCCGGCGCCGAGAAGTTGCTGCTCAGACGGCCTTTTGGACCTTGTTGCCCTTGAGGCAGCGCGTGCAGACGTAGGCCCGCGTCGCCTTCCCGTTCAGGAGGACGCGGACGCGCTGGAGGTTCGGGTTGAAGCGACGCTTCGTCGCCACCATGGAGTGGCTCCGGTTGTTACCGAAGCCCGGCTTCTTCCCACAGACTGCGCAAACCTTGGACATCGGCGGGCCAGTGTAGCCAACCGTCCCGTCCCACCCGTGTGAAATTCGGCACACCTTTGTTTCACTTGCGACCGCGTTTTGGGTCAGACCCCAGCCGTTCTAAAGGGACAGCGCTGGTCCGGACACCAGCACGTCCGCACGAGAGGGGTCTGTCATGGCGCAAATAGACACGCATCGGGACCGGCGTTGCAAAGCCGTTCCACATTTGACGCTGTTCTGCGCCGCGACGGCGGGCTCCGCCCGCCGTCGCCCGCACCCGCTCTCGGAGATATCTCGCGCGAACGTCATCATTGCTCGCGCGAAGCGCGAGGCGGACGTTCGCGCGACTACCGGCCGGCTGATGCGCGGAGCTGCGCGAACGCGTCCGCCATCTCCAGACCCGTGCGCACTGCCTCTGCGCCCTTGGAGAAACGGGCTTCGGCCTGCTCGACCACGTCCACGGTCAGCACGCCGAAGGCGACCGGGACGCCCGTCTCGAGCGCCGCGAGCTGCAGGCCGCTCGCGGCCTCCGAGGCGATGAAGTCGAAGTGCGGCGTCTCGCCGCGGACGACACATCCCAGGGCGACCACGCACGCATAGCGTCGCGTCTTCGCAAGCGCCATCGCCGCGAGCGGCAGCTCGAACGCGCCGGGAACGGGCATGACCGTGACCGCCTCGCGTCGGACACCCGAGGCGTCCAGCTCGCGGAGCGCCGCATCGAGCAGCCGGTTCGTGATCTCCCCGTTGTAACGCGACGCCACTATCGCAACGCCGCGGCGCGCGCCGTCGGGCTGGCCCTCGATGACGTTGACGTCGTCCGGGACGTCGAGCTCGCCGTAGGCGTGCTGCTGCACGTCGACCTCGTCCGCGGTCCGGAGCATCGACACTTCCTGATCCTCCTCGTCGGGCACGGTGACCGAAGCCTCCTCGGCGACGGCCTGCTCTTCTTCCGCGTCCGCGACCTCGGCCGGGTCACGCGACCAACGCTCGCTCACTCTCCGCCCTCCAGCGGCTCGTATTTCAGGTCCTGGTGATGCAGCTTGTGGCCGAGCTTGTCACGTTTCGTGGCGAGATAGCGAGCGTTCTGCGGGGTCGGCTCGGTCTCGATCGGCACCTGCTCGACGACGTCGAGACCGTAGCCCTCGATGCCCGTGATCTTCTTCGGATTGTTCGTGAGGATCCGGATCGTCGTGAGCCCGAGGTCGGAGAGGATCTGGTTGCCGATGCCGTAGTCGCGCATGTCCGGCGCGAAGCCGAGCTCGAGATTCGCCTCGACGGTGTCGAGCCCGTTCTCCTGCAGCTCGTACGACCGGAGCTTGTTGAGCAAGCCGATCCCGCGTCCCTCCTGCGCCATGTACAGGAGCACGCCGCGCTCCTCCCCCGCAATCTGCTGAAGGGCATGCTCGAGCTGCTCGCCGCAGTCGCAGCGCAGCGAATGGAACACGTCCCCCGTCAAGCACTCCGAGTGCACCCGCACGAGGACGTTCTCCGCGCCGGCAACCTCGCCCCGAACGAGCGCGACGTGGTGCTTGCCCGTCAGTGTCTCGCGGAAGGCAACCGCGGTGAAGTCACCGTACGCGGTCGGGAGCTGCACAGTCGTCATCCGCTCGACCAGCTGCTCGTGACGCCGGCGGTACTCGATGAGATCGGCGACGGTGACGAGCTTGATGCCGTGACGCTCGCAGTACGGAACGAGGTCCGGGACGCGGGCCATCGTCCCGTCCTCCTTCATGATCTCGCAGACGACGCCGGCGGGAATCAGCCCGGCGAGACGCGCGAGGTCGACGGCAGCCTCCGTCTGCCCGGCACGCATGAGCACGCCGCCG
>JBKPMS010000085.1:0-5499 GCA_046732275.1 Actinomycetota bacterium | reverse complement strand
CGAGGAAGAAGTTGTGCGTCAGGTCCTCGACGAGGTCTCCCGACGAGAAGACGTAGTCACCGTTCCACGGGCGGCCCTGCGAGTTCTGCGGCAAGGCACCCTGCCCGCCGGCGATGAAGTGGTGCGGGTTTCCGATGCCTTTCACCTCGGCGAGCGCGTCGCTCGGGGCGCGTCCGTCGTCGGTCGGCGTGGCGCCGGTGAGCATCGTGTTGATCGTGGCCGACACGAGCTCGACATGGCCGAACTCCTCCGTGGCGATGCTCGCCAGCAGGTCGTAGAACGGCCGAGCGCCCTGACGCGCACGGAAGTTGAAGGACTGGAAGGTGTAGTTGAGCCACGTCGACATCTCGCCGAACTTGCCGCCGAGAAGCTCCTGGACGGCCGCGGCGCCGGCCGGATCTGGCTCCGACGGCGGCGGCAGGTTGACCTGGACTCGGTCGAGACGAAGAATCATCAGACCCCCTTCTGTTGGCAGACGGACCTCGTTCGCGGTATCCGTTCGCGGCCCGCGTAAACCGCTCACGTAGGCTCGGCCCTTGAGCACCTCGACGATCGTTGCGCTCGGTCTCGCGCTCGTCTCGACGGTGCTCATCAACCTCGCCTATCTACGAGAGCACGACGCCGCGGCCGCGCTGCCGATCCTGTCTGTCCGCCGACCGCTCCACTCGGCACGGACGCTGCTGTCGGATCGCAGCTGGCTACTTGGGTTCGCGATGGAGTCGGCCGGGTTCCTGCTGTACGTCGCGGCGTTGGCACTGGCGTCGCTCGCGCTCGTGCAGAGCGTGGCCGCAGGAGGTATCGGGGTGCTCGCTTACCTGTCTGCGCGCCTCGGCGGACGCCCGCTCAGCGCGCGCGAACGGATCGGCGTGGTGCTGTCGGTGCTGGGCCTGGTCGCGCTCGGCGTCTCGCTCGTCGGGGGCAGCACCGAGGGAGGGGAAGGCTCGCTGTACCTGATCGTTCTGTGGCTGGGCGCAACGGCCGCGGCGGCGGTTCTCGTGGTCGCGCTCGGCCGCAGAGTGCTCGGCGTTGCCGTCGCCGAGGGAGTCGCCGGCGGGCTGTTCTTCGCGTTCGGGGACGTCAGCACGAAGGTCGCGACGGAGGGCGGGGCGCGGGTCATCTTCGTCATCCCGCTGATCGTCGGCTACGCGCTCGGCACGTGGCTCCTCCAGCTCGGCTACCAGCGTGGCGGCGCGCTGACGGTTGCAGGCCTGGCGACGCTGCTCACCAATGCGGTGCCGATCGCCGCGGGAACGTTCGTGCTGGACGAACCGGTGCCGTCCGGGGCTTACGGCGCGTTGCGGATTCTGGCGTTCGCCGCGGTGACGGCCGGGGCGATTTTCCTCGCGCGGCCCGGAAGGGGTTAGCTGTTGCCCGACCGGTTTTCAATCGCCCACGAAGCTGCAAAGCAGGCTCCGCGGAGGCTTCCGGGTTTGACAGCAGTTGGAACGCGGAGTAAATCCCTACTGCGAGCGGGCAGATGGAGCGCGCATCCTCATGTCGGTCGGCGGCATTTCGCGCGCGCCGCGGAGCGGTGCCGCTCGTGTGTATCGCTGCGGCGCTTATGTTCGGGGTCGCGGCGCTGGCTGCGGCCTCGACGCCCCTCGTTATCCTCTCGAAGACGTTCGCGACAGGGGCCGAGCCTCGCTGGATCGCGCTCGAAGACCTGAACGTCGACGGCAAGCCAGACCTTGTGACCGCGAACCAAGGCCAACGGACTATTTCCGTGCTCACGAATAGCGGCGATCGCTTTAGCCGCAGGCGTGACTACCGTACCGGCGGTTTGCCACGGTCGTGTGCGCTCGGTGACCTCGATGGAGACGGGGAGCCGGACGTGGCGGTCGCGAACCTCGGCCAGCCCGACAAGGTCTCCGTTTTCTTGAATAACGGCGACGGTAAGTTCCGTGCGCCAGTTGATTATGGTGCCGGGGCCGATCCGCGCTCAATAGCGATCGGTGATCTAGACGGCGACGGGAAGGCCGATCTCGCCATTGCGAACGGTTCGTCGACGGTATCGGTGCTCATGAATCGGGGTGACGGCAGCTTCGAGACGAAGCGGGACTACGCAGCCGGGTTTGCGACCGTGGCTACTGCGATCGCTGATCTGAACGGCGATGGCGATCCCGACGTGGTCACCGCGAACTGGGCCAATTTCTCCGTGCTTCTGAACAACGGCGACGGGACTCTGCGGCGCAAAGTTGACCATCGAACCGAAGAGGGTTCCGTGTCGCTTGCGGTCGCGGACCTCAATGGTGATAGCAGGCCGGACGTCGTGATCGCGACCCCGATCGTCGTCGGCGTGTTCCTAAACCGCAGCGATGGCAGGGCCTGGTCGATGCGCAACTATCGAGTGCCAAGACCGGCGAAGGCGGTCGCGATTGGTGACCTGAACGGCGACAGCAGACCGGAGCTCGTAGTCGGAACTGCGCGAACGCCCGGCACCATTTCTGTCCTCAGCAACACTGGCGACGGCCGTTTTCGCGACAGGCGCGATTATGGGCGTGGGAATTACCCTGTCGCAGTCGCGATCGGCGACGTGAATAACGACAGCAAGCTCGATGTCCTTGCCGCCAACTTCGGCTCGAGCACGGTGTCCGTCTTCAGGAACCGGAGCGGCGAACGGGTTGAGATTTGCACCGTGCCGAACGTCAGGGGGCTGCAGCTTGCTGCAGCGAAACGAAAGCTCACCCGGACTCACTGTCGAGCGGGCCGGGTCAGCCATCAGCCCTACCAGGCGCCAGAAGGGCGCGTGATGTGGGAGGCGCCGGCACCAGGAACACGGATGCGGAGCGGCGGCCGCGTCGACCTCGTTATCAGCCGCAAACGCTCCTAGCGAGCCGCTACACGCGCCCAAGCGCAGCCAGCCCCGACCCCATGTTGTGGTGTGGCTCGGGAGGACGGCGCAACTCGCGGGCATCCGGTCCTCAAGAGTCGGCCATTGGCCGATGCAACCAGCTAGCTGCAGCCGGTGTTGGTCCCGCAGTCCCTGCAGGTGTAGCAGGAGCCTGTCCGCACCATCCGCCCGCCGCACTTGGCGCACTCCTGCGCGTCCTCGAACGCGTTGAAGAGCGCCGTCTGGCCGGGCGGAGCGGCTTCCACCGGTGCCGCGGCCGCGGCTGCCGGTGCATCGCCGCCGTTGCGGAAGCCCTCCGCCAGGCGCGCGCGCACCTCAGCCGAGAGGATGCCGATCTCTTCCTGCTGGTCGACGGTCAGGAACTTCTTCCCCATCCAGCGGAAGATGTAGTCGACGATGGACTTCGCGGCGCGAATGTCCGGATCGTTCGTCATCCCGCTCGGCTCGAAGCGCATGTGCGCGAACTTCGAGACGTACACCTCGAGCGGCACGCCGTACTGGAGACCGAGCGACACCGAGATCATGAAGCTGTTCATGAGGCCGGCGAGAGTCGTGCCCTCCTTGGCGATGTCGACGAAGATGTCGCCGGGCGTCCCGTCCTCGAACAGTCCGACGTGGATGTAGCCCTCGTACTCGCCGACGCGGAACTTGCGCCCGATCTCGGTGCGATCGTCGGGAAGTCGGCGGCGCTGCGTGAGCGGGGCCGGCGGCAATGCCGAGATCAGCGTCTCCTGCGCTCCGGCTTCCTTCTTCCCGGACAGCGGCTGGGCGACCTTGCAGTTGTCGCGGTAGATCGCGATCGCCTTCACGCCGAGCTTCCACGAGTCGACGAAGAGCTTGGCAACCTCGCCGACCGTGGCGGTCTCGGGGAGATTCACGGTCTTGCTGATTGCACCACTGATGAACGGCTGCGTCGCGCCCATCATCTTCACGTGGCCCGTGTACTGGATCGCGCGCTCGCCGACTGCACAGTCGAAGACCGGGTAGTGCTCCGCCTTGAGATACGGCGCGCCGACGACGGAGTTGCGCTCGTCGATGAACGCCACGACCTCGTCGGATTCGGACGGCGCGTAGCCGAGCTTCTCGAGCGCCATGGGGACGGACTTGTTGACGATTGTGATCTCGCCGCCGCCGACGAGCTTCTTGGACTTCACCAGTGAGAAGTCCGGCTCGATGCCCGTGGTGTCGCAATCCATCATGAAGCTGATCGTTCCGGTCGGGGCGAGCACCGTCGCCTGCGCGTTCCGGTAGCCGTAGACCTCGCCGAAATTGAGCACGTCGTCCCACGCCTGGCGGCACGCGCCGAGTAGGTCGGACGGCACTGCTTCTGCGCTCTGGATGTTCCCGACGGCCGCGCGGTGCTGGGCCATCACACCGATCATCGCGGCGGCGTTCGGCTTGTAGCCGGCGAAGGGCCCCATCCGCGACGCGATCTCCGCCGACTTGCGGTACGCGCGGCCGGTCATCAGCGCCGTGATCGCGGCCGCGTATGCGCGACCTTCCTCCGAGTCGTACGGCAGCCCGCGCGCCATCAGGAGCGCGCCGAGGTTCGCGTAGCCGAGACCGAGCTGGCGGTACGCCTTTGCGGTCTTCTCGATCTCCGGCGTCGGATACGAAGAGTTGCCGACGAGGATCTCCTGCGCGAGGAACATCACGTCAACGGCGTGCGAGAGCGCCTCGACGTCGAGCTCGCCGTCCTCGCGACGGAATTTCATCAGGTTCAACGACGCGAGGTTGCAAGCACTGTCGTCGATTGACATGTACTCACTGCACGGATTGGACGCGTTGATTCGGGACGTGTTCGGAAGGGTGTGCCAGTTGTTGATCGTCGTGTCGTACTGGACGCCTGGATCGGCGCACTGCCACGCGGCCTCGGCGATCTGCTTCATGAGCTCGCGCGCCTTCACTGTCTCAATGACGGAGCCGTCGGTCCGCGCCGTCAGATTCCAGTCGGCATCGGCTTCGACTGCCTCCATGAACGCGTCCGTGACGCGCACGGAGTTGTTCGCGTTCTGATACTGGATCGACGCCCAGTCCGGCGAGTCGAGGGACATGTCGTAGCCGGCCTGCTCGAGGACTCGCGCCTTGCGCTCCTCGTGCGCCTTGCACCAGACGAACTCCTCGATGTCCGGGTGGTCGACGTCGAGCACGACCATCTTCGCCGCGCGCCGCGTCTTACCGCCTGACTTGATCGTCCCGGCGGATGCGTCGGCGCCGCGCATGAAGGAGACCGGGCCGCTCGCATAGCCGCCCTTGGACAGCTGCTCCTTCGACGAGCGGAGCTTCGACAGGTTCACCCCGGAGCCCGAACCCCCGCGGAAGATGATTCCCTCGCGCCGGATCCAGTCGAGGATCGAGTCCATCGAGTCCTGGATAGAGAGGATGAAGCACGCACTACATTGCGGGCGCTCCTCGAACCCAACGTTGAACCAGACCGGCGAGTTGAAGGCGGCGAGCTGGTTCACGAGGATCGCCTTCAGCTCGGCCTCGAACGTGTCGGCTTCCTCGTCGGTTGCGAAGTAGCCGTCCTTGCGCCCCCAGGCGGAAATCGTGTCCACGACCCGGCCGATCATCTGCTTCACGCTGCGCTCGCGCTCGGGCGACGTCATGCGGCCGCGGAAGTACTTCTGCGCCACGATGTTCGTCGC
>JBKPMS010000084.1:0-13232 GCA_046732275.1 Actinomycetota bacterium | reverse complement strand
CCCTGGGCCGCGAGGCTCGAGGTGCCGCCACGCGACGAGCTCGGCGAGGATCGCGACGGCGATCTCGTCCTGCGAAGAGGGGCCGAGGTCGAGGCCGGCGGGTGAGCGAATGCGCGCCAGCGCTTCCTCGTCCACGCCCCGCCCGCGCAGCTCCGCCGTGACCGCGGCTGCGCGCTTGGCGCTCGCGACGAGCCCGACGTAACCCGCATTCGAGGCGAGCACCGCTTCGAGCGTCTCCTCGTCGCCGTGGCCCATCGAGGCGATCACGACGGCACCGGCCGCTCGCAGGTCGGTCGTCGTGCGCCAGCCGAGGACGGCGGCGAGCTCGCGCAGCTTCCGCGCCGCGGGGGCATCGCCGATGACCGCCAGCAGCGGCGCGGGAAGCTGCGGCTCGATCAGGACGTCGACCGCCCCTTCCGACGCGCAGCGGCTCTCGATGCGCTCGCGGCGGACGTCACCGTCCGCGAGCGCCTCCAGCGCCAGTCTTACGACCTCCGGCTCCGTGCACGCGCCGCCCACCCAACCGTGCAGCACGCCCTCCGCTGTGACGAGGGCGCGGTCGCCGGCGCGCGCCGACGACGGCCGCTCGACGGCCACGACTGTCGCGAGCGCAAACGGCGTCCCCTCCTCGGCGAGGCGGCCGGCTTCGACGAGGACGTTCACTCGGCCAGGCCCGCTCCGTTCAACGCCTCCCACACCCTGTCGGGCGTCAGCGGCATGTCGATGTTGCGGACGCCGGCATGCGCAAGCGCGTCGATAACGGCGTTCACGTACGCCGCCGGCGAGCCGACGGTCGCGGACTCCCCCACGCCCTTCGCGCCGATCGGATGGTGCGGCGACGGCGTCACCGTCTCGCCCAACTCGAACGGCGGCGTCTCCCACGAGCCGGGCAGGAGATAGTCGAGGAAGTTCGAGCCGATGCAGTTGCCGTCCTCGTCGAAGGTGATCAGCTCCATCGCGGCCATGCCGAAGCCCTCGGTGAGCCCGCCCATGATCTGGCCCTCGACGATCATCGGATTGATCCGCGTGCCGCAGTCGTCGACCGCGACGACCTTCTTCACGTCCCACTGGCCGGTGCCGCGGTCGATCTCCACGACGACGGCGTAGCTGCCGAACGGGTACGTCATGTTCGGCGGGTCGTAGTAGTTCGTGGCCTCGAGCCCCGCCTCCATCCCTTCCGGATGGTCGGTGTAGGCGGCGAAGGCGATCTCCTGGATCGTCTTCACCCGCTCAGGTGTGCCCCTGACGGAGAAGCCGTCGCCGGTCCACTCGAGGTCGTCTTCCGACACTTCGAGGAGGTGCGCGGCCAGCTTCTTCGCCTTGTCACGGACCTTTCGCGCCGCAACCGAGGTCGCCGCGCCCGCGGTCGGCGTCGAACGCGACGCGTACGTGCCGAGCCCGTAGGGCGTGTTGTCCGTGTCGCCCTCCTGCACCGTGACGTGGTCGGGCGGGATGCCGAGCTCGTGCGCGACGATCTGCGCGAAGGTCGTTTCGTGGCCCTGGCCCTGCGACTTGACGCCGAGCTTCAGGATCGCCTTGCCCGTCGGATGGATGCGCAGCTCGGCCGAGTCGAACATCTTGATTCCCAGGATGTCGTACTGCCGGCTCGGCCCCGCGCCGACGACCTCGGTGAAGCTCGCAAGGCCGATCCCGAGCAGGCGCCCTTCGGCGCGCGCCCGCTTCTGCTCCTCGCGCAGCTCCTTGTACCCGACACGCTCGAGCGCCTGGTCGAGCGCGGGCTCGTAATTGCCCGAGTCGTACTCGAACCCGGTGGCGGACGTGTACGGGAACTTCTCCGGCGGGATGAAGTTCCTGCGTCGAAGCTCGGCCGGGTCGACGTCGAGCTCGTAGGCCGCGTTCTGCACCAGCCGCTCGATGAAGTACGACGCCTCGGTGACGCGGAACGAGCACCGGTACGCGACCCCGCCCGGCGCCTTGTTCGTGTACGCACCCTCGGTGACGACGTGCGCTACAGGGATGTCGTACGAGCCCGTGACGATGTGGAACAGGCCCGCCTTGAACTTCGACGGCTGCGCGTCGGCGTAGGCGTAGCCCTGGTCCGAGAGCATCTTCACGCGGAGGCCGGTCATCGTGCCGTCCTCCTTCAGCGCGAGCTCGCCGTCCATGTAGAAGTCGCGCGCGAAGCCGGTGGAGATGAGGTTGCCGGTTCGGTCCTCGATCCACTTCAGGGGACGCCCGAGCAGGAGCGACGCCGCCGTCGCGACGACATAGCCCGGATACACCGGCACCTTGTTGCCGAAGCCGCCGCCGATGTCCGGCGAGATGATCTGGATGTTCTGCTCGGGCAGTCCTGCGACGAGTGCGAATACGGTCCGATGCGCGTGCGGAGCCTGCGAGGTCATGTAGATCGTCGCCTTGCCCGTCGCCGGGTTGACGTCTGCGACGCAGCCGCAGCACTCGAGCGGGGCGGGATGGCAGCGGGGGTAATGCGTGACGAGCCGAACGACCTTGTCAGCTTCCGCGAACGCCCTCTCCGTCGCCTCGGCGTCGCCCGCCTCCCAGTGGTAGATCCTGTTGTCCTGCTGGTCCTCCTTGTCGTCGCGGATCACCGGTGCCGTCGTCTCGAGCGCGGCCTGCGGCGTGGTAACGACGGGAAGCGGGTCGTAGTCCACGTCGATCAGCTCGAGCGCATCATGCGCGGTGTACGCGTCCTCCGCGATGACGCACGCGACCTCCTGGCCCTGCATGCGCACCTTGTCCGTGGCGAGCACGGCCTGCGTGTCGCCGGACAGTGTCGGCATCCACGCGAGGTTGTGCTGCGCGAGGATGTCTCCGGTTACCACGACGACGACGCCGGGGAACTCGCTCGCGCGCGACGTGTCGATCGAGTTGATCTTGGCGTGCGCGAAGGGACTGCGGAGGATCGCCATGTGGAGCATGTTCGGGAGCTTGATGTCCTCGATGTAGTTGCCGCGGCCGACGATGAAGCGGGCGTCCTCCTTGCGCTTGACGCTCTCGCCCAGCCAGCGGCTGGTCCGCTCGGTCTCGACGGCTGTCATGACGTCTCCTTCAGCTTGTTCGCGGCCCACTGAACCGACTTGACGATGTTCTGGTAGCCGGTGCAGCGGCAGATGTTCCCGGAGAGGGCCCAGCGGATCTCCTCCTCCGTCGGGTTCGGGGTCTCCTCGAGCAAGGCGGAGCTGACGAGCATCATCGCCGGCGTGCAGAACCCGCACTGCAGGCCGTGCTCCTCGCGGAACCCTTCCTGGATCGGGTGCAGCTCGGCGCCGTTCGCTAGACCTTCGACAGTCTTGACCTGGCGGCCGTCGACCTGCACGGCGAAGTGCGTGCAGGACTTGACCGGGACGCCGTCGACGAGGACGGTGCAGGCGCCGCAGCTCGTCGTGTCGCAACCGACGTGCGTCCCGGTCAGGTTGAGCTTCTCGCGCAACAGGTGGACGAGCAGCAACCGCGACTCGACCTCGACCGAGCGCTCATCGCCGTTGACCGTGACGGTGATCCCGTGCGTCGTCGGCTTCGTCTGGGTGATCACGATTGCTCCTTCTCCTCGATCTCTTCCATGACTCCCTCGACGGTTTCCTCGCCTGAGAACGTCTCCGGTTTCCCCGCCTCGACGGGCACGTCCGTGCGATCGGGCTGAGGAATCTTGTCCTGATCGGGTTTCTGGTCGACGTCAGCGCTGGCCTCACCACTGAGGGTCGCCCTGACCTTGCGCAGCCCGCGCGCGGTGAAGACGCGAACGGCATTCCGTTTGTAGTCCTCGCTGCCACGGACATCGGAGCGCGGCTGCGCGGCCTCGGCCGCAAGCCGGGCCGCCTCGTCGATCGCATCGTCGGTGAGCTCGGCGCCGACGAGCGCCGTCTCCGCCGCCTCCGCGCGGATATTCGTCGGGCCGACGCCTGTCAGAGCTATGCCGGCCTGGCCGACTTTTCCGTCCGCCTTGGAGACGTGGACTGCGACACCGACCGTCGCGAAATCGCCGACCTTGCGCTCGAGCTTGAGGTACGTCCCGGCCGCGTGCTGACCCGGATCGGGAACCCGAACTTCCGTCACGATCTCGTTCGGCTGGAGTGACGTCGTGAACGGCCCGAGGAAGAGCTCGTCGATCGGGATCGTCCGCTCGCTGCCGTTCGAGCGTACGACCACCTCGGCCCGTGTCGCGAGCATCACCGAGCCCCAGTCGCCTTGGGGATCGGCGTGCGCAAGCGAGCCTGCGACCGTCCCGAGGTTCCGCACGATCGGATCGGAGATCAGCGGCGCGGCGTCGCCGAGCGCGCGGTACTCGCCCTTCAGGATCTCCGACTTCTCACAGGTCTTGTGGCGGACGAGCGCCCCGATGGTCAGCCGCCCGCCGGCGTAGGCGAGCTTGTCCAGCCCGCCGATCCTGTTGATGTCCACCAGCGCCCGCGGCGCCGCGAAGCGGAGCTTCATCACCGGGATGAGGCTCATGCCGCCGGCGAGCACCTTCGCCTCGCCCTCTTCGTAGCGTCCGAGGATGTCGAGCGCCTCGTCGAGCGTGTCAGGCGCGAAATACTCGAAACTCGCGGGATACACGGTTGAGCGCCTCCTCCCCGCACTGAATTGAGCCGTCTTTCGGACGCGAGAATACGCGTCGCCCGACGGTACTGCACGTTTGTACGGCGGGCGCTGGCGGTCGGTTCTCGGAGCCCGGCGCTAGGCGGAACCGCGCGCAGCCCAGACGCGCGCGTCGAGGTCGAACGGCCCTGGGCCGAGGCGTTCCCGGCAGACCTCGCGCAGCTTTTCTCGGCGTTCGGGGTCGAGCGACCTCAAGTACGCACCGGCGGGGCCGACTGCGAGCTCGAACGGCTCCCACCACTCCTCGAAGGTCGCGTGTTCGAGCGACACCTGCAGAGCGGCCTGCTCGACGTCGCGCAAGCCGACCTCGGTCAGCAGCTCGGCGAGGTGTCCCTCGCGCCCACCGGCCATCTGCGACTCGTCCGTCGCGCCGTCGTCGATCTCGTGCGCCGCGTCCCAGAACGGCGCGAGCGGCGTCTTCCCGCCGGCGTGATCCCAGACGCACGCTGCGACCACGCCGCCCCGCCGCGTCACGCGCGCCATCTCGCCGAGCCCTCGTGCGGGATCTCCCATGAAGTGGACGACGAGCTGCGCCAGGGCTGCGTCGAACTCGTCGTCGCCGAACGGCAGTTCCTCGGCCGCGGCGCGCTGCACATCGACCCCCGGATGGCGTTCGCGCGCCGCGCTGACGAACTGCTCGGAAGGATCGACCGCCGCGACGGCTGTCGAACCGAGGCGCTGAACGAGCTCCGTCGTCAGGGCGCCCGGGCCGGAGCCGACGTCGAGCACGCTTTGGCCTGGGCCAACTCCCGCGAAGTTCGCGAACGACGGTGCGAGCCGCACGGAGTAGCGGCCCATGAAGCGGTCGTACGCGTCGGCGGAGCTGGTGAAGCTCACGGCGCGCACTCTAAGGGAGCGCGCCTAGAGATTCCCCACGATCTCCAGGCGCGCGGGGGGCGATGCTCGCCCGTCTTCGGCTAGAGGCTCTACCTCAGCGCGGCTGCTCGCTCTCGGACGGCCAGCAGCTTCTCCAGTACGGAGTGCAGCTGGGCCCGCCGGCGACGACGGTGCGCCCGCAGCTGCCTCAGCAGCCGTTCGGCCTGAGCCTCCCGCTCACGCCGTTCTCGGCGATCACGGACCTCGTAGCTGTATTGGTGATACGCGTACACGACGCCTCCTGACTGTCGTGCTGAATGACCAGTCGCAATTGAGAGACGGGTCAGACAACTTCGGACTCCTTTCGTTGGTTCGCGCTCGCAGGCGAGCGCACGACGTGCCGGGCGCGCGGTGGCGGGTGCTGCCCCGGACGCAGCTACGCAGCCCGCGGGCCCGGCGTGGCGATGAGACCTACGGACCTACGCGCAGCTATGTGCGCGGGTGCCGAGAGGCCAGTTCGCCATGAACGGAATGCGGTTACGCAACACTGACCTCCTTCCTTGCGACGGTACGAGTACTGAGTGTGCATTCGCGGCTGCCGTCACGTCAAGGCGAATCTCGAAATCCGATCATCCACGTCGTCTTCAGTCGGTGGAAAACCGTTCACAAAGTCGACACGTTTTTCCTGTCCGAAACGGCCCAGGGTGAGGGTCAGACCCCGGCTGTCTGAAACCAACGCGTCGCAAACGGAGAGGTTTCGCCGCGTTACGTGCGCCAAGGTAGTGCCGGCTCGGCGCCGAAACACTCCTGGTGATCAGGCTCGACACGAGGCGGGCTGCCGGGCTCGCCATGACGCTCGGCTTTGCCGTCGCGATCGCGCTGGTCGTGACGGCGCTCAGCTCCGGCTCACCGCAGGAGCCGGACGGGCCGCGGGCGGCCGCGCCGGCAACAGCGCCCCGTTCGGCGGCTGCCCGCCGCGCCACGCAGGCGCGCCGTACTAGGCCCGCGACTCGGACGCCGCCGTCGGATCGCGCACGCCTCAGCCTCCGCGGGGTGCTCACCGGCGACATCTCGCCCAAGTCGGTCGCCGCGTCCGGTTCCGGCTATGTCACGGCCCAGAACATGATGTATCGCCACACGGTGACCGTCTACGACGCGCGGACGCTGAGGCTCTTGAAGACGATCCCCGACGCCGTGCAGCTGGCGCACCTCGGCTACCCGCAATTCACGGGCCTCGTGCGCGGCGCGCCGGTCGAGGCTGCGTTCTCACCCGACGGCCGCTACGGCTACGTCTCGAACTACTCGATGTACGGCCCCGGCTTCGGACCAGAAGGGAACGACGACTGCACGCCCTCGTCCGGCTACGACCAGAGCTTCGTCTACCGCGTCGACATGACCTCGATGGCCGTCGACCGTGCCTATCGCGTCGGTGCCGTGCCGAAGGTCGTCGCGATCACGCCCGACAACAGATTCGTCCTCGTCTCGAACTGGTGCAGCTGGGATCTCAGCGTCATCTCGACGCGCTTCGGCCGCGTGGTGAAGCAGATCCCCATCGGCCCCTATCCGCGCGGGATCGCGGTCGCCCCGAAGGGCCGAGCCACGTACGTCGCCGTGATGGGGGGCGGAGAGCTCGTGCGGATCAACCTGCGCACGTGGTCAACGCTGGGCATTCCGGTCGGGGCCGGCCCGCGCGCGATCGTGATCCATCCCTCGGGCCGCTACCTGTTCGTGTCGCTCAACGCGGAGGGACGCGTCGCGAAGGTGGACCTCACGACGGGGAAGGTCCTGTCGAAGGTCGCGACCGGAAGCGCACCGCGCAGCCTGGCGCTTGCCGCGGACGGTCGATCGCTCTATGTCGTGAACTACGAGAGCGGCACGATCACCAAGCTGCGGACGTCCGACATGACTCCGGTGGAGACGGTCAGCGCGTGCGTCCATCCCATCGGAATCACCTACGAGCAAACGACAAGGCGTGTATGGGTCGCGTGCTACAGCGGCGAGATCCGCGTCTACGACGACCGCTAGCAACGACGTGTCCGAGGGACTGTCCCCGGGCCACGTCCGAGGGACTGTCCCCGGGCCTCGTCCAGGGGACTGTCCCTGGGACAGGTCCGGAAGGCACGTGCACGCGCAGCTCGAACGGCTGCTCGCCGCCGCACTGCCGGCCGCGCGGTAGCGACGCCGGCCTTCTGCCATCATCAGGGCGGAAGGAGGTTCGGACGTGGCTACATCAGACCTCACGAGCGTGCTCGACGACGCGGGCGTGAAGTACGAGCTCCTCCCCCACGCGCACACCGAGAGTGCGCTGGCGGAAGCCGAGGCGCTCGGCGTCTCACCGGACGACGTTGCGAAGACGCTCGTCGTCAAGACCGCGGACGGTTACGTGCGCGCGGTATTACCGGCATCGGCTCGGCTCGACCTGGGCAAGGTCAGGGCGATCCAGGGTGGTGGCGGCGGGCGGCACACCGTTCATCTCGCGAGCGAGGACGACCTGCGACGCGACTACCCCGAGTTCGAGCTGGGCGCCGTGCCGCCCGTCGGAGGCTCTCGCCGCGATCCCGTCGTTGTGGATCTGCAGCTCGCCGACCGTGAGTCGGTCGTGATCGAGGCCGGTTCGCACGACGAGTCACTGCGACTCGCGCCGACGGATCTCGTGCACGTCTCAGGCGCCTCCGTCGCCAGCATCTCCGAGGATCGCGACTAACGAGTTAGCCAAGCGATCGCCGGTCGACGACGCGCTGGAGCTTGCCGCCCTCGGAGCGCGGCACTGTTCCCGGCGCTTTCAACCGGACGGCAACCGTGCAGCCGATGCCCTCCTGTAGCCGCCGTTCCGCCCGAGCCCGCAACGCGCGCACGTGGTCATGCTCTTCCGCGAGGCTCTCGGATCCAGCCTCGCGCAGAAACGCCTCGCTGACCTCGACCTCGACGTCCGCCTCGTCGAGCGTTCGCTCGCGGCTCACGACGATCCGATAGTTCGGCGTCAGCTCCGGCAATTCGAGCAGCGCCGCCTCTACCTGCGTCGGATAGAGGTTGACGCCGCGGATAATCAGCATGTCGTCCGCGCGGCCCTTGATCCGATCCATCCGCGTCAGCGTCCGTCCGCACACGCATGGCTCGGAGTCGAGCCGGCTGACGTCTCCCGTCCAGTAGCGCACGAGCGGTAGGGCCTCCTTCGTCAGTGTCGTGAAGACGAGCACGCCCTCCTCGCCGTCGGGAAGCGGCTCACCCGTATCGGGATCGACGACCTCCGGCAGGAAGTGGTCTTCGTTCACGTGCGAGCCCGCGCGCGCCTCGACGCACTCGCAGGAAACGCCCGGGCCGATCACCTCCGACAGGCCGAAGATGTTCGTCGCCCGGACTCCGAGGCCGGCGTCGATCTCGCGCCGCATCGCTTCGGTCCACGGCTCCGCTCCGAGAACGGCCAGGCGGAGGCTGATCTCGCCCGGCGCGATGCCGCGCTCCCGAAAGGCCTGCGCAAGCGTCAACGCGTAGCTCGGCGTGCAGGCGATCACGTCAGGCTGCAGGTCGCTGATCAGCATCAGCTGACGCTCGGTCAGTCCGCCCGAGACCGGGACGACGGCAAGGCCGAGCAGCTCGCCACCGTAGTGGAGGCCGAGGCCGCCGGTGAAGAGGCCGTAGCCGTACGCGTTGTGCAGGATCATCCCCGGCTCCGCGCCGGCCATCGCCAACGAGCGGGCGTTCACCCTCGCGAAGAGGTCGACGTCGCCGGCCGTGTAGGCGACGACGGTCAGCTTCCCCGTCGTCCCCGACGACGCATGGATCCGGACGAGCTCCTCACGCGGCACTGCGAGCAGGCCGAACGGATAGGTCTCCCGAAGGTCGTCCTTCCGCGTGAACGGCAGCCGGCGGAGGTCGTCGAGCGATGCGATCTGCGCCGGCTCGATGCCCGCAAGACGCTCGCGATAGAGCGGTACCCGTTCCTTTAGCCGTCCAAGGAGGGCGCGCAGCCGCTCGAGCTGCAAGGCGCGAAGCGGCTCTCGCTCCATTGTCTCGAAGGCCGGCTCCAGGATCACCGTCGTCAAGTATCTCCGGCCGCTGCGGCGGCGTTTGATCCGTGCGATCTGGGTACAGGTAGAGGACCTCGAAACCGAGGAGGAATCCCTCATGTTCAGAAAGACCAGAACGGAGAAGCTGAAGGATCAGGCCGGCAGCGCGACCGACCTCGCAGCCGCCCTGGCCAAGGACGCCAAGTTCCGCCGCGAGCTGCTTCAGGCCGTCGGTCACGGCGTCACCGCACGACGCCGCGCCGCCCGTCGCATCGGCTTCCTCGCCGCAGCCGCGCGTATCGCCTCCGACGAGCGGTTGCGCCGCGAGGTTCGCCAAATGACGAAGAATCTCGAGAAGGCCTGGGGCCGCGTCGAGCGGAAGCAGAGTCACAAGCTCCGCAACACGCTCATCGTCGTCGGCGCCACCGGCGCCGTCGCAGCGGTGGCGGTGCCTGTGCGCAAGCGCATGTCGAGATCGAGCTCGGAGACCGGCTTCGGCGGCGTTCCGAGCGTTCCGAGCACTCCGAGGACGATCGACGAGTCGATCGAGGTCGGAGTCCCGGTCTCGACCGCGTACAACCAGTGGACGCAGTTCGAGGACTTCCCGCTCTTCATGGAAGGCGTCGACGACGTGCGGCAACTCGACGACACGCGCCTGCACTGGGTCGTGACCGTCGCCGGCAAGCAGAGCGAGTGGGACGCGAAGATCCTCGAGCAGCATCCCGATCGACAGATCAGTTGGATCAGCGAGGACGGGAAGAAGACGCGGGGGACGGTCACCTTCGAGCCCCAGGGAGACTCGGCGACGATGATCCGCCTCTCGATGAGCTATCAGGCGGACCCGTTCGAGGCGATCGGCTCGGCCGCCGGACTCGACCAGCGCCGCATACGCGGAGACCTCGAGCGCTTCAAGGACCTGGTCGAAGGCCGCGGCGCCGAAACCGGCGCGTGGCGCGGCGAGATCTCAGCCGGTCAAAAGCAGGACTAACCCGGACGGGCGGCCGCGCGGGAATTATCCGCGTGGCCGCTCGTCCTCATCAGCAGGGCACCGTCTCGTCCGCGAGCGAGACGCCCGTGACGAGGACGCCGCCCGACCGGGCGTAGCTGCCGAAGCTCGGCTCGCTCTTCGGGTCGCCGTAGATCGGCGAGTAGCGGGGCGAACTGATCTCGACGTCCGCGTACGCGTAGGGCGGCACGCACACCGAGATCTGGTTGCTCGTTCCGGCCGCGTCCGCCCGGGCCTGCCAGTTGCTCGCGTTCGACGTGACGCGGAAGCTTCGAGCAGGAACGCCGTCCGGCCCGCGAACCGAGATCGTGAGGAAGCGCCTCAGCCTGTCGGTCTGGCCGGGCTCGGCGAAGACCCTGATCTTGCCGGCGACCTTCGGAACCGTCCAGCCGTCCCGGTACAGATCGAGCGTGAGCCACTCTGTCCGCCACGGCTTCTCGTTCTGGATCAGCACGACCCCACGGAGGTCGTCCAGTTGCTTCCCTGCGAGTCGAAACCGACTCTCCGCGACCGCCTGAGCGGTGTAATCGCTCGGCGAAGCGTTCGCGCGACCGGTCATGCGGTCGAAGCTCAGGTCGGTCGTCGGGAAGGTCTCCGGCGTTCCGGTGAACGCGCCGTCGTAGACCGCGGCGCGCTGCACGGATGCGTTCCAGAACTCGACGTTCCACCAGTAGGCGACGTTTTCCCAGTAGTCGCCGTACATGAAGGGGTACGGCACCATCGTCACCTTCGCGTTCGGTCCTAGGGCACGGTCGATCCAGTCGAAGACGACGCTCTGGTCGACAGTGATCGGCCGGCCGCTCGTGCCGTCAACCGTGAGGAGTCGCGTGAAGGCGAGGGCCGTCTGCGCCGGGATCGCGAGGAAGGCGACCACGACCAGCACGACGGTGAGGTGCCGCCGCCGCAAGAGTGCTGGGCCGAGCAGGAGCAGCCCGACCGCGACGAGCGTGGCGAAGGCGAGCAGCGCACGCGCGCCGTTGAGCGAACCGCCGAGGTGGAGCAGGGTGCGGTTCAGCGCGGTGATCGGCGAGTCGACGTTGAGCTTGTCGTAGCGCGCGATCGGCACGTACGAGAACGACAGGGCGAGCAAGCCGCCCGAAACGAAGAGCGACCAACGCCGCCACCGTTCCTCCTGCAGCATTGCGGCGAAGGCCACCAGCACGAGCGGGCCGACGTAGAAGAGGTAACGGTCGTGCAGCCTGCCCTGCCCGAACCGGAGGTCGTACGACGTCACCTCGAGGAGGAACGCCACGATCGACACGACAGCGATCGATGCGAAGGCGTGCCGTTCCCGAACGCGGGCCCCGA
Source organism: Actinomycetota bacterium (assembly GCA_046732275.1). GTDB lineage: Bacteria > Actinomycetota > Thermoleophilia > Gaiellales > Gaiellaceae > 3-1-20CM-4-69-9. The sequence goes on along the minus strand of JBKPMS010000084.1, from coordinate 1,517 downwards.
AGATCGCCGTGAGCAGCCACGCGATTCCGAGTATGAACGGCATGATCCCCAGTCCCAAGCCGAGCAGCGCAAAGTGTTCGAGGAGTGAGCGGCCGGTGCCGCCCGGGACCAGGTTGCCCTCGGCCGTAACGGAGTAGGTCCCGAGCACGCTCGAGAGCCGGCCGGCGATCAAGAGAACGATCGCGACGACGGCCAGGAGGGCGTAGACCGCCGCGAGAACCCGATGCGCCGACACGAGCCCGCGCGCCGCGTCACGTACGCGCCGGGGCCGGGAGCGGGTTTCCGTGAACGCGAGCTGGTGCACGTAGAGCGCCAGGGGGACGACGACGAACAGGACCGCGAACTGCGTCCGCGCGAAGATCGCCACCCCGAGCGCAACGAGCAAACCGATGTCGTTCCGCGGCCGCGGCGAGACGGCCGCCCGCTGCACCAGGAAGATCGCCCACAGGAATGCGGGATACGCGACGACCTCCGTCATGAGGAACGAGGAGAGGACGATCCAAGGCACGCACATCGTCAGGGCGGCGACGACATACGACAATCGCACACTTTGCGTCACGCGGCGGGCGAGGAGAAACGCCGGGACGCCCGCCGAGCTCATGACGAGCGCGTTCAAGACATGTGCGTCGTGCAGCCCCGAAGGCACGAGCACGCCGTCGAACAGCGGCGCGAGGAGCAGCGGGTAGAGCTGGTTGACGTTCCCGATCAGCTCGCCATGGACCTGCGGCAGAGGCGAATGGTGCTGCGTGACGCTGATCGCGAGCCGCTCGTACAGGAGCTCGTCGGTCATGATGTACCAGTCGACGACACGAGTGGTCAGGACGGCGAGGCCGGCCCCCAGCGCGAGCCAGACCACGGCCATGCGAACGTCTGCGCGCCGAGCAACGTCGGTGAGGGACAGGGAACGCAGCCGCTTGCGCTCCTGCAGCCCGGTCGTCGTGGGCGGCACGTGCATTCCGCGCGACCCTAGCGAAGCGTGCGGCGGCGGCCTGCTGCAGTCCACGGTCCACGGAAGACCGCCCCCGAGGATTCCGTCCTGAAGGCATGTACCGGTGGGAGGGGCCGGAGCCGACGCGGCACGAGCGACGCAAGCGCGAACGGGAGCTCGTACGCGAGATTCAGCGCGAGCGCGAGCCGGCAGCGACGTCGGCTACGCGAGCTCGGCGCCCTGGCCCGCTTCCGTTTGCAGTGCTCTCGCGCGGGCGCTTCGCTACGGGCTGAGCCGCATCGCTTCGGCGGCCGGCGTCGGCCGGCCGCCGAATGAGGAAGTACGGCTTAGACGTATCCGACGAGCAACAGGATCAGCGCGATCAGGAGGATCACGAAGAGCCAGCCGCTCACGGTGACGCCGCCGATCAACGCGAACAGAATCAGCAGCACGACCAAGACCCAGAGCAATCCCATGGTCAACCCCTTTCGAGCTTGTGCACAGCCCAGTAGCCGGTTTCACGCCTCGTGAAACGCGGAACGGGAGCGGCACCAATCGGGCTACTCGACGGAGGCAACTATGGCGACAG
>JBKPMS010000083.1:0-18670 GCA_046732275.1 Actinomycetota bacterium | reverse complement strand
ACGTGGCTCTGGGCGAGCTGCCGGACTTCCGCGCACTGCCGGGAAGCGAGGCCGGGCCCCAGCATCGCGGGACGATCCACATCTGTCCGGACCAGGACTACATCGAGCGCGCGTACGACGACGCCAAGTACGGCCGCCCATCCGCGGCACCGGTGCTGGAATGCACGATCCCGTCGGTGGTGGACGCAACGGTCGCGCCGCCCGGTCGCCACTTGATGTCGATGTTCGTGCAGTACGCGCCGTACGAGCTTCGCGGCGGCTCGTGGGACGACGAGCGCGAGGCGTTCGCCGACCGTTGCTTCGACGTACTGGACGACTACGCGCCCAACTTCAGGCGCTCGGTCATCGCGCGCCAGGTGCTCGCGCCTCCCGACCTCGAGCGCGTTTTCAACCTCACGGGTGGCAACATCTTTCAGGGCGCGATGACCCCGAATCAGCTGTTCGCGTTCCGTCCAGTGCCCGGCTACGCCCGCTACCGGACGCCGCTCGAAGGCCTGTACTTGTGCGGCGCCGCTGCCCACCCCGGCGGCGGCGTGATGGGCACGCCCGGCCTCAATGCCGCGCGCGAGATCCTGGGCGGGCGCCGCCGCCTACGTACGAGCCGGCGCGAACACCGCCTGTAGCCGCTCGAGGCTGGCGGCCGGCCAGAGGGTCTTGCTGTCGTAGTAGACCCCGAACGCCGGTGCCGACTCCGGCAGCGTGACCCACGGCACCTTGGACTTCGTGAAAATGTGAACGTCGGGTGTGACCGTTGAGGGCTCGTCAAGCGTTCCTGCGCGAACGAACCGCACCTCTGGGCGACCGTACTCGCTGAAGACCGCGACCTGGCAGTCGGGACATCGAAAGATTCGCTGGTTGCTGCCGTCGTCGCGCGGCACGTCGACCGGCTGCGGGTCACCGGCCAGCAACTCCACACGATCGGCCTCGATCAGCAGGTTGATGACGAAGGCGCTTCCTGTCTGGCGCTGACAGTTCAGACAGTGACAGCAGTGGACGAACAGCGGATCCGAGGCAAGCCGGTACCGAACCGCACCGCACGCGCAACGACCCTCGAGTTGTTCGACGCTCATGATCTCCTTCCCGACGACGAGCCGACGACTCTACGCCAGGCCGACGGCGTCGGCGACGACGACGTCACCCGCGGCCTCAGCCTTGAGCTTGCGCCCAACGGCCCAGCTTCCTACGCGGACGCGCGCTCCTGCGGAAGCGGCACCTCGGGTGCACGCTCGAGCCCTCTTCTGTGCATCTCGCCCCACTCGTGGCGCCCGCGGACGAGGTCGACCACACCGCGGCAGCGGAAGAACGCCGTCATCTGCCGGTAGCCGAAGTTCTCCAGGAGGGCATAGAGGACGAGGCGGGCGACATCTCCGGGGCGCTTGTGACGTTGAACCGCGTACTCCTCCAGCAAGATGGCGGCGATGGAGATCAGCACCGACAGGAGGACGGAAACCGCTAGGAAGGTGAGAAAGAACCACACCGACAGAACGCCGAGGAACCAGGCGGCGACGACGATCGGGATGCCCAGCAACTCGACGATCGCGCCGAGGAACTCGAACAACAAGAAGTAAGGCAACGTCACGAGGCCGAACGCGCCCGCACGAGGATTCGCGATCCGGCTGCGGTGGCGCCACAGCGTCTCCCCCAGGCCGCGCTGCCAGCGACGACGCTGACGTCCGAGCGTTGCGACGTCTTCCGGCGCCTCCGACCAGCACACGGGATCGGGCACGAACCTGATGCGGTACTCCTCGCCGCGGTCGCGCAGATACCGGTGGAGCCGAACCACGAGATCGACGTCCTCGCCGACCGTGTCACGCGCGTAGCCGCCCACGGTCTCCACGATCTCGCGCTGGAAGAGCCCGAACGCGCCTGAGATGATGAGCACGCCGTTGATGCTGTCGAACGCGATCCGGCCGATCAGGAAGGCACGGAAGTACTCGAGCACCTGGAAGCGGGCGATGCTGCCTCGCGGTAGCCGGAACTCGACCAGCCTTCCCGCCTCGATGACGCATCCGTTCGCGACCCGGACGATGCCGCCTGCAGCCGCGACGAGCTGAGGGTCGTCGACGAACGGCTCGATGATGCGGAGGAGTGACACCTCCTCGAGAACGGCGTCTGCGTCGATGGCGCAGAGGTAAGCGTGCGAGGCGGCGTTGACCCCGGCGTTGAGCGCGTCGGACTTGCCGCCGTTCTCCTTGTCGAGGACCAAGAGATTGGGGTGACTGCGACACACGTACGCAGCCCGGATCGGCGAAGTCGCGATCTGGGTGCGCATCGCGATGCGCGCCGGAACGAGACCGAAGGCCTCGCGGAGCCGGCGAAGCGTGCCGTCCGTCGAGCCGTCGTTGATCACGATCACCTCGTGTCGCGGATACCGCAGGTCGAGCAGCGACGTGACCGAAGAGACGATTCCTGCCTCCTCGTTGTATGCCGGCAGGAGCACCGAGACAGGCGGCGTGAACGGCGAGTAGTAGATCTCATCGAGTGGGAAGTACGTGCGGGCGCGGCGGTGGGCCGCCAGCGTTTTCCACGCGATGAGCGTGAAGATCAAGTAGGCCACGCTCAGGGCCACGAAGTAGAAGAACGCGATCCACGAGACGACCTCGACGATCGTGTGGAACGCGCTCACAGGGCCTTCAGGTCCGCGGCTTCGTGGAGGTGAGGGCCCGCACCCGGCGCGGCGGCAGCGGCGGCGAGCTCGTGCGGCGCGATCCGCGCGAGCGCCTCCGCCGCAGCACGCGCGGGACGAAATCGATCGGTCCGCGCCATGTCGAGCAGCTGAGGCACCGCAGAAGCGGAGCGGAGCGTGCCGAGCGCGGTGGCGGCGGCGGCACGGACGAAGTGGATCCTGTCGTCGAGCGCGGAGCGCAAAGGCCGCTCGGCTGTCGGCCCTCCGATGCGACCGAGCGTTTCGGCGGCGGCCCGTCGCACGTCGGCCGACGAATCCTCGAGCCCGTGAACGGCGAGCTGTGCGTCGCGAGAACCGCCGACGAGCCCGATCAGGGTGACGGCTGCTGCCCGTACCTGCGGTTCCGGGTGTGCTGCGATCCGCCGAAGCTCCGGCACCGCTGCTGGACCTAGCTCGACGAGCGCCTGTCCGGCGACGCCGTTCGGCACTCGCCCCGAGACGAGCGCCTCGACAAGGGGAAGAGCCGCGTCGACGATTCCGAGGCGGCCGAGACTTCGCGCAGCGGCCGCGCGCACCGGACGCCTGCCGTCGTCAAGCGCCCGCAACAACTCCGGCGCCACCTCCGGGTTGGCCATGTCTCCCAGGCGATACGCCGCCGCCGCGCGGCGCCACATCCGCCTTGCGCGCAGCTCGTGCACAGCCGTGCGGACCGCCGGCGTGCCGGCGAAATAGGCCGCAACTCTTGCGTCGGCCCCGCCAGTGAGCTTGCGCGAGTAGCGTCGGAGCACCTCCGCGAGCACGGCCTGGTCTGCCGAGCTCAAGGTTGGGCGCTCGCTGTGCTGGCCCTCGACGAGCGCGATCGCCAGCGGCCGGACACGCCGCTCGGCTTCCGCGTACCGCCGGTCGCGTCGGGCAAGAACCGTTCGGCGAATAACGAGCATCACCAGCAGCAACAGCGCCGCTACGACGAAAGCGAGACCGATGATGAGGAGCCAGTGGACCATCTGCTCAGCGGCGACCGAGGATCGCCTGAACACGGGTGCTGAGCTCCTGAGGGCTGAACGGCTTGCGGATGTAGTCATCCGCCCCTGAGTGGAACCCGCGGTCGAGGTCAGAGTCCTGCGCTCGGGCAGTCAGCAGGATGATCGGCATCCGGCTCGTCGTCTCGTCTTCGCGAAGCCGACGCGTCAATTCGAAGCCGTCCAGCTTCGGCATCATCACGTCGAGAACCGCAAGATCCGGCTTCTCCCTCCGCGCGAGCTCGAGAGCCTGCTCGCCATCACGGGCCTGGAGCACGGTGTAGCCCGACCGCTCGAGTCGAAAGGCCACGAGCTCGAGGATGTCCTCGTCGTCGTCTGCGGCCAGGACGACCGGCCGGTCTCGGCTGGGCGCGTCGTCCGTCACGCGGTCGCCTCCTCGGGATCGGGGTGAAGCGGGACGTTGGCCTCCAACGGGACGTCGATGAGGAAAGCCGTCTCGACGTGCTCTTCGCTTTCCACCGAGATCGTTCCTCCGTGTGCTTCGGCAATCGACTTGACGATGGAGAGACCGAGGCCGGTTCCCGGGGCGACCGTGGAGGTCGACGCACGGAAAAAACGGTCGAAGAGGCTCCCAAGCTCCTGTTCGGGAATGCCGACGCCGCTGTCGCGGATCTCGACGTGTGCCATGTCGCCCCGTCGACCGATCGTCACGGAGACGGAGCCGTTTGCAGGAGTGAACTTGACCGCGTTCGAGAGCAGGTTGTCGAAAAGCTGCGTCATGCGAATCGGGTCGACCCACACCTCCGGTAACGTCTCGTCAGCGGAGAAATGGAGGTCGATCTGCTTGCCGGCGGCCGCTCCGCGTGCGGTCTCCAACGACTCCGCTGCGAGCGTGCCGAGATCGACCGACTGGCGCTCGAGCGAGAGGCGACCCGCGTCGACTCGCGCGACGAAAAGGATGTCGTCCACGAGCCGGTTGAGACGATCGCAGTTGCGGTTAACGATCTCGAGGAAGCGCCGCTGGTCGCCCTCCACCGGCCCGGCTTCACCGGCGAGGACGAGCTCGAGGTACCCGATCATCGAAGTCAGAGGCGTCCTCAACTCGTGGGAGACCGAGCCCACGAACTGATCCTTCATCCGGTCGAGCTCGCGCAGCCGTTCGTTCTGCTGGCGCAACGCGTTTGCGGCGTGGCGCAGGTTGTCGATGAGGTGCTCCCGCTCGAGCGCGAGCGCGAGCCCGGCCGCGATCGTGGTGAGCGAATCGCGGACTCGCGGGACGTGCGCCGGTTTCGCGTCGGCGACCAAGACGGCCGGCTCCCCGCCGAGGACTTCGACCGGCACCGTAATCGCGTGTTCCTCGGGCACCTGCTCGGAATCCGTTCGGACGAGCCGGCCTTGCCCATCTCCTACGAGCTCGACAGTCGCGCGGCTCGCGACGGCGAGCAGCTCGTCCGTTCCGCTGGAGCGGAGCAGTTCGGCCGAGTACCTGCTGAGAGCCGCATCGCGGTCGGCGGCACGGCTCGCCCGCGTGGTCATGTACGTGAAGCGAGCGATTACGAGCCCCGCCAAGAGCACCATGGCTGTGAACGTCGCTGCTAGATAAAGAGGCTTGCCTCGGATCGCCTGCACGATCAAGACGACCGGCGGAAGAAGGCAGACGCTTGCGATCAGGATCAGCCGACCGACAGGTGCTCGTTCGTCGGGCTCGCTTGCCACGGCGGTGAACGCGGTCATCGACGGATGGAGGCCGGCGAGGCCGATGAGCAGCACGCCGGCCAGCAGCATCGTGTCGACCGCGTTGGCGTGACTGTTCAGGCTGGCGCCGACGTCCATCGAGAAGAGCATGTCGCCGAGCAGCGTCAGACCAAGCCCGACCACGAGGAGCCTGAGCGCCGTGACGTTCCAGCCCCGGCTCACCACGAAGCGCACGGCGACCGCGAGGACGATCACGTCTGCAACCGGATACGTGATCGTCACGGCGGTTTCCTTCGACGACAAGGTGGAGTCCGACAACGTCGGGGCGATCACGTAGAACCACTGGAACAGAAGCACGCTGACCGCGACGATCGCCGCATCGATCGGCGCTCGTGGGTCGATGATCGGCATCCGCCGCTTGGTCGCCACGACAAGAGCGCCTGCGATCAGCGGATACCCCGCGAGGTAGAAGATGTCCGCGGGCGAGGGGTACGGGTCCCGGCCGCCGATCTCGTACCACGCCCAGATGAAGTCGCCGATCCAGAACGAGAACAGGCCGCCGGCAACCAGGAGCCACGCGCGTGCGCCGCTCGGACGATAGAGACGGACGCCGACGAGGATCGCAATGATTGCGCCGAGCTCGGCCGTGTTGTAGAGGACGTTCCGGCCGACGACAGTGGTGGCCGCGACCGGCACGTACGCCACGCAGGCAAGGATGCTGGCGACGACCGCCCCACGCCACAGCGCCATTTCGCCCGTTCGGGCGACGGCCGCAGGCTCACGCACCGATGCGCTTGGCGCGGTGGCCATTCGTCAATGATCTTACGCTGGGCCGACGGCGGCCAAGTGCCGGCGGCAGGAGGACGCCGTCTAGTTGCCGGCTCGGACTACTGCGCCGTCAGCCGCCGCTGATCGCGGCGATCACGTCCACCCGGGAACGGTCGTCGAGCTCCGTGACGAGCTCGGCCCGCTCGCTGTCGACATAAACGTGGATGTGCGGTCGCAGCGCCGGGCCCGGCTCGCAGAGCCGGTCGTGCAGGCCGGGCCAGCGCTCGTCCAGCTGCGCCAGGGCATCCCCGACCGTCACCGCGTCCAGGTCAAGCCGGCGAGGCAGGCCGGGAAAGAGCGGCGGCAAGGTCGACGGAAGGTGCAGCTCAGCCATCGCTACTCCACTGTCGCGACCTCGACCGAGCTGATGCCGGGCAGGTAGCTCGCGATCTCGCTCCAGCTCTCCCCCTCGTCCGCGCTCGCGAACACCTGGCCGGTGCTCGTGCCGAAGTAGAGCCCCGGGACGTCGTACGAGTCGATCGCCATGGCTTCGCGAAGGACGCCGACGTACGCGTCCTCCTGCGGCAGGCCGCGTTCGAGGCGCCGCCAGCTCGAGCCCGCGTCGCGCGTCTGCCAAACCGCGGCGTGGCCGTCCGGCATGCAGCGTCCGTGACCTGGGTCGAGCGGGATCACATAGAAGGTGTCGCGATCGTGCGGATGCGCCGCGGCCGCGAAGCCGAACTCGGTCGGAAGCCCTTCGGTGATCTCCGTCCAGGTCCCCGCGGTGTCGTCGCTGCGGTGCATGCCGACGTGGTTCTGCTGGAACATGCGGCTGCCGTCCGCCGGCGAACGGGTCAGCTTGTGGACGCAGAAGCCGACCTCTTCGTGCTCGCGCGGCCAGTCGGCGCGAAGGCCGCGGTTCCGCGGCGTCCAGGACTCCCCGTCGTCCGTCGTCTCGAAGATCCCGACCCCTTGCACGATCGCCCAGAACCGGGACGCGTCGTCGGTGTCCGGCATGATCGCGGACACGCCGAGATGGCCCGGGGGTTGGTTCTGCGGATCGTCCCACGCCTCGCTGCCCGGTTGGCCCGCGAGCGTCGTCAGGAGCGACCAGGTGGCGCCGTCGTCGCGGCTCTCGAAGATCCCCGGCGCCTCGACACCGACGAGGACGCGCCCGGGCGTCACCGCCAGCGTAGAGACCTTCGACAGCTTGCGCTCGCCGTCGCCGTCGTACGCGAGGCCCTCGCTCGACTGCGTCCACGTCTCGCCGAGGTCGGGGCTGCGCCAGACCGTGGAGCCGTGCCATTCGCTCGCGGCGGCGGCGTAGATCGCGCCGCTCGCAGGATCGAGCACGGCGTGGTAGATCGGCCAGGCCTCGCAGAACGGCCCGCGCAACTCCCAGTCGCGCCGGGCCTCGTCGCTCTGAAGCAAGAAACACCCCTTGCGGGTGCCCACGAGGAGCACGGTTTTCGGCATTCCTTTCACCTCCGTCGGAGTCTTTGCCGATTAGACCGTATCCGGGCCCGAGACTCATCGGTCGGTCTACTACGCTGACGCGATGCGGGGGCTGCTGCTCTTCGGCTCCACGGAGGGGTCGGCCGCCCTCCGCCACGAGATCGCTATCGCGATCGTCGATCCCGTCCTCTTTGCCGAGGTCGATGGACGACGGTACGTCCTGACAACTCACCTCGAGCGCGACCGGGTGAAGCACGTGCTGCCCGATGCCGAGGTGCTCGACTACTTCGAGCTCGGGTTCAGGGAGCTCGTCGACGGCGGGATGTCGTTTGCCGACGCCGGACGGGAGGCTGAGGCTCGGGGCGTGCGGCAAATCGGTATCGACGAGGCGATCGTGCCCGGCGATTTTCCGCTCGGTCTTGCCGACCGCTTGCGAAGCGACGGTGTCGTCCTGAGTGTGGACGACGCTGCCGTCGAGCTACGACGCCGGGCGAAGACCCCGGCCGAGCTCGACGGCATTCGCGCAGCGCAACGCGCCGCCGAAGGAGCGATGGCCGCAGCTCGTGAGCTGCTCGCTCGTGCCGTTCCCGCGGACGCGGGCCTCGACCTGGATGGGAGCCCGCTCCTGGCCGAGGACGTCCGTGCCACTCTCCGCGCAGCATGTTCGGCGCACGGCGCCGCATGCCCGCCGGACGTCATCGTCGCCTCGCTCTGGCAGGGCAACGGCCACGAGCCGGGCAGCGGAGCGCTTCCCGCGGGGCTTCCGATCCAGATCGACATCTGGCCGCGGGACGAGGCGAGCGGCTGCTGGCCCGACATGGCCCGCACGTTCGTCGTCGGCGATCCCGCCCCGCGAGACGGCGAGGTAATCGCCGACCAGGCGGAGCTCGTCCGCCGGGTGCTCGCGGAGGCGCAGGCGGCCGTTCGCCCCGGCATCACCGGACGCGAACTGTTCGACGCCGCCTGCGACCTCTTCGAGTCGGCCGGCTATGCGACGCAGCGGACGGCACGGCTGGACGAAAACGTCGACGGCTTTCAGCACTCGCTCGGACACGGCGTCGGCCTCGAGGTCCACGAAGCTCCGCCCCTTGGCCTCGGCGGCGACGACCCGCTGGTCGTGGGCGACGTCGTCGCGATCGAGCCCGGCCTGTGGGACCGACGGATCGGCGGCGTCACGTTCGAGGACCTCTTCCTCGTCACCGAAAGCGGCTGCGAGCGGCTCACGCGGTTCCCGTACGACCTAGCGCCGCAATGACACACCCTCACCCTCTGTCGAACGGCGTCACGAGCGGATTGGTGCCGGAATACAGGCCGGACGGGTTCGGATACCAGAGCCAGATGTGCAGCGTGACGAGCGGCGGATGCCAGAAGTTGAACTTCGCTCCGGTCTCAGGGCTCGTCTGAGCGCACTTGCTCTCGGCGTCGGCGAAGACGACCGTGCCGTCCACGTAATGGCACGCAGCTCCGAACACACCGTAGCGCGCCCCCTGTATCGGCGCCTTCGCCGGCATCTTCGGAAAGACCCATTCCAAGGCGCCGAGCTGCCAAAGCCCGCCACGGCGTAGGTAAACGAGGATAGCCGGCTTCCGGACATCGAAGCCCGTCACCTTCGGATTCATGTAGTGCCAGCCCATGCTCGGGATCATCCGCGTGATGATCCCGTAGCCGTCCGCCTTCGCCCGCCCGAGATTCGTGGCGTACTTCGCCGTCGCCAGGCGCGCGAGCGCGAGGCGGCTCGCGAGGCTCGACGTCACTGTTGCGCTCGCGGCGTCGGAGGGCTTTTCGCTCCGGGCCGACGCTAGCGAGATCGCGGTAAGTGCAACTGCCGTTGTGGCGGCCGCGATCGACAATGCAAGCGCGGCACGCTGTCCGCGCGTCGATGAACGTCTCATGTCGTTTCCCCTTTCGAGACTTCTAGGTAGAAGTACGGATCCAAGACGCGAACCTGCGTGATCCGGTCCACGGGAAGGCCGTTGCGCTTCGCCGTCTTTCGAATCGCCTCGGGGCTCGGGCCGTCGTAGACGCAGAACGTCTTCGCACCGTCGTCGCTGACGTACGAATGGAGCCACGTGACGCCGTCGTCGGAGTTTCGATCGACGATCGCCAGACACTGCTCCGAGCCGCTGACGCCGGCGGAAACCTGCAGACCGCCCGGGAACGTCCGCTCGACCAGATATCGCGCCATCTCCGTCCGCGCACCTCAGCGACGCAGTGCGGCGAGCCGATGAGGCACACGCCAGACCCACGTCGGGCGCTGCGCCCACTGTCGTCGCTTCGGTTCGACGTGTGCCTTGGAACGCCGGTGCTGACGTGCCGTTGCCGCTAGACCGCGCCTCCCGGCTTCACGTTCGAGATCGAGCTCGTGCTCCCGGCCCAGCATGCGATACGTCTCGTCCACACGCTGCAACGTAGGAGGACGAGCGCCGATGAACATCGGCAAGGCTTCCTAATTTCGGCGCTTGGGCTACCGATCTTGGCCGGCCAGGCTCAGACGCGTCCGCTTCTCTTCGGAGCTAGGTGCCGGCCCCCTCTGGTCTTCCTTCCGAGAGTCGGCGGTACGATGGGACGATGTTCGCAGGCGATCGTGACCGCGAGCGTGCGGCGGTGACGCTGCGCGAGCACTACGCTCGCGGTCGCCTGACGCTGGACGAGTTCTCGAGCCGAACTGCGAGAGCTCTGTCCGCGCGGTCGACGGAAGAGCTGGCGCGGGCGTTGTCGGGTCTCCCCCAAGGTTTCTTCGGCGGCCTACCGGTGGTGCTCGATACCGGTGAGCTCGCGGCGCAGGGGCGGTTGGTCGTCCAGAAGGCGGTGCGCGGCGCGCTCCTCGTCCTCTTGACGGGCGTCTACGTCCTGTTCAGCCTCGTGCTCCTTTTCGTCCTCGGGCTGACGCTGCTGATGCACGGCGCCTCGGCCTCGGTCTTCGTCGGCTTCCTCGTGGTCTGGCTTGTGCCGACGTTCTTGCTCTCACGGCTCTGGCGCAGCAAGCCGCGGCAGCGGCCGAGCTGAAGCGGGTGAGCGACGGGGGATGATGCCGCCGCTGATCGCGGGGGTTCATGCGCTCGTCTTCGCCGACGACGCGATCGCCGCCCGCACCTTTTTCCGCGACGTTCTCGGCTTCCCGTTCGTCGACAACGGCGACGGCTGGTTGATCTTCGCGCTTCCGCCTGCCGAGCTCGGAATCCACCCGGCCCAGGGCTCGAGCGGCCGGGCCGGGCAGCACGAGCTCTTCCTGATGTGCCATGACCTCGAGCAGACCGTCGACGAGCTGAAGGCGAAGGGCGTGGAGCTCGACGGGCCGATCAGCGACGAGGGCTTCGGCCTGGTCACCTCACTGACGGTGCCGGGCGGCGCGGGCACGATCGGCCTCTATCAGCCGAAGCACGCCAGCCCGCTCGACGAATTCGCCTCCGCCGCTCGTTGACACCGTTCTAGTGGCCGTCGCGCTCGCGGAGCGTTTTCGAGAGCGGCTGCCGCTCACGCCCTCGACCCCGATCGTGTCGCTCGGCGAGGGCTCGACGCCTCTGTTGACAGCTCCTCGCCTCTCGGAGCGACTCGGAGTGGACATCTGGCTGAAGTGGGAGGGCGCAAACCCGACCGGTTCGTTCAAGGACCGCGGTATGACGATCGCCGTCTCGAAGGCTCTCGAAGAAGGCGTCGAGGCCGTCGTGTGCGCCTCCACGGGCAACACGGCCGCCTCTGCCGCCGCCTACGCGGCCCGCGCGGGACTGCGATGTCTCATCCTGCAGCCTGCCGGGGCCGTGGCGATGGGAAAGCTCGCGCAGGCACGGGCGGCAGGTGCTCGTGTCGTCGAGGTTCGCGGTTCCTTCGACGAGATCCTTTCTGCCGCACGTGAGCTCGCGCGACGCGGCACGCACGTGCTCGTCAACTCCCTGAACCCCGATCGGATCGAGGGGCAGAAGACGGCGGCTTTCGAGATCGTCGAGGACCTCGGTGCACCACCTGACGTGCTGGTGCTTCCCTACGGCGGCGGGGGAAACACGAAGGCGTACATCAAGGGCTTCAGCGAGCTCGGCCTCGGCGTTCCTCGCATCCTCGCAGCGGAGTCGAGCGTGCGCTCACAGACGGTTGCATCGGCGATCAGGATCGCCGATCCCGTGCATGCGGCCGAGGTTGCTGAGGCGCTCGACGCGTGCGGCGGCGCCGTCATCTCGGTCGAGGAAGACGCCCTTCTCGACGCGTGGCGCGCACTTGCACAGGACGAGGGCGTGTTCTGCGAGCCCGCGTCGGCGGCGACGCTCGCGGCTCTTTCTCTCGCCGACCTCTCTCGAGGAACTCGCGTGGTCTGCGTCATCACGGGACACGGGCTCAAGGATCCGGAGACGGTGGCGCAGCTCACGCCGCCTCCGCACGTCGTCGACGCGGATCCCGACGAGATCGCAGGCGTGGCGTGATCCACGCCTGGGCACCCGCCACCACGGCGAACATCGGCGCCGGTTTCGACTGCGCCGGCGCCGCCTTGGATCTATGGAATGAGCTGCGCGTCACCGAAGGTGATAGTGAGGCACCGAAGGAAGACCTCGTCGTGCGTGCGTTCGCCTGCTTCGCATCGCTCGAAGGACGCGAGTTCACGTTGAGCGGCGACGTCCCGCGCGAGAGCGGCCTCGGATCGAGCGCGTCCGTCGTCGCACTTGGTCTCGTTGCCGGAGCGATCGCGTCGGGAGTCGATCCCGAGCCCGAGCGGCTGCTGGCTGCAGGCGTGCACCTCGAGGGACATCCAGACAACCTCGCTGCGGCACTCGCCGGCGGCGTCTGCCTCACCTGGGACGGCCGCATAGCGCGCCTCGCCGACGACATCCCGGCAACACCGGTCGTCGTCGTCCCGGACGCACGGGTCAAGACAGCCGAGTCGCGGAGCGCTCTGCCCGAGCGGATCCCTCACGTCGATGCGACGTTCAGCGTCGCACGCAGCGCATTGCTCGGCGCGTCGATCGCAACAAGCTCTTCCGAGCTGTTCGCCGCTGCGCTGGCCGACCGCCTGCACGAGCCGTATCGCTCGCCGTTGCTCGGTGAGATCCGGGGTGATCTGCCGTCTGGAGCGCTCGGGGCGACGCTCTCAGGGTCCGGCCCATCCATTGTCGTCTGGGCCAGACCGGACGCCGCCCCGGAGTGTCGATCATCGCTCGCCGAACGATTCGGGAGCGCACGCGTATTGCAGCTCGCCGTCAGCCCCAAGGGCACCTACGGCGAGGAGGTCGACTAGCAGGCCGAGACTACGGCCTCCAACCGCCGGGGAGAGGGTGGCCCAGCTCCAGCCCGAAGCGCTCGAGCAGGCCCGGGACCGTCTCCGGCCGCATCTCGAGGCCGTACCGCTCGCTGAGCTCGGCGACCGCCTCGGGCGACGCCGCGAGCACACCGCCCATGTCGGAGAGCTCCTGGAAGAAGCGCTCGAACCCGGCCGGCGAGATGATCTCGAGGATGCGGCACGGCTCGTCGCCCGCGTTCCAGAAGGTGTGCCACTGGTTCCGCGGCTTGAACACGAGGTCGCCCGGCGCGGCCTCGACGACCTCGTCGCCGAGCAGAGCGCCCATCCGGCCCTCGAGCACGTAGCTGTACTCGTCTTCACGCGTGTGGCGGTGGACCGGCGCGGCGAGCGCGCGCGGGGACATCGGATGCTCGACGAGCGAGAAACGCTCGCTCGCCTCGCTCCCGTCGATCATGAAGCGGACGCCGATGCTCCCGAGGAACCCCTCGAGCCCGTTCTCCGGGCCGACGACCTTGACGCTTGTGGCTGCAGTCTCCATGGTGAATTCCTTTCGTCGAACAGTAGTGTCGCGCGAATATACGACGACCGGCTGCGTCTGTCAATATCATTGGACACACATGTCCGATCAAAAGCGTCACTACCGAATGAAGCGCCGCGCCGAGCTCGAGGTGCAGACCAGGCAGCGGATCACCGAGAGCGCCGTCGCCCTGCACGAAGAGGTCGGTCCGGCGCACACGTCGATCAGCGCGATCGCCGACCGTGCGGGCGTCCGCCGCTCGACGGTCTACCGCCACTTCCCGGACGAGGACACATTGTTCGCGGCCTGCTCGTCGCACTGGCGTGCGGCGAACCCGCCGCCCGATCCCCGGTCGTGGTCGCGCATCGAGGACCATGCCGAGCGGTTGCGCACGGCCCTCCGCGAGCTGTACGCGTTCTACGGCAGAACCGAGGCGATGTACGTGAGCCTGCTACGCGACGAGCCGCTCGTGCCGGCGGTCGAGCGCCGGCTCCGCGACTTCCACGGCTACCTCAGCTCGATTCAGGACGGCCTGGCAGCGGGCCGCGGCCTGCGGGGCCGGCGCGGGCAGTACGTCCGCGCCGCGATCGGCCACGCCCTGGCATTTCCGACGTGGCGCTCGCTGAGGGATGAGCAGGGGCTTACGAACGACGACGCCGTCGAGCTCATGTGCCGCCTCGTCGAGGACGCTGCGAGCTCGGGTCGAGTCTGACACCGGTCGTCCCGCCGCCATGCGAAGGTCATGCGGCCGTGTGTGTCGCGTCGGCGAAGAACTCGGAGATCGCGGCCGTGAAAGCCCGCCGGCTCTCCTCCCACGCGTAGAACATGTGCCCGCCGCCGAAGTGGCGCACGGTGACTCGGTCGGCGATCGCCGGCTCGAGCCGCATCAGGTTGCGCAAGCGGTCGCTCGCGTAGTACGGCGTGACGAGGTCGAACTGCCCGTGCGCGATAAACGCCTTCACATGCGGGTTGAGCGCCATGCCGTAGCGAAAGTCGTCGGTCGCGCCCACCGGAGGGACGAAGAAATGGCGCTTGTCGTCGTCCTTCCACTCCTGGTTGACCTCGTAGCTCAGCAGCATGTACTCGCGGTCCGTCTCGACACCGATCTCCGAGCGCAGTTGTCGGTTGATCGCCATCGTGTACGCCGGAGCGATGCCGGCGAGGGTCGGATCCGGGCCGCCGAACGGCTCGCGGTCCGGAAACGGGTCAGTCGCGGTAATCGTTGCGTCGTAGAGCCCGAGCACCTTCCGCTCGTCACGGAGGAGCTCACGGGCGAACACGTTGATCGGAATGCGCCCCTCGGCACGGGTGATCAGCTCGACGGGAAGCCCGATTAACTCCGCCACCCGCGACAGAACGCGCTCGCGTTCGGCAGCCGGCATCGACGCCCCGCGCGTCAGGAACTCTGTGTAGTCGCGCGTCGCGAACGCCTCGGCCTCACGCCGCACGTCGTCCAGCGGCGTGTCGCCGTCGAAGCCGCCCGAGCGGCCGTGGTGGGCGGCCGCGCCTGCCATCGTCGGCAGCCGATCGACCCATTGCAATACGTCGTAGTCGCCTGACGCGAGCCTCCCGAACTCGAGCGCCGGCGATATGAGGATCGCGCCGTTCAACCCGATCCCCGCCGCTTCCTGGAGGATTCGCACGAGCCGGCCGACGCGGTAGCCGCCGTAGCTCTCGCCCGCGATGAAGACGGGCGACCCCCAGCGGCGGTTGCTCGAGAGCCAGCGGCCGATGAACTCTGACAGCGACTCGAGATCGCGCTTGTAGCCGAAGTACTCGTTGGGGTCCGGCTCCTCCCCGACGCCTGCCGGCTCGGCACCCGCTTCCTTCTTCTCGTCGTCCTTCTTCTTGGGGTCCTTCTCGATGATCCTGCTGAAGCCCGTCCCGACGGGGTCGACGAAGACGACATCCGAGAACGCCAGCCAAGACTCGTCGTTCTGGACGAGGCGTGGCGGCATCGCCGGCAGCGTCCCGTCCGCCGGAAAGTCGACGCGCTGGGGCCCGACGGCGCCGACGTGCAGGTACGCGGACGACGCTCCCGGACCGCCGTTGAACACGAACGTCACCGGCCG
The DNA here is from genome assembly GCA_046732275.1 of Actinomycetota bacterium. Lineage (GTDB taxonomy): Bacteria > Actinomycetota > Thermoleophilia > Gaiellales > Gaiellaceae > 3-1-20CM-4-69-9. The sequence goes on along the minus strand of JBKPMS010000083.1, from coordinate 3,333 downwards.
GCCGAGATCGCTGCTCTCGGCGACGTACGCGACGGAGAAGATCTCCGCCGACGGCTTCTCCTTCTTCCGGAGGACGAGCCACTTCGCGGTCGCCGTGTACGAGATGTCGTTCCACGTCCCCGTGGAAGCGGCGCCGCGCGGCGGCTCGTGGTCGGGCTTTGTGTCGGCGCGCTCGTCCTCCGTCACGCGGCGGACGCTATACAACCGCGTGCGACCGGCCGCCTCCTACCACGCGGCGGAAGCGGCCCATCACATGCAAACGGCCGCTCGAGGCGGCCGTTCGAATAGCGGGGGCAGGATTTGAACCTGCGACCTCCGGGTTATGAGCCCGGCGAGCTACCTGACTGCTCCACCCCGCGTCGCGACGGGCAGTATAGCTCGCCCGGCTCGCGTCGGCGACGCGCTGGGACGCCGCGACTAGAGTCGATTGCATGACTCGCGTTGCCGCCGGCGACCTCGGGACGAACTCGACCCGCCTTCTCGTCGCCGACGTCGACAACGGTCACGTGGACGACGTCGTGCGTGCTACGAAAGTAACGCGGCTAGGCGAAGGCGTCGACGACCGTCATCGCCTCCTGCCGCTGCCCGTCACACGCGTGCGAAACGTCCTCACCGACTTCCGTCGCACCGCGGAGTCCCTCGGCGCGGAGCGTACGCTGGCGATCGCGACCAGCGCCGTTCGCGACGCCGAGAACGGCGAGGCGTTCCTGGGCGAGGTGGAATGGAGCTACGGATTTGCGACCCGACTGCTGTCGGGGCACGACGAGGCATTGATGACGTTCCGCGGCGTCACCACCGAGCGTCAGCTCGGCGCCGGCACGGTCGTCGTAGACGTCGGCGGCGGTTCGACGGAGCCCGTTGTCGGCGGGCCGGAAGGCGTTCGCTGGCACGACAGCCTCGACATCGGCTCGGTCCGGCTCACGGAACGGTTCCTCCATTCGGATCCACCGACCGGCGACGAGCTCGAAGAGTGCGCCGCTGCGGTGCGTGCGTTGCTCGCCGAACGCGTCCCCGACGAGATACGAACGGCCGTGCGCTCCGCGGTCGGGGTTGCCGGGACGATCACGAGCCTCGCCGCACTCGCTCTCGGCCTGCAGGAGTACGACCGCGAGCGAGTCCACGGGTCGCGCCTCACGGCGGAAGCGCTGGAGCAGCAGCTGCGATGCCTCGCCGGGGTGCCCGTCGCAGAGCGAAAGACGATCCGCCCGCTCGATCCTGACCGGGCGCCGGTCATCGTCGCGGGCGCCGTCATCACGCAGCAGGCACTCGTCTTCTTTGATCTCAATGCGCTCGAGATCAGCGAACGCGACATCCTGGACGGCGCGGCCCTGGCCGCGGCCGAGCTGCCCGCGGCAGAAGAACGCCCGGCACCGCCAGGCGCGTACACCTGCTGCTGACCCCGGCTACGGGCTCTCGGGATCCGGAGGCGGCTCGTCCTCCGCGAGGCGGCGACGGACGATCGTCCGCGACAGGATCCCGACAAGCCGGCCGTCCTCCACGACCGGCACGCGCTCGAAGTCCTGCTCCTCGAGCACGTGGAAGGCCTCGTCGAGATCCATCGAAGCGTCGAGCGTGACGAGCGGCGGCTCTGCGATGCGGCCGAGCTCTGTCGCGCGCGGATCGCTTCCCGCCGCGACCACCTCGCGGACGAGCGTCTTGCGCGTGATCACCCCGACGAGCTTGCCGCCGTTGTCGCAGACGAGGACGGCGCGGACAGCCGGATCCGACAGCCGCTTGCCGGCCTCCTGCGCGGTCGCCGAAGCGTCGAGCGCTCCCGGTTCCGGAACCATTGCGTCACGAACGCGGCTCACGGATAAATGCCCCGGGCCTTCAGCGCGCCCGCGACTTCGTTGATGCCGGCAACGAGCGCCGCCTGCCGTAGCGAGATGTCCTTCTCCTCCGCGAGCTCCCAGACGCGGTCGAACGCATCGCCGAGCTTGTCGGCGAGGCGGGCGCGGATCTCGTTGCGCGTCCAGAAGAGCCGGCCCAGATCCTGCACCCACTCGAAGTAGGACACGGTCACGCCGCCCGCGTTGGTGAGGACGTCCGGCAGGATCGGGATTCCGCGTTCGGCGAAGATCGCGTCAGCCTCGATGGAGGTCGGGCCGTTAGCCCCCTCGGCGATGAGCTTCGTGTCGACGCGGTGTGCGTTCTCCGCAGTGAGCTGATCCTCGAGCGCAGCGAGCGCGAGGATGTCGCATGGCAATTCGAGCAGCTCCGCGTTCGTCACGTGCTGCGCATGCGGATACCCCTCGAGGGTGCCGTGATCCGCTACCCACGCCCGGACGTCGTCGAGGTCGAGCCCCTGCTGCGAATAGACGCCGCCGGAGATGTCCGACACGGCGAGGATCGCCGCACCCCTGGCGGCGAGCTCTTGCGCCGCGATCCCGCCGACGTTGCCGAAGCCCTGGACGACGCAGCGTTGCTCCGCCAGGTTCCAGCCGAGTCGCCGGCACGCGCGCTCGATGACCATCACGACGCCGGCGCCCGTCGCCTCGTGGCGGAAGAGGGAGCCTCCGAGCGATACAGGCTTCCCCGTGACGATCTCCGGCACGGCATGGCCGACCTGCATCGAGTAGGTGTCCATCATCCACGCCATCGTCTGCTCGTTCGTCGCCATGTCCGGGGCGGGGATGTCTTCCTGCGGGCCGATGATGCCCATCAGCTCGCTCGTGTAGCGGCGAGTCAGTCGCTGCAGCTCCGTCGTCGACAGCGCGCGCGGGTTACAGCGCACACCGCCCTTGGCGCCGCCGTACGGCAGCCGCAGGAGCGCGCACTTCCACGTCATCCACATGGCGAGCGCCGTGCACTCTCCGAGGGTGACGTGCGGGTCGTAGCGGATGCCGCCCTTGGTGGGGCCGAGCACGCTCGAGTGCTGGACGCGGTATGCCGGGAAAACGCCGACGGGGCCCTCGTCCCGCCTGATCGGGACCGCGACGACAATGGCGCGCTCCGGGTAGCGCAGCCGCTCGGCGATCGACTCGTTGACCTCCGCGTACGGCATCGCCTGCTCGAACTGCGCGAGCGCAGTGCGAAACAGCGGCGTGTCCCATTCGAGCCGCCCCTGCTCGGCGGACAGCTCCTCGACCTCAGCCACGCTCGGAGTCTAGGCCAGTCGACCGGGGGCTATTCTGGGGGCCGCCGGGGTGGCGAAACTGGTGATACGCGCCCGACTTAAAATCGGGTGTCCCCTTGATGGGGCGTGCGGGTTCGAGTCCCGCCCCCGGCATACCCGCAGAAAGGCCGGCCCGCCTTCGGCTGGCCATGATGCCTTTCCGCGGGATCGAACGGATGCGCTATCGGAGAGTGGTCTCGGCGAACGCCGGCTAAGCC
>JBKPMS010000082.1:0-13475 GCA_046732275.1 Actinomycetota bacterium | reverse complement strand
CCGGTGCTGCCGCCGTAGTTGAGATCGACGAGGGCGATGCCGCGACTCGTGTAGAACTGGATGTCGAGGTCGAGGGAGCTCGAGACACTCGCCGTCGGACCGCCGTGCACGGAGACAACGAGCGGCGGCAGCTCCCCGTCGGGGCCCGTGAAGTCGGGATTCGTCGGCGGGTAGTAGAACCCGTAGGACGGAAGCCCGTCCGTGCCCTCGAACTCGATCGGCTCTGCGATCGACAGGTAGCGCTCGTCGAGCTCGACGTCCGTCGATCGCCGGAGCACCTTCTGCTCCCCGGACCCGACATCGAACATGACGAGCGCCGGCGCCTCGGTCGGCGAGGCGGCCGCGAACACGACGATGCTGCCGTCGCCTTTCAGCGGATAGATGCTGGCGTACGAGAGATCGACACGCTCCAGCCGTCCCGTGGCGGGATCGAGCAGCTCGAGGTCGTCGACCGCGCGTCGCGTGAAGACGGCTGCGATGCGACCGTCCGCCAAGAAGCCGTACCGCGAGAGGTCGAACACCCACTGCGGGAATCCGAGGTCCGCCTCCTCGCTCGTCAACGCCTCCACGCCGCTGTCGCGCTCGCGATAGAGGTTCGACCAGCCCGTTCGGTCGGAGGCGAAATGCAGAATCCCCTCGCTGTTCCATTCCGGCTGGAAGATCGATTCTGTCTCGGAGCCTGCGACACGGCGGCTGTTCGACAGCTCGCCGTCGCCGGAGACGTCGGCGACCCAGAGCTCGGTGCCCTCGAAAGGCATGTACGGGTGATCCCAGGCCAGCCATGCGAGCTTCGTCCCATCGGGGCTCGGCCGCGGCGCGGCATAGAAGTCCCGACCCGACGCAATCACCTTCGGCTCCGCGGAGCCGTCCGCAGGGAGCACGACGAGCTCGTTCACCGGCTCACCGCCGCCGTGTGACTCGCGGACGCAGACGATCAGCCGGCCGTCCGCGAACACACGCCCGTCGGCGTAGCGGAGCGCGTTCGGCTCGGTCGGCTCCGGCGTGATCGGCGCCGGCCCGGCGCCGGCGCTGTCTATGCGGTAGACGCGGCTGTCGTCGAAGCTGGAGCAGAAGACGACGGTCCCGTCGCGAAACCACGCACCGCCGCCGTACTCGTGGACGCGCGAGCGCACATTGAAGTCCGGCGGCACGACGTCGACCGGTTCGCCGCCGTGAGGCTGGAAGACGAGCGCCGTCCTTCCGTTCTCGAGCGGCCGCGTCTCCGTCCAGTAGACGCCGTCTTCCGAGATGTCCGGATAGCCGAAGGCCACGCCTCCCGCGTCTGCGACGAGGTCGAGGGAGAACGGCGAGGTCCAGGATCCGTAGGGCGCGACGCTTGCCACGTCCGCGGAACGTATCGCACTAGAGAACGTAGGGCACGACGCCTTGGGCGCCGAGTGCGTACCAGACGCCGAACGCCAGGCTCGTGATCCCGATCGCCGGGGCGATCCAGTTGAACGAGCGCTGGACGGGAGCCGCCCCGAGAGCGGCGCCCCAGCCCGTCGAGAGGGCGGCCATCGACAGCGCTGTGAACGCGGCGAAGAGCCCGAGCGCGAGGACGGCGAGCGGACGGCTGTGAATCGTCGCGAGCAGCAGGAGACCGACCCCCGCGGTGCCGCCCATGCCGTGCACGAGCCCGATGCCGTAAGCCTGCACACTCGTTCTGGCGCGGCGGCGCGTATGGCCCTGTCCGTGCCGGAACGCGCCGCGGTGCCAGCGGCTCAGCAGGAGGACGGCGAGCAGCACGATCACGAAGCCGACGCTCGTCTCGGCCCAGCTCTGCACGGGCTCCGGCAAATAGGCGCTATACAGAACGACTGGCAGACCGAACCCGAAGAGCGTCGTCGCATGGCCGAGCCCCCACGCGAGCCCGAGCCGGCCGGCAGTGCGTGCGGCGCGTTCCTTGCCGGAGGCGACAAGCGTCGAGACAGCGGCAAGGTGGTCGGGGTCGCTCGCGTGGCGGAGGCCGAGCAGCACTGCGACGAGGACGACGATCAGGGTCGTCGTGCCGTCGGAGAAGGCGGCGATTCTGTCGTCGAGCCCGAACATCGGTTACCTCACTTTCGGGAGAGCATGCACGGTCATGGCAATGCCCGCGGCGAGGATCACGAGTGCGCTCGCGGCGGGGAGAAGCGAAACGAGCCGGCCCTCGAAGCTGAGCCGGCGGAAGAGGCGGCGGCCGAGCACCGCGACGAGGCCGATCCCGGTGATCGTCAGCGCGAGGCCGAGGCTGAACGCGACCACGAGCACCATCCCGAAGGCGACGCGGTGGAGTGAGATCGCCGCGAGCAGGACGACGAGTGCAGACGGGCACGGCAACAGCCCGCCGGAGATACCGACCGCCACGAGCGAGCCGCGGCTCAGGTCGTGGTGGTGATCGTGGTGATGGTGATGGTCCGGGTGGCGCCGCCGGTGTCGCCAGCGTGCACGTAGGACCGAGATGCCGATTGCGACGACCAGCACGCCGGAGACGAGGTTCAGCCACGGATAGAGGTCGTCCGGGACGATGAAGCGAGAGAGCAGCAGCGTCACGAGGCCGAGCGCAAAGACGCCGGCCGTGTGCGTCGCCGTCACGATCACGCCGAGCAGGGCTGCGTGCCGCGGTGTTCCGCGCTGTCCGACCAGGTACGCCGTGACGATCGCCTTGCCGTGTCCCGGCGAGAGCGCGTGCGCCATCCCCCAGAATAGGGCAGCGCCGAGCGAGGCAAGGACGACCCAGAACCCGAGCTGCTCGCGGTTGACGAGCGCGGCGAAGCCCGAATCCGCAACCCGGTCGGGCGCCTGCGCGGCCACGCCCGCAGTCACGTCCGGACGTGTCCCAGGGACAGTCCCCGGGACAAGGCGCGTCCGGACAGTCGTGACGTCGAGCGGGCTCGAGAGCAGGTCGCGTGGATACGCGCGCAGCTCATGGCTCCTGCTCGGCGCGTCGCCGACGACGATCTCCTTCCAGCCGATCCGGTCCGCGTAGTTCGCGTCGCGATAAGCCACGCTGCTCGTATGCCGGAGGGCAGGCCCTTTCAAGACGACCTCGAACCGGGTAGTGCGCAGACCGGCTGCTCCGGCCGGATGCGCGAGCGACGTCTCCACCGGCACGAGCGCCGCGCGGTGTCCGTCCACCGTGAGCCGAGCGCCGCGCGCGATGCGACGTGCGTATGTCTTCGCGCCGACGTCACCCGCCTGGAACGTCGGGATCTCGGCGAGATCGAGGACGTAGTGCACGTAAACACGTGGCCCCACGACTTCGATCCGGCTGAAACGATTCACCGTGAAGTTCCCGAGGGGATGTGCCTGTGCCGCGACCGGCACTGCCAGCGCGGCGGCCGCTGCGCACACGATCGCCAGCCGCTTCACGACGCGTACCTCCGGGCAACGGGCGCCCAGACAAGGGAGAAGTGGGCGTTCACCGTGAGTGCGCGCCTGAACCAGCGCTTCGCTTCCGCATGGTTGCCGAGGCAGCGCTCGATCATTCCGCGGTGAAAGAACTTGCTCGCATCGATCGTGCCCAGACGAAGCGCACGCTTCGAGTAGTGCAGAGCGTCTGTGCAGCGGCCGTTCCGTTCGAGCGCCCACGCGAGCACGTCGTCACCGTCGATCGACGGCCGGTCGGCATGCGCCGCGCGAGCACGTGTGAGGGCGCGCGGCAGGTCGATCCCACGGTCAACGTCGAACAGCGCGGACTCGAGATCGACGCGCACGCCGTTGACGCGGAACACCCGGTCGATGGCGGCGATGAGTGCGTATTGCCGGGCGGCTCCGCGGTCATCACCCGTAGCCCGCAGCAGGTCGCCTAGCGAGGCGACGAATTGCGGCAGCGGCATCGCCTCGGTTGCGCGGCGCTCCAGGGCGATCGCCTCGCCCAGCCGCCCACGCCCAGCGGCGATCTGCGCGAGCCCGTCGAGGGCGTACACGTAGCCCGTACGCACGGCGAGGGCGCGTCGGTACTGACGCTCGGCTGCAGCAAGCCGGCCGTGCGTCGCGTAGAGCTTGCCGAGCTGGGTGTACGCCCAGGCCTGTGCTTCGCGCTCGCCGGTTGCAGCCTCGATTGCCAGCTGCATCGCCTCCGCCGCTCCGCGCACATCCCCGAGCAGCTCGCGCGCGTACGAGACCCGCGCATATGACGAAAGGGTCGGCTTGAGGGAGACCATGCGATCGAAAGCCGTGAACGCCTCCTCGTAGCGGCCCAGCTGGACGAGGGAGTCGCCGACGATGCCGTAGCCGCGGGCCGTCGTCGGCGACAGCGAGACCGCCCGCCGCCCGAGGGCAAGGGCATCGCGGAAGTGATGCCGCGACAGGGCAAGCGCTCCGAGACCGCTCGTCGCGAGCAGGTCGTCCTGGCCGAGACGCAGCGACCGGCGCAGCACCGCTTCCGACTTCGGGTAGTAGCTCGCGTCGCCCGAGTCCCGCGCAGCTTGCTGATAGGCGAGCCCGAGCAGAGCAAGGCCGTGGGCATCCGCAGGGTTCTCGCGAACCTGTTCCTGCAAACGCGGGAGCAGCGTGGTGTCGGTCGAGGTGCCCTCCCGCACCGCGAGTGACAGCCCCGCGGCAGGCTGCGGAGCCGACCCGGCGCCGCCGTGGAAGACGCCGCCGAGGAGGAGGGCGGCAGCGGTCGTGACCGCCGCCGCCCCGCCGAGAAGAAGCCGCCGTGCGCGCATTACGGCTTCTGCTGGCCCTTCGTGTTGTCGAATCCGCTGAACGGATCCGCCTGGTACGGGAACCTCCCCATGTACGGGACGTCGTTGCTGTCCACACCATCGCCGAGCGGGAGCGGCTTCCCGATCAACGCGCCGCCGACAGCGCGTTCCGCGATGTCGATGACATCGTCCTCGAGCCGCCGGCCGTTCGGGAACCCGGCCAGGTCTCCGCCGAGCACGCCGAGGCGGTTGCCGTTGCCGACGGCCGCGGTCGGCGCAATGCCGAGGTTGAGCCGGAGCTCGTCGGCGCGTGTGTCACCGGTGAAGTTCAGGTTCGGCTGCTTCAGGCCGGTGAGGAGCACCGACACGAGGTCGCTGCGGTTGTTCTCCTGGACTCCGCCGAGCTGCGGGTACAGCTGGTTGAGCAGCTTGCCAAGGATCGGGCTCGAGTAGTACTGCTCGAACTGCTTGTCCTTGTCAGGAGTCGAGGCGTTCCACTTGTCCTTGAGCGACGTCGGAATGATCACCTCGTTGATCAGCGGGTTGCCGAGGCGTGACACCTGCTGCCACTCGTTCTCCTTCTTCACGAACTTCTTGCCGCGCCACTTGGCGAGGCTGACCTTCACGACGGGACGTTCCGACGTGGCCCAGACGCCGACGACGTGGTTCGAGCCGTTGTCCAGCTGGGACAGCGGGACCTGCAGGGCGATCGAGTGCACCGCATAGCCGGCGAAGAAGTCCTTGCCGCCGGTTGCACCGGTGCCCTTGCGGATCGCGACCAGGTCGAAGATCGCGCCGATGTCGCCGTAGAAACCATCGTCACGCTGACCCGCGAAGACCTTCGAGCCGTCACTCAGGTCATGGACGCCGGCTGCGGCGAGCGTGCGGTAATTCGGAGTCGTCCGCGGGCCGATGTTGTCGGGCGGCGTCAGCAGGCCGCTGCCGACGACACGGGACGAGTTGCCGTCGATCCGCGTGACGGTGTACTCCTGCTGGGTGTTCTGCAGGAATGCGACCGGGTCACGGTTCTTGAACCGGAATCGCCACGTGATGTCCGGCTTGCCGTCGCCGTTCTTGTCCGCATAGACGACATAGCGCGCGGACCGCGAGAACGTGTACCACATCGGACCGGCGGCAGGATCCTCCGCCGGGATGTAGTTGGCGATGACGCTGACCGTGTTCGGACGATCCGGGCTCCGGAACGCGTACACGTCCGTGTTGTCCGCGGAGGGATCCTCCGAGATCAACGGCGCCTCCCGGTGACTCGAGGCCTGGGCAGCCGAGGGCGTTCCGCCCGCTGACGCGAGCGCACCGATCAGCGCTACCGAGGCCGCGGCCGCCAGGACGACGAATGCGAGCTTTCGCATCTGGCTTCCTTTCAGACGGCCGGTCGGGATCTGCGGCTTTCACATGGCCGTCGTTGTCGGCGCTCATTCGTCGCGCCGGACGGACCGGTTCAGATCAGCTTGCTTCGGCGCTCGAGCCGGGAATTAGCGCACGCAAGGCCGCCTCGAGCTGTTCCGGCGCGCGCGTCTTCGGGATGAACCCCGCGGCGCCGGTGCCGCGAGCCCGGGTCGTCCGCTCGTCCTCGAGGCCGGACACGAAGAGGACGCACACGCGAGGCCTGCTCTTCCGGAGGAGCTCCGTCGCACGCAAGCCGTCGATCTTGGGCATGTCGATGTCCATCAGCACGACGTCGGCGTCCTGCCAGATCGCGAGCTGGACCGCCTCCTCCCCGTCGCCGGCGACGCCGACGACCTCGAAGCCCTGCATGTCGTTGACCAGAGTCGCCAGCAGCTCGGCGAACGCCGCATCGTCGTCGGCGATCACGACTCGCAGATCATGGGGCGGCGGCTGTGTTCTGGGCACGACGGTCCTGCCGCCCGCATCATGCCCGTTCTCCGCCGAGGCCTAACGAACCGACCGAGAGCTCCCGACGAATCCTTCGCAATGAGCGACACTCCCGCCTCGATGGCGCGCTCCTTCGCCCATCTCTCGGACGAAGCCGTCGTCGCGCTCGTGGCACGGTCCGACCAGTCGGCGCTCGCGGAGCTGTACGACCGTTTTGGACGATTGGCGTACGGCGTCGCGTTACGCGTCCTCCGCGATGAGAAGCTCGCCGAAGACGCTGTTCAGGAAGGGTTCCTGACGGCGTGGCGAACGGCGGACCGCTTCATGCCCGAGCGTGCCACGGCCAGTACGTGGCTGTTGACGCTTGTTCACCGCCGAGCCGTCGATCTCGTACGCCGCGAGGAGCGACGTCGCGCCGAGTCGCTGCCCGATGACGTCGAGCACGCTTCGACCGAATCGGCCGAAGAGGATGCGTGGCTTCGCTTCGAACGCGAGCGCGTGCAATCCGCACTGAAACGGCTGCCGGATCAGCAGCGCGAGGCGCTCGAGCTCGCTTACTACGGCGGCTTCACCCAATCGGAGCTCGCGGAGAGGCTCGGACAACCCGTCGGTACGATCAAAAGCAGGATGTTTGCCGGGCTGACCCGGCTTCGCGAGCTGCTCGGAGAGCCCGGTCCTACGGATACGACATGGAAACCAACACCCTCCACGACCTGACCGCCGCGTACGCGCTAGACGCCCTCGACGACGAGGACGCACGCGCGTACGAAGAGCACCTCGCACGGTGCGAACGGTGCCGTAACGAGCTCGCCTCTTTCTCAGAGACCGCGAGCGCCCTCGCCTACGCGGTCGAGGCGCCGGCGCCGCCACCCGAATTGCGCACCCGGATCCTGAGCGAGGCAGCGCGCGAGCGCTCGAACGTGGCGCCGCTCCGACCTCGGTGGGTCGCGCCGCTCGCCGCCGCCGCTGCTGTGGCAGCGTGCGCGGCGATCGCCCTCGGCCTGTGGGCAGCATCTCTCGCCGGCAAGCTCGACTCGAAAAACGAGGCACTCGCCCGGCAAACGCGCGTTGCGGAGATTCTCGCGTCGCCGGGGGCGCGCAAGGTCTCGTTCGCACGCGGCACCCTCGTCGTCGATCCCGGCGGCCGTGCCGCCCTCGTGGTCCGCGACCTGAAGAAGGCGGGGGCGGGGAAGACGTACGAAGCGTGGGTGGCCGACGGCGGCGCGCCCGTCGCCGCCGGCCTCTTCGACGGCGGCCCGGCCGTCGCGGTCCCGCTCGAGCGTCCGGTCGCCTCCGGTGCGACCGTGATGGTCACCGAGGAGAAGGACGGCGGCGTGGACAAGCCGACGCAGACGCCGTTCATCGTCGTTCGGAACGCGGCCCAGAGCTAACACCTAAAATCCGCCGCTTGCTCGGCCGCAAACGCACTATGCGCGAGCCCGCGTCGAGTGGGCAGCGACGGAGGATCCGGAAGCTCCGTCTCAGCGCTCTCCTCCTCATCCTCTTCCTCCTCGGGCTCGCCTCCTTCACGTTCGGCCTGATCACGGCGGTCGCCGGGCAGATCCCGAACTGCGATCCCGCGCGCGTGCCGCACGAGGTCGACGGTCACATCTACGCGAATGACAACCGCACCATCCTCGCCACGCTCAGAGGCGCCGAGAGCCGAATCCTCGTCTCGAGCGACCAGATCGCGCCGATCATGCGCCAGGCGATCGTTGCTATCGAAGACAAGCGCTTCTATGAGCACCGTGGGGTCGACCTGCGGGGCATCGCACGCGCGGTCTGGGCCGACGTGACGAGCAAGAAGGTGGTTCAGGGCGGCTCGACGATCACACAGCAGTTCGTGAAGAACTCGTGCGTGACGTCGAAGCGAACGATCAGCCGCAAGCTCAAGGAAGCGGCGCTCGCCTGGCAGCTCGAGCAGCGCTGGGCGAAGGACCGGATCCTGACGGCGTACCTGAACACGATCTACTTCGGCAACGGCGCCTACGGCGTCCAGCGCGGTGCGCAGACGTACTTCGACAAGCCCGCCTCGCGTCTGACACTGCCGGAGGCGGCGCTGCTCGCAGGCATGCCGGCGGATCCCAGCCGGTACGACCCCGTGACGAACCCGAAGAGCGCCCGGACGAGGCGCCGCGAGGTGCTGACCGCGATGTGGAGCGAGAACGAGATCACCCGCAGGGACTTCCTGCAAGCCAACCGGGCGCCGCTTCCGCGCCCAACCGACGTTCACCTTCCCGGGATCGAGGGCGCGGCTCCGTTCTTCGTGAACTACGTCAAACAGCAGCTGATCGAGCGGTACGGCACGCGCAACGTCTTCGGCGGCGGCTTGAACGTCAACACGACGATCGACCTTCGCCTACAGAAACTCGCCCGGAAGGCGATCGAGAGCGTGCTCCGCGAGCCGAACGGGCCTTCCGCCGGGCTAGTCGCGATCCGTCCGCGAACGGGCGAGATCGTCGCGATGTACGGCGGAGACAACTTCAGGCAGAGCCAGTTCAACCTCGCCGTGCAAGGTGAGCGGCAGCCCGGCTCGTCTTTCAAGCCATTCGTGCTCGCAACCGCGCTGAAGGAGGGAATCGCGCCGACGACGACCTTCCCGTCGAAGCCGGTGTCGATCTTCATCGGCGACAGGTACTGGCCCGTGCACAACTACGAGAACGCCTATCTCGGCTCGGCCGACCTCGCGACTGCGACGGTCGTCTCGGACAACACCGTGTACGCCCAGCTGACACACCTCGTCGGACCGGCGAACGTTGCGCGCACGGCTCGTGCGCTCGGCATCACGCGGCGCCTCAACCCCTACTTCGCCATCGGCCTCGGCGCCGATCCGGTCAGCCCACTCGAGATGGCACGTGCCTTCTCGACGTTCGCAAACCAGGGGCGGCGAGTCGACGGCAAGACGTTCGGGAACCGGCCGCGCGCGATCACGACGGTTCGGAACGCGCACGAGAAGCTCGTCGACGACAACAAACCGGTCTCCCGGGCGGTCCTGGCGCCCGACGATGCAGCTCTCCTGACGAGCATCCTCGAGGACGTGGTTCGGTCCGGCACCGGCCGACGCGCGCAGCTTCCGGACCGCCCCACGGCTGGCAAGACAGGTACGACGACGGACTACGGAGATGCGTGGTTCGTCGGCTACACGCCGCAGCTTGCGACGGCCGTCTGGGTCGGCTACCCGAACAAGCTCGTGCCGATGCTGACGGAGTATCACGGCGACGCCGTCGCCGGCGGAACGTTCCCCGCCGAGATCTGGCGCGCGTTCACACAGACGGCGCTGGCCGGCACGGCACCACAGGCGTTCCCGACGTACTCGTATCAGTACGCGGCTTCACGACGCGTCGTCTGGCGCGACGGTCGGCTCCAACTCGACAACGGCTACTGCCGCGGAGCGACGCTCGTCTCGTACTTCGTCGGCAAAGGCCCGCAGCGCACCGCGAATTGCAAGCCGAACGAAGTGGACGTCCCGCGCGTCGTCGGGATGACCGTCACACGCGCAGAGAGGACCCTCGCGGCGCAGCCGCTGACGTCCAACTTCGTGTACAAACCGGCGCTGCCGAAGCAGCGTCTAGACCTCGTGCTCGACCAGTTCCCGAAGCGTGGCCACATGTCCTCGCGCGACACGGTCACGCTCGTCGTGGCCAAGCCGCTCCACGGCGTTGTGCCGAACGTGACCGGCTTGTCGCTGCCCGCCGCACGCTCGCGCATCCGCGCGCGCGGCTTCGTGCCCGTGATCGACCGCTTCGACCAGGGAGACGCCGGACGCGTGCTCGCGCAGACGCCGCCGCCCGGCGTTGCGGGGGCCGATCGGCTGCCGCTCAGGCTCGTGGTCGGCCGCGGCTGACGAACGGCGAGCCGGCGTCGAGATAGCGCCACGACAACTCCGTCGCGCTCGAGATACCGATCCGCGGCGCTGTGACGATCTCCGGCACGTCGGGCCGCGACCCCAGCTCGAACGGCGGCGCGTCGAGAGGCAGGCCGTCGTGCTCCTTCGTGATTCCGAGCGCCTGGCACAGCTTTCCCGGGCCGGAACACAGGGCGCGGAGTTCCTCGACCCCGCGGCGACGGCGCTGCGTGTCGATGCCTGCCGTCGGCTCGAGCGCGCGGACGAGCGCGGCTTCGGGCACGCCTTCGCCGGCGCACACGAGGTTCAGGCACCAGTGGATGCCGTACGAGCGGTACACGTAAGCCTGTCCCGCAGGCCCGAACATCGCCGCGTTCCGCGGGGTGCGGCCGCGGAATCCGTGGCTCGCCGGATCCTCCTGGTCGTATGCCTCGACCTCGACGATTCGGCCGCCGACACCGTCCACCAGGAGCGTGACACCGATCAGGTCGGGCGCGACCTCGTGCACGCTCCGCGCGAAGAACTCGCGACGCAGCACGTTAGACCGAGACTCGATCACGCTCGCGACGTCGTGACGCCTGCGGTTCGAGGGGCGCCTTGGCGTCGTAGCGGACGAGCGCGGGGAACGCCAGCGCGACGACCAGACATCCGACGATGCAGAGGAATCCTCCCGAGACGATCGAGAAGCGGAGACTCGTAGCAGCCGCAAGCGCCCCCGCCTCGAGGTTGCCGACCGACGGCGCCGCGGCGACCTGCATGAACTCGATCCCGGAGACCCGCCCGAGCAGCTCGGTGGGCGTGATGCGGTACAACATCACCGATCGCAAGATTGCGCTCATCTGGTCGCCGAGACCTGCCAAACCGAGCAACAGGAGCGCAAGCCAGAACTGCTCCGCGAAGCCGAAGGCCGCGATGGCAAGTCCCCAGAGCGAAGCGGTCACGACGACGCCCAGGCCCTGTCGCCGCACGTGTCGCAGCGGGCCCGATAGGAGTGAGACGGTCAACGCGCCGACCGCCGGCGCCATGTAGAGGTACCCGACGAGGGCGGGGTCGCCGAAGCGGTGCTCGGCCAGCGCGGGAAACAGCGCGCTCGGCATCCCGAAGATCATCGCGTTCGTGTCGACGAGGAAGAACCCGAGGATCACGGGCTGCCGTCGGACGTAGCGAAAGCCGGCGGCGATCGAGCTCCAGCTTGGCCGGTCGGCGTCGTGCGCGGCCGCAAGCCTCGGCAACAGCGTCACGGCGGTGATCGAGACGAGATACGTCACCGCGTCGCCGAAGTAGATCCACTGCAGGTCGACGTACTTGATCAGCACGCCGGCAAGGCCGGGGCCGGCGACGGCGCCGAGCTGTGAGGTGACGCTGTTGAGCGCGGAAGCGCCCATGAAGTGCTCCTCTGCGACGAGCTGCGGCGTCATCGACCGTTGCGCGCCGACGCCGAGGCTGAATGCGGAGGAGATGAAGAGCTGGAAGACATACAGCGGCCATACGCGTGGGTGCGTCAAAGCGGCATTGGCCGTCAGCCCGAGAGCCCCGAGCAGCATCCCTGCCTGCTGGACGAGCATCACCCGACGGCGGTCGAAGGCGTCGGCGATGGCTCCGCCGATCACCGTCAACGTCACCAACGGGACGAGATGGGTCAGCGCGATCAGACCGACGGCCAGAGTCGAGCGCGTGAGCTGGTACGTCTGGTACGCGAGCGCGACCTCGGCGATCTCTGTGCCGATGAACGAGACGCCTTGAGCGAACCAGAGCCGGCGGAACGGCGGATAGCGCCGCAGCGGCGTCAGGTCAAGCGCGAGCCGTGACGCACGCCTACGCCAGCCGGCCGCGAGTCGGCCTCGGCGCGAATCGCCTGAGCTCAAAAGAGCTTCGAGTCGGCCGGAGCCGAGCTTGCCTCGAGCAGCCGGCGTGCCCGCCGGCCGAGGTCGTTCAGGTCGACGCGCCCCTGCTCCGTCTGCTCGGCGAGCCGTTCGGCGAGATCCAGAGCCTGGTCGACGATCGGAGAGCCTCCGGCGGCGTCGTGTCCCATGTCGTGGAGAATCGTGCGCTCCGTTCGGGACGCAACGATGGGGTCAGGAACGCCCTCGATCCACACGCGTGTGCGACGGCCGTGCCCGCGCTCCCCTTCGCCGAGCGGCTCGAGCGCATAGATCTTGTCGGCTCGGGCGTACTTTCCGAAGCCGAGGAAGACCATTCGGTTCGCGTCGGCCATAGACGGATTATCGCGGCGCCGCCGGGCCTAGGCGAAGAACGTGTCCTCGTGGGCGTACGGCGGCGAACAGCAGCAGAGAAAGCGCAGCGTTCCGACCGCGGTGATCTGGTGCCAGGCGCCGGGCGGAATCAAGATCGCGTCACCTGGCTCGACGCGGCGGTGCTCGCCGTCGAGCTCCATCTCCCCGGCGCCTTCGAGCAGGAAGTAGATCTCCTCCGTCCTGGCGTGATAGTGCCGCTCTGTCGCCTGGCCCGGGTCGAGCCTCGCCTCTGCCAGGCTCTGGGCCTCCGTGTGGTGGAGCTCGCGGATCGTCGAACCGTCCTTCGTCGTGAACGGCTCAGCCGCCGAGATCGAGCTGACTTCCACCCTCGCGTCTAGGCGAGTGCGCGGCCGAGGACGTCGACGACGCGCTGCTGCTCATCGGCCGAGATCTGCGTGAAGAACGGCAGCGCAAGCGTTCGTGCGGCCGTGTCCTCGGCAACGGGGCAAAGTCCCTCGGCGAAGCCGTACCGCTCTCGCATGTACGGCTGCAGGTGGATGCACGGCACGTACTCGGCCGTCGCCACGCCCTCGGCGCGAAGTGAGTCCATCACGGCTGATCGGTCGAGAGCCCGATCGAGCTTGACGACGTAGACGAACCAGGAGCGCGCGTGGTCTGCGTCGTCCGCCGCAGGCGCCTCGACCGCGGCAAGGTCCTCGAGGAGATCGTTGTAGCGTTGCGCCGCAGCCGCCCGCAGTTCGAGGATCCGGTCGAGCTTCTCGAGCTGCGCGAGCCCGATCGCGGCTTGGACGTCGGTCCAGCGGTAGTTCAGGCCGACCCGGACGTGATGGAACCAGCCGCCGCCGTCGTACGTGCGGCCCTGATTGCGCAGGCTCCGGAGCAGCTGCCACTCCTCCTCCGAATGCGTCGTGACGACGCCGCCCTCGCCCGTCG
>JBKPMS010000081.1:0-6308 GCA_046732275.1 Actinomycetota bacterium | reverse complement strand
GGCGCTGTCGGAGGCGCAGATCGCCGTTCACTGGCGCGAGGAGGAGTACTACCCGCCGCCCGAGGAGTTCGTCAAGCAGGCGAACGCCAACGATCCAGCGATCCTCGAGCGGTTCAGCCAAGAGCACTACCCCGAGTGCTTTATCGAGTACGCCGAGATGCTCGACTGGGATAAGAAGTGGGACACGATCCTCGACACAAGCAACCCGCCGTTCTGGAAATGGTGGGTCGGCGGCCGTCTGAACGCGTGCGTGAACTGCGTCGACCGGCACCTCAAGTCACGGGGCGACAAGAACGCGTTGATCTGGGTGCCGGAGCCCGAGGACGCTGAGATGCAGGAGATCACCTACGCGGAGCTGCACC
This sequence comes from Actinomycetota bacterium, assembly GCA_046732275.1. Lineage (GTDB taxonomy): Bacteria > Actinomycetota > Thermoleophilia > Gaiellales > Gaiellaceae > 3-1-20CM-4-69-9. Next base: position 5,946 of record JBKPMS010000081.1, on the reverse strand, counting down.
GGCGCGTCAACGAGTTCGCCGCGCTGCTGAAGGACTTCTGTGGTGTCAAGGCTCAGGACCGGGTCACTTTCCACCTGCCGATGGTCCCCGAGCTGCCGGTGTCGATGCTCGCCTGCGTGCGCCTGGGCGTGATCCATTCCGAGGTGTTCGGCGGTTTCAGTGGCGTTGCCTGCGGCCAGCGGATGGGAGACGCGCAGAGCACGATCCTCGTGACGATGGATGCTTACTACCGCAACGGCGAGTTGATCGATCACAAGGCGAAGGCGGATGACGCGATCGAGGCAGCGCGCAAGGAGGGGATCGAGGTCGAGAAGGTCCTCGTCTGGCGAAGGGTCCCCGGCGAGTACCACTCCGAGAGCAGGATGGTCGAGGGCCGCGACTTCTTCATCGACGAGCTGCTGGAGAATTACAAGGGTCAGCAGGTCGAACCGGTGTCGATGGAGGCTACCGACACGCTGTTTTTGATGTACACGAGCGGTACGACCGGTCGGCCGAAGGGCTGCCAACACTCAACCGGCGGCTACCTGTCATACGTGACTGGCACCTCGCAGTACTACCAGGACATCCATCCCGACGACACCTACTGGTGCTTTGCCGACATCGGCTGGATCACGGGCCACTCGTACATCGTCTACGGCCCGCTTTCGCTCGGCACGACCAGCGTGATGTACGAGGGCGTGCCGACGTACCCGGATGCAGGCCGGCCGTGGCGGATCGCCGAGAAGCTGGGCGTGCGGATCTTCCACACCGCGCCGACCACGATCCGGATGCTGCGCAAGCTCGGCCCCGAGGAGCCCAACAAGTACGAGTATCAGTTCAAGACGATGACGACCGTCGGCGAGCCGATCGAGCCCGACGTGTGGCGCTGGTACTACGACGTCGTGGGCAAGGGCAAGGCGGCGATCACCGACACCTGGTGGCAGACCGAGAACGGAGGATTCCTCGGCTCCACGCTTCCCGGGCTGCAGCCGATGAAGCCCGGCAGCTGCGGGCCCGGCGTGCTGGGAATCTACCCGGTGATCTACGACGAGGACGGCAACGAGGTGCCGAAGGGCTCTGGCAAGGCGGGCAACGTCTGCGTCCGCAACCCGTGGCCCGGGTCATTCCTGACGATCTGGCGCCAAGACGAGCGGTACATCGACACCTACTACGCGAAGTACTGCAAGGACCAGAACAGCAAGGACTGGCACGATTGGCCGTACTTCACAAATGACGGTGCCATGCAGGCGGCCGACGGCTACTTCCGGATCCTCGGCCGGGTTGATGATGTGATCAACGTCGCCGGCCACCGGCTGGGGACCAAGGAGCTCGAGTCTGCGGCGATCATGGTCGACGAGGTCGCCGAGGCCGCCGCCGTACCCGTGATCGACGAGCTGCGCGGCAAGATCGTCGAGGTGTACGTGTCGCTCAAGCCAGGGTTCCAGCCCAGCGAGGAGATCGCCCAGAAGGTGTCGCAGACGATCGGCAAGGAGATCGGCGCGATCGCGCGGCCGAAGAACGTGTGGATCGTCGCCGACATGCCCAAGACGCGCTCCGGGAAGATCATGCGGCGCGTAATCGCCGCGGTGTCGAACTTCGCCGACGTCGGCGACGTGACGACGCTCGCCAACCCGGAGATCGTTGATGACATCCGCCACCACGTGCAGAGCGAGAAGCTCGCCCACGGCGAGGTTCCACGCGAGCTATCAGAGCAGGAGAAGCAAGAGATCGCCGCCTTCGGCGCCGAATAGCACAAACCGAAACCATCGACCGCGCATCGGTCGCCGCCTCCCAGCACCAAGGGCCTCCACGAGGCGCGCCGTGAGGCACGGCCGAGCGGCACGCGTTCTCGTGTGCGCTGCCTACCCGAACCTCAGCCCGGCGCTGTCGGTGAAGTCGGCCAGCGCGACCGCCGCGTTCGCATAGCGGCCGAAATCGTCGCGGTCTCCTCGCTCAAGCGCGTCCCAACAGATGCTGTCGCTCAGATCGATCGCTTCGTGCGCGAGTCCGGGGAGCCGCCAAAGCGGAGAGGACTCGACCTTCCGTCGGAGATCGCGAACGGCCTCGGCGCGTCGCTCCCCCGCGGGAGGTTGCAGGCCCTCGAGCAACACCGAAAACTGCCCGATGAGGTACTGCTGGGTCACCCGAAGCGTTCCGAGGTCGGGACTTCGAGCTTACCTCGCAGCCGGTTGTCAGGCAACGGGCGACGTCCTGGTTTGTAAGTCGATTCCTGAGCCCGGCCTGCGCACGAGCAGCCAGAAGCCGCGTGGCCAAGGCGCGCGCGCAGTACCGTCTTGCCGATGTCCGACGCGGTCGTTGGACTCCTGGGTGGCGTGGTAGGCGGCGTCGCGGCTGTCGGTGGCGCCTTTCTCCAAGCTCGCAGCGCCGCGAGGCTTCAACTTCAGCAAGCAGAGAAAGAGGAGATCCGGCGTCGCGCCGACAGCGCCGAGCATCTCAAGGAGCGACAACGCGCGCTAGCCCGTCGATACCTATACCAACTCGTTGAAGCGGTGGATTCGCTGCTTCATCGCCTAGACAACTGGACGCGGCGGGGCGGCCAGTGGCACGCGGGCGCACGGGAGCCCGGGTATTGGGAGGCGACGACACTCTACGCCATGGCCCGCGCGCTGGGAGCGGAAAGGATCCCTGGCACTGAAGGGCATCTACCTAGACCTTGAGGCGCTGTGGCCCAACAGCAGAGCGGGCCTACCCGCGCGCGGTCGAGGATGCCCTGCGAGACGCCGTCGGAGAGCGCTTCTTCCGTACGACCGGCTTGCGCTATCGGAAGCGGTGCTGGACCGCGTCCATGACGGATTTCGGCTCCTCGTCTACTCGGAGTTCCGTCGCCGCTATGAAGACCCCGCTTGGAACCGGCTCCTTGAACCCGCGCGTGCGGCACTCACCTCAAGCACGTGCGCGGAAGTCGCGTGCTGATCGTCGGCGGTCGCCAGAGCGCCTTCGAGTGGGCGGCCCTGATCGGCGAGCGTGTGCATGCTTACTGGGCAATGCGGAGCTCGGGCTCCGTGGTTATCTGGGTCCGCTATCGAGCTCGGCGGGCAACGACGCGTCGAGCGACTCGCACCGCGTCGCCAGTATCTCCCAGCTTGCGGGGGCGAGCGGGACGACGCCGCGGGCGGTGAGGTCCAGGTAGCGCCGGTGGCCGCCCTCACCGGGGACCAGTAGTTCCTCTACTCCCGATACCCGCTCCCCGCCCTTGATCTGGTCGATCTGAACGTCCATTCGCGCAAGGAACTCCTCGCGCGGCAGAAACGCCTCGACGTCAAGCGCCCAAAGGAAGTTCCCGGCCGCGCCTCTGGCCACCCCTTGCGCGAATCCGGCTCCGCTAAGGACGCCGCTCAGCGCGTCCACGAAGAGCGCCAGGCCGAAGCCCTTGTGCGGTGCGTGCGGGCTTCCCAGCGCGGCAAGCAAGCCGCCCTTGAAGAACTCTTCTGGGTCGGTGGTCGGGCGCCCGGCCTGATCGAGGATGACCCCGTCCGGCATCGGCGTGCGCTGCTGCGCCGCGAGGCGAACCTTCTGCATCGAGGTGACAGTCGTCGCCACGTCCAAGACCACGGGTGGGTGGCGGTGCGCGGGGAGGCCGTAGGCGAAGGGGTTAGTCCCGAAGACGGCCGTCCGCCCGCCAGGTGGTGCGACCAACGGAATGAAGTTTGTACACGCGAAGCCGACGAAGCCGGCCTCGGCCGCCAGCCTCGCGTAGGGCCCGGCGACCAAGAGCTGCCAGTCCCGGATCGCGGCAACAGCCATACCCTTGCGCTCGCGGGCATGCTCGATACACCACCGCATCCCGCGCGTGGGCGCGCTCGGCCCGCACCCGCCGTCTCCGTCGAGGAGGATCGCGCCGTCTGTCTCGTGCAACACCCGGACCCGCGGGCGAGGATTGAGCTCCCGGTCGCGGTAGAAGTCGGTCAGAATGCCCACCGCGGCGACGCCGTGATCGCGGTGGCCGCGGAGTTCGGAGTCCACCAGCAGCCTGGCAAGCCCCTCAGCGTCCGTCGGCGTCAGCCCGAGGCGCCCAAAGGCGACGGCGAGGCAGCGTCTAAGGTCACCGACCCGCACCAGCCGCTCGTTTTCTCCCTGGTCGTCAGCCACCAGCTCCTCGTCAACAGTGTCCCTCAACATTCGCGCTTCGGGCCATGCGAGAGCTCGGGCCGAGCAGTTCGCGCTCTGGCAGCTTCGCTGGGTGGCGCCGGAGCGGCTCGATGGTGACCGGTTCTTCAGAGAATGGCCGCGAGACCTTCAGCGGCACGGTCGGCAAATAAGGCGCTTCCGCTTTCGCCCCGTAGCGAGCGTCTCACGAGTCGAGGGCAGACGATCGGAATGGACGAGGTCCGCTCGTCTCCGCCGGCGTGTCGCTGACGGCTGCTTTGCCAGGCGGGAGCTGAAGCCTCCGCCCACCGCGCCAGCGCCCCCTGCGCTTCGTCCATCGGAGAAGCGTGGCCGCGTAGGGTCTGACGCCCGCGCTTGCCGCAACGCAGCCGCGCAGTGGGGGCGCGCTTCCGTTTGGCTTGTGGTCGATTGCCTCACGGCGTGACGCCGGCGTCGAGCGTGCCCAACGGTAGCCTCGGCGGGTGTTCGACCACGTCGCCATCGCCGTCTCGGACCTCGCGGCCTCCGAGCGCTTCTATCGCACCGTCCTGAGCGTCCCGGGTGTCGAGCCCGGCCATGCCGACGCCGAGCTGGTCGAGTGGGACGACTGGGACATCGGGCCGACGGACCGCGAGCACCCGGTGACCCGCGGGCTCCACGTCGGCTTCCGCGCCCGCGACCGCGCGCAGGTCGACGCGTTCTGGCAGGCCGGGATCGACGCCGGGTACCGCGACGACGGCGCGCCCGGGCCGCGCACGCAGTACGGCCCGACCTACTACGGCGGGTTTCTGCTCGACCCCGACGGCAACAGCGTCGAGGCGGTCCACGACGACCGCGAGGACGCCGTGCCCGACGGCCGCGTCGACCACCTGTGGATCCGCGTCCGCGACCCGCAGGCCTCGCGGCGCTTCTACGCGACGATCGCCCCGCACGCCGGGCTTCGCCTGACGCACGACGAGCCGGGCCGCGTGCAGCTCTGCGGCCCGGACTGCAGCTTCTCGCTCGTCCGGGACGAGCGGCCGCTCACCGAGCACGTCCACCTCGCCTTCCCCGCCCGCGAGGACGCCACGGTGCGCGCGTTCCACGCCGCCGCGCTCGCGGCGGGCTACGAGGACCACGGCGCGCCGGGCGAGCGCACCGTCTACCACCCGGGCTACTACGGCGCGTTCGTGCTCGACCCCGACGGGCACAGCGTCGAGGTCGTCAACCACAACCGGGGCTAAACCGTGACCGACGACTCCGCCCACCACATCGCTGCCGAGGGCCTCGCGGCGCTCGACTAGCGTCGCGACCTCGCCCGCCGTTCCGCCGGTGGACTGTGGCCGGACGGCGACCCACCCCGCCTGGGCCTCCCCGACTTGCTCTACCGCAGACGAGCCGAGGCTCCGCGGACGACCGGGCAGACGCAAAGGTGGTCAGACCCACCCGTCGCGGGTGTTCAGTCTTCACCCCGCGCCCACAACCTTTGTCGACCGGGACGAGTGCGGCGGCTGGCCTGCCGTGACGGCTCACGAGCGCGTGGTCGCGGCGATCGACGACAACCCCGAGGCCCGCCGTCCGACCGCGGTACGCGGCCACCATCGGCGCGACGGCGGGCAGCATCATGGCCGCCATCATCAGCGCCCAGGTGGCGGCGAACCAGCCGGGTCCGCCAAGGTCGCTGCCCGGCCGGGCGCCCATCCCGGCCATGCGCCGGTGGGTCAGCGCCCACGTAATCGCGGCCACGGCGAGCAGCAGCGCGACGACTCCGGTGTGCGCGAGATCGCCAGGCGGCCGGGTACGGCGCGGCACGGTGGCGCTCACGTCGCTTCCGCGTACTCGTCGTGGCGGCGGAGCCCGTGCTCGGTCGCCGGCTCAGGC
>JBKPMS010000080.1:0-15084 GCA_046732275.1 Actinomycetota bacterium | reverse complement strand
TCGCGGTCGAGCGCGATCAGCGGCGAGACGGGGATCGGCTTGTCGAAGGTCCGCTTCGGGAACGTCATGCGCGTGTTGCCAGGCCCGTAGCGGAAAGTCAGATCCTGCAGGGGGCACTCCCCGCCCTTGTCGCAGACGGGGCAGTCCAGCGGGTGGTTGACGAGGATGAACTCGAGCGTCGCGTTCTGCGCCTCGGCGGCTACTTGGGAGGTGAGCGCCGTGCGGACGACCATTCCGTCCTGCGCCGTGAGCGTGCAGGCGGCCTGCGGCTTCGGCGGCCCGGGCGTGATCTCGCAGAGGCACATCCGGCAGGCCCCGACTGGCGGCCCGAGCCGCGGCTCGTAGCAGAACACGGGGATCTCGATCCCGGCGGCGAGCGCAGCCTCGACGAGCCCGGTTCCCCTCGGAACCTCGACCTCGACGCCGTCGATAGTCAGTCGAACGGTCTGGGTCGCGCTCACCGGCGTGTCCTTATGAACCAGGGTCTGACCCTCGTTGTTACGAGAGTGCAACGTTTGTTCCACAGGCCCGGCAACGTCTCTACGAACCAGGGTCTGACCCTCGTAGTTACGAGAGTGTGACGATCTATCCACAGCCCGCTCACGCAGGCACCACCGCCGTCGGCGAGTGCGTGTGGATCGCCACGGGCGCGAGGATGTCGTGCAGCGGCGACGAGTCGCCGAACGGACACCCCGCCTCGTCGATGTGGGCCTGGAACTCGCCGCGGAACTTGTCGACGTAGCTCGCGACGGCGATCGCCGCCGTCTCGCCCAAAGGGCAGAGGCACTTCCCGTTGATGCGGTCGCAGACGTCCAGGAGGAGATCGAGCTCCCGCTGCTCAGCGTCGCCGGCCTCGAGACGGCGCAGGATCTGTGTCATCCACCTAGTCCCCTCGCGGCACGGCGTGCACTTCCCACAGGACTCGTGCTCGTAGAACTCGGAGATGCGGATCCCGAGCTGCACCATGCAGCAGCGGTCGTCGAGCGCAACGACACCCGCCGAGCCCATCGCGGTGTTCAGCTTCAGCAGCGAGTTGAAGTCGTACCCGACGTCGATCTCGTCGCCCTTCAGGATCACCGTCGATGAACCGCCCGGAATGACGGCCTTCAGCTGACGCCCGCCCGGGATGCCGCCTGCGAGACCGAAGATCAGCTCCCGCATGCTCGTCCCGTTCTCGACCTCGTAGTTGCCCGGGCGTTCGACGTGACCGGAGAGGGAGACCACGCGCGTCCCGCGGGAGTCCGGGACGCCGAGCTTCGCGTACTCCGCGCCGCCCATCTCGATGATCGGCGGCAGCGTCGCGAGCGTCTCGACGTTGTTCACGACCGTCGGCGACGCGTACAGGCCCTGAATGGCAGGGAACGGGGGCTTCGTCCGCGGCTGTCCGCGCTTCCCCTCGAGCGACTCGAGCAGCGCTGTCTCCTCGCCGCAGATATACGCCCCGGCGCCGCGGTGCACGACGACCGTCACGTCGCCGAGGACCTCCGGCCGCGCCTTGAGCTCCTCGAGCGCGGCGACGAGGATCTCGTACGGGCCGCTGTACTCGCCGCGGATGTAGACAAAGACGTGTCTCGACTCGATGGCGTAGGCCGCGATGAGGCACCCTTCGATGAACCGGTGCGGGACGCGGGCCATGATCTCGTTGTCCTTGAAGCTCCCCGGCTCGGACTCGTCGGCGTTGACGACGACGTAGTGCGGATTGGGGTTCTGGTCCGGCTTCGGGACGAACGCCCACTTGCGCCCTGTGGGGAAGAACGCACCGCCGCGCCCCCGCAGCTCCGAGCCGGTCACCTCCGCGATCACCGCGTCCGGGGTCATCGCTCGCGCCTGCGCGAGCGCCCGGTAGCCGCCGATCGCCTCGTACTCCGCGAGCTTCGTCAGATCCCGCTCGTCGGCGCCCGCCATGACGATCGTCCTCGTCTCAGTCGTTGCCACGAAGCTCCTCGACGATCGCGGGGACGTCGTCCGGCATGACATGCGTGCGGTAGTGATGGTCGACGGCAACGACCGTCGCCCACCCGCAGCCTCCGAGGCACTCGATCGGCCGGAGCGTCACGTCTCCGTCGTCGCTCGTCTCACCGGCGCGGATTCCCAGCTCCTCCTCGAAGCGCTCGAGCACCTGCTGTGCACCGACGAGCGCGCACGAGACGTTCGTGCAGACCTCGACCATGTGACGCCCGATGGGCTTCAGGTGGAGCATGTCGTAGAAGGACGCAACCGACGCGCAGAACGCCGGAGTCGTGCCGAGCGCGCTTGCACACTCCCGCAGAGCTGCCGGCGACAGGTAGCCGTGCTTCTCCTGCGCGAGCCGAAGGGCCGGCAGCGTCGCCGACTGCCAGTCCGCGTACTGACCTTTCAGCTCCTGCACCTCGTCGTAGAACGTGCTCACCGGTCGACCTCGCCCATGACCGTGTCGAGCGAGCCGACGATCGCGATCATGTCGGCGATGAGCGCGTCGGTCATCACCGTCGCCGTCGCCTCGAGCGCGGCGAACGACGGCGCGCGGAACTTCACCCGCCACGGCCTCGGGCCTCCGTCCGAGACGACGTAGCAGCCGAGCTCGCCCCGCGGCGACTCGATCGTCGTGTAGACCTCTCCCTCCGGGACGCTGTAGCCCTCCGTCACGATCTTGAAGTGGTGGATCAGGGACTCCATCGACGTATGGAGCTCCTCTCGCGGCGGCAGCACGACCTTCCGGTCGTCCGCGATCCACGGGCCGTCGGGCATTCGCCGCAGGGCCTGGTCGATGATCCGCACCGACTCACGCATCTCCTCCATCCGCACGCGGTAGCGGGCCCACACGTCGCCTTCCTCGTACACCGGAACGCGAAAGTCGACCCGGTCGTAGGCGAGATACGGCTGAGCCCGCCGGAGATCCCAGTCGACGCCCGAGCCGCGCAGCACGGGGCCCGACTGTCCCAGGGCAATCGCGTCGTCGGCGGAGAGCAATCCGATCCCTTTCGTCCGCTCGAACCAGATCGGGCTCTGGTCGACGAGCCCCTCGTAGTCGTCGATCGCCTTCGGCATCACCTCGACGAACTTCGCGCACTCGTCGAAGAAGCCGACGGGGATGTCCTCGGCGAGACCGCCGACCTGGAAGTACCGCGTGTGCATCCGGAACCCCGCGACGAGCTCGAACAGGTCGAGGATGCGATCGCGCTCGCGAAAGCAGTACCAGAACATCGAGATCGCCCCGAGCTCGAGCGCTGCCGTCCCCAGCCAGACGAGGTGGGAGTGGATCCGGTTGAGCTCCGCGAGCAGCATGCGCATCCAGGTCGCGCGCGGCGGGACCTCGAGCTCGAGCAGCTTCTCGACGGCGAGGACGAAGACGAGCTCGTTGTTCTGGAAGGAGACGTAGTCGATGCGCGGCGCGTAGGTGATCGCCTTCCACCACGACTTCAGCTCCATGTTCTTCTCGAAGCCGGTGTGCAGGTAGCCGACGACCGCCGCGAGCCCGACGACGGTCTCGCCGTGCAGGTCGACCACGAGCCTGAGCACGCCGTGGGTCGACGGGTGGTTCGGGCCGAAGTTGACGCGCAGGACGTCGTCCGAGCGCCGGAGTTCCTCGGTCAGCTCGAGGACCGTCGGGATCCGCGAGGGGATCCGCGTGCCTTCGTAGATTTGCGGCCGCTCCGGCGCGACGGCCACCTATTCCTCCCCGGAGAAGCGCACGGGCTCGCCGCCGATCGGGTAGTCCTTGCGCAGCGGATGGCCCTCCCAGTCGTCGTCCATGAGGATGCGCCGCAGGTTGGGATGACCGTCGAACCGGAGACCCATCATGTCCCACGTCTCACGCTCGTGCCAGTCGGCGGTCGGCCAGACCGAGACGAGTGACGGCACGGGCTCGTCTTCGTCGACCCAGGCCTGCAGCCGCACACGTGGAGCGCCGTCTCGCACGGCGAGCAGGTGGTAGCTGACGGAGAAGCGGCGGGGCTTCGGGCGCGGTAGTCGCTGCAGGCCGCGGGTCGACGGCGTGTTCAGGTCGCGGCCGCCGGCCGTCCCGATGTAGCCGGACACGCCCTCTCTGCCCCAGCCCAGGTAGTCCGTCGCGCTCATGTCGGAGAGGAAGTCGAAGCCGAGCTCGTCGCGGAGATAGGACGCCGCCTCGACGAGGCGCGGAGTATCGACGACGACGGTCGCCTCCCCGTGTTCGTCGCGAACCTCCACGAGGCCGGGAACCCGGTTGAAGTTCAGGAGGCGACCCCGCGGAGCTCGTACGCGGGCGGAACGCCGGCCATCACCTTCTCGTGGAGGCGCACGATCCCCTCCATCAGCGCCTCCGGACGCGGTGGACAGCCGGGCACGTGGATGTCGACCGCGACGATCTTGTCGACGCCCTGAAGCGTCGTGTAGTTGTTGAACATCCCGCCGGAGCTCGCGCAGGCGCCCATCGCGATCACCCACTTGGGCTCGAGCATCTGGTCGTACACCTGCCGCAGCGGCGCCGCCATCTTGTGGACGACGCGCCCCGAGACGATCAGCAGGTCGGCCTGCCGCGGCGACGAGCGGAACGCTTCCATGCCGAAGCGCGCGATGTCGTAGCGCGACGTGACGATCGACATCATCTCGATCGCGCAGCACGCGAGCCCGAACGTGTCCGGCCACATCGACTTCGTTTGCGCCCACGCGACCGCCTTCTCGAGGGTCGTCAGGCCGACCGCGCGCTCGATCGCAGCCACTTCTCGCTCGAAGACGCCGGGCTCTTTGTCCGGCCACAGGACCCGCTCCGACTGGATCCCGTAGTCGCGGAGCTTCTTGCCGTCCTCTATTGCCACTCGAGCGCCCCCTTTCGCCAGACGTACACGTAGGCGACTACGAGGATCACGATGAAGAAGAGGAACTCGACCAAGCCGAACCACCCCAGCTGGTGCAGGATCACGGCGAGCGGATAGAGGAACACGATCTCGATGTCGAAGACGATGAACAGCATCGCCGTGAGGTAGAAGCTGATGGTGAACCGCTGGGTATGGGGCGGGCCGGTCGAGACGCCCGACTCGAAGGGGATCTCGCGAGCGCGGACGTGACGGTGCGGCCTCGTCGCGAAGGCGAACGAAAACCACATCATCGACGCGGGAATCACCAGCGCGAAGATGCCGTAGATCAGGAACGGCAGCCAGTTGTCGAGCACGCGTCCCTCCCTTGGAGCGGACGGGAACCTACCACTTCACCCTAGCCTCACGAAGATTGGCAAAAACGGCTCAACCGTGCCTGAGACGTGTGTTACAAACTGCTGCCCTTTCGGGGGAGTCGGAGGGGCCGAACACGTTGGTACGATGGGCCGCAAGATGGAGCTCCAGGAACGAGTCCTGCCGCTGATGACCGTGACGGAGGCAGCGGCGTCGAAGATCAAGCAGCTGATGGCCGAGGAAACGGACGTCAGCGTGCTGCGTGTCGCAATCCAGGGCGGCGGCTGCTCCGGCTTCCAGTACGGCCTCGGCTTCGATCGCGGTGCCGTCGAAGGAGACCTCGAGTTCGAGATGCACGGCGTCCAGGTGGTCGTCGACCCGTTCAGCGCGCCGTACCTCAAGGGCGCCGAGATCGACTACGTCGACTCGATCCAGGCGGCAGGGTTTGCCATCAACAACCCGAACGCTTCCTCTTCCTGCGGCTGCGGCCATTCTTTCCAGGTAGAAGAGGGCGACGCCGACGCCACCGTCGGCGGCTGCGGCTCCGGCTGCTCGGCCTAACCGCTTCCTCGGAGCCGCTTCGCGAGGCGTTCCGCCTCAGCGAGTGACGTTGCGCCGCTGAGCTGGATTCCGTTGTCGGCAGGCATGCCGGCCGGATTGCGGCGGAAGTCGATGAACGGCGAGGCGTAGACGACGTCGTCGACCGCGATCAGCATGTGCTGCGGCGTGCCGACCTCGGCGCCCCGTTTCGCGAGCGAGCGTGTCAGGGTTTGGAAGTGCGTCCGGCCGCCGGACGTGAGATCGAGGAAAACAGTTGGCTCGCCGACCTGCGGGTCGACGTCCGCTCGAACGCTGTCCTGATCTATTTCGTCGGACGTGACCTTCGCTGCGCCGACGACGTACACGGTGTTCGTGGTGGGTTCCGGGCATGATTGCGGCCGGCACGGTAGCTTCTGTGCTCCATGCGTGGAGGCGGTTGCGCGCTGCGTCTCCCAGTCATAGATGGCGAACTCGCTCATGTGCGTTTGTGAGCAGCCCGTCGCAAGGAGGACGAGCGTCGCGGCCACGCTCCAGCGCAGCATGCGCCATAGCATGCACCTGAATGCCTGAGAGCGCACTACGAGTTGCCGTTGTTGGCTCCGGTCCGGCCGGGTTCTATGCTGCCGCCGCGCTGCTAGACGCGGACGTCGCCGTCGAGGTGGACATGATCGAGCGCCTGCCGACGCCGTGGGGACTCGTACGTCTCGGCGTCGCGCCGGACCACCCGAAGCTGAAGAGCGTCTCACGCGCCTTCGAGCGGATCGCGCTCAAGCCTGGTTTCCGATTCCTCGGCAACATCGAAGTCGGGCGCGATCTCACGCACTCCGACCTGCTGAAGCTCTACGACGCGGTCATCTATGCGTTCGGCGCGCAGACCGACAAGCGCCTCGGCATTCCCGGCGAGGACCTTCCGGGCTCCTGGTCGGCGACCGAGTTCGTCGCCTGGTACAACGGCCACCCCGACTATCAGGAGCTCGAGTTCGACCTCGACGTCGAGCGGGCGGTCGTGGTCGGGAACGGGAACGTTGCCCTCGACGTCGCGCGGATGCTGGCGTTGACCCCGGACGAGCTCTCGCCCACGGATACGACCGATCCGGCGATCGAAGCCATCGGCTCCTCGACCGTCCGCGAGATCGTGATCGTCGGCCGGCGCGGGCCCGCGCAGGCATCGTGGACGACGCAAGAGCTGAAGGAGATGGGCGAGCTCGCCGGCGCCGACGTCGCGGTCGATCCGGCCGACCTCGCGCTCGACCCGGCAAGCGAGGCGGCCCTCGAGCACGACACGAACACCCGCCGCAACATCGACGTGCTGCGCGAGTTCGCCGGGCGAACGCCGACGGGGAAGCCGCTGACGATTCGCTTCCTCTTCTTCCGCTCGCCTGTTGCCATTCAAGGCGAAGACCGCGTCGAGGCCGTCGAGCTCGTCCGCAACGATCTCGAGGATCAGGACGGGCGACTCGTCGCCGTTCCTACGGACGACCGCGAGACGATCGAGTGCGGGCTTGTTTTCCGGAGCGTCGGCTACCGCGGCGTCGGGTTGCCGGACGTGCCATTCGACGAGCGTCGCGGCACGATCCTCAACGAGGGCGGTCGCGTCGTGGGCGAGGCATGTACCTACTGTGCCGGCTGGATCAAGCGCGGCCCGACGGGAATCATCGGGACGAACAAGAAGGACGCAACCGAGACCGTGAGCCTTCTGCTGGAGGACGCCGAGCAAGGGCGCATCGAGCACAGGCCCGAGGTCACCGCAGACGCCGTCGAGGCGCTGCTCGCGGAGCGGGGCGCCCGAGCGGTCCTGTACGACGGGTGGACGTCGATCGACGAGCTCGAACGCGCCGCAGGCGGACCGCTCGGCCGGCCGCGGGTGAAGCTCCGCACCTGGGACGAGCTGCTCGACGCGGCGGAGCAGGTGGCCGAGGCCGCCTCCTAACCCGTATCAGGCGCGTGTAGAGAGTACTTCGACCAAGAGCTCTGCCGGCAGCGCGTAGGCGGTGTTCCCGTCGCGGCCTGTCATCGTCTCGGCCGCAAGCAGCGCGTTCAGGATCGCCTCCTCCGTTGCGTCGATGACCGCGGCATAGAACGGCGTGATCTCGCCATCCGAGAGCATGCGCAGCGCGACTTCACCCTCCTCTGCGCCGAGGCCGCGGTTGCCGGTGGAGAAGGCGAAGAAGAGGTCGCCGCTCGTGTGCGCCGCAGTACCTCCCGTCCGAGCGACGCCGAGGCCGATGCGCTGCGCCAGCCGGTCGCATTGGTGCGGGAGGAGCGGGGCGTCTGTCGCCACGATGCCGATGATCGAGCCCGCGTCACCGCCGCTCGTCGGCTTCGGCACCCGATCGCCGATGACTTCGCCCGCAGGCACGCCGTTCACGCGGAAACGCTCGCGAATCCCGTAGTTGGCCTGTACGAGAACGCCCACGACGTGTGGGCCGACCGTCCGTGACGCCGTTCCGATTCCCGCCTTGAACTCGTGGCACATCATCCCCGTGCCGCCGCCGACGCTTCCCTCCGCCACCTCAGCCGAGGCGTCGGCGAAGGCCGCCTCCACGTGCGCGTCCTTCACGTGCTGCCCGCGGATGTCATTGAGGAAGCCGTCGAACGTCTCACCCACGACAGGTAGCGACCACGCATCGTCGTCGGCAGAGCGCGCCGCGATCGCGTCGCGAACGATGCCGACGCTGAAGGTGTTCGTGATCCCGATCGGCGTCGTCAGGAGCCCGGACTCGCGCACCCACTCGAGCCCGGTGAGCTCGCCGTTCCCGTTCAGGCGGTGACAGCCGGCGAAGAGCGGCGTCTCCGGCGGGACGACGACCGTGACGCCCGTGCGCACCGCTTCGCCCTCGATCAGCGTCGAGTGTCCGACGACGACGCCGTCGACGTCAGTAATCGCATTGCGGCGACCGGGACTGCCTTCGCCGATGGTGATGCCGAGCTCGCGCGCACGCACCGGCACACACCCTACGTCCTCCGGTCACGCACCGGCCCCCCGCTAAAGTCCCTTCATGGCGCGCATCGAAGAGCGTCGCGAGCTCTGGGGGAACGAGACGCGTAAGGCCGTCGAGAACTTTCCCGTCTCCGGTCAGCCGATCCCCGCCTCGGTCGCCCGGTGGCTCGGCCGCATCAAGGCGGCTGCAGCGCGCGTGAATGCGGAGCTCGGCCTCCTCGACGAGGACAAGGCTCAGCGGATCGCCGAGGCGGGCGACCGTGTCGCGGCCGGCGAGCTCGACGACCAGTTCCCGATCGACGTCTTCCAGACCGGCTCCGGTACCTCGTCGAACATGAACGCGAACGAAGTGATGGCGTCGCTGGCGGGCGACGACGTGCACGCGAACGACGACGTCAACATGGGCCAGTCGTCGAACGACGTCTTCCCCTCGGCCGTCCACCTGGCCGCGTTGGACGAAATCACGCACGATCTCCTGCCGGCGCTCCAGGGCCTCGCCGGGTCGCTCGACCGGAAGGCTGCAGAGTTCGACGACGTCGTCAAGTCCGGCCGCACGCATCTGATGGACGCCGTGCCGGTCACGCTGGGACAGGAGTTCGGCGGCTACGCGGCTCAGGCGAGGCAGGGTGTCGCCCGCGTGTCCGGCACGTTAGAGCGTCTCGGCCAGATCCCTCTCGGAGGCACCGCCGTCGGCACCGGGCTGAACACGCATCCAGAGTTCGCGGCGCGCGTGCGTGAGCGACTAACCGCCGACACGGGACTCGAGATCTCAGCACCCGCCGATCCGTTCGAGGCGACTGCCGCGCGCGACGCACTTGTCGAAACGTCAGGCGCTCTGAAGACGGTCGCGGTCTCACTGACCAAGATCGCCAACGACCTGCGGCTCATGGGCTCCGGCCCGCGGGCAGGGCTCGCGGAGATCTTCCTCCCGGAGCTGCAAAAGGGAAGCTCGATCATGCCCGGGAAGGTCAATCCCGTCATCCCGGAAGTCGTCACGCAGGTAGCCGCACAGGTGATCGGCAACGATGCCGCGATCACCGCCGGCGGCATGCAGGGCCACTTCGAGCTGAACGTCTTCGTCCCGCTGCTCGCGCGGAACCTCCTCGACTCGATCAAGCTCCTCGCCTCAGCGGCACGCCTGCTCGCGGACCGCTGCGTCGGCGGGATCGAGGCCAACCGCGAGGTCTGCGAACGCTACGCCGAGTTGACGCTGTCCGCCGCGACCGCCCTGAACCCGTACATCGGCTACGACGCCGGTGCCGAGATCGTCAAGGAAGCGGCCTCGACCGGCCGGTCGATCCGGGAGATCGCACGCGACCGAGGTGTCGCGGAGGACGTGCTCGACAAGGCCCTGGACTACAGGGCTATGGCGAAGCCGCACGGCTCCGGCTGAGCTCAACCGAACGGCCGAAAATCGCCGATGCGACCGTCGCCGCGGCCGGTGGCATACTGGGCTCATGAGGTGGACGATGCTGCTGATCGTGCTCCTCCTCGGGACCTCGCTGTCGGCGACCGTTGCGTTAGGCAGCTTCTCGGGTCGCTCTTCGCTTCGCCTCGTCGACCGCACGCCGGTCATCGTGCGTGGCAGCGGCTTCGCCGCGGGTGAGCAGGTGAGCGTTGCTCTCTCAGCCGGGACCCGATCGGTCCGCCGGGCGCAGGCGACGGAGGCGGGCACTTTCGTCGTCCGTTTCGGGCTCTCGCTCGGCCGTTGCGCGCGCTACTCGATCCAGGCGGTCGGCTCGACAGGAAGCCGCGCGCGGCTCGTCTCTCGCATCGCACTCGCGTGCGTGTCGGGCGTTAGGCCCGGCGGCTCCGATCGGCAGAGCGGAACGCGCGACTAGCCTACGCTCGCAGGCACGATCGCTCGCCGTCTGTGCTACTTTCCGCGGCCTCCGCGGGCTGTTCAAGGACGGCGCGCGGAGAATGTCTGCCGACAGAGGGGCAGAGACCGGGCGTCGAGGGGGCGCCCACAGAAACGAAAGGGGAGAGACCTTGCAGCGAAGAACGACCCAGCGCGGTCCTGCACGCCCGCACTTCCGCGTCATGACCTTCGCCGGCCTGGTCCTCCTTGCCCTCGCCGTTGTCGTCGGTGTTCAGGCGGCAACGACACCGATCAGCGGTGAAAACTTCACCGACGTGTCGCGCTTCCAGCGGATCAACCCGAAGACCATCAGCAAGGTCGCCGGATTCAAGCCCGCCTGGATCGCGTCCGAGCGCCAGACGACGGTCATCGTGCAGATGGCCGGCGACCCGGTGGCGAAGCGCGACGCGGAGGCTCGAAGACAGGGCAAGGAGCTGACGAAGGCCGAGAAGGACGCCATTCGGGCGGACTTGAAGAATCGCCAGAACGCGATCAAGGGCCGGATCCAGTCGGCCGGCGGGAGCGTCGTCGCCGACTACCAGGATGCGTACAACGGCATCGGCGTGCGGATTGCGCGCAAGGATGTCAACGCCCTTGCGGGGCTTCCAGGCGTCGAGGCGGTCCGCATCGGCCGTGAGTTCCGTCCGGACAACACCGCCGGCGTGCAGTACATCGGTGCGCCGCAGGCTTGGACGAGCAGCGGCAAGACCGGTGCCGGCACGAAGATCGCCGTCATCGACACTGGTGTCGACTACCTCCACGCGAACTTCGGGGGGCCGGGCACGAAGGCGGCCTTCGACGCCGACAACCACACGATCATCGAGCCCGGCTCGTTTCCGACCGCAAAGGTCGTCGGCGGCTTCGACTTCGTCGGCGACAACTTTGACTCGGAATCGGACGACCCGGCGAAGCTCGTCCCGCATCCCGACCCCGATCCGATCGACTGCAACGGCCACGGCAGCCACGTCGCCGGCACGGCGGCCGGCTTCGGCGTCCTTGCCAACGGCGCGACGTACCCAGGCCCGTACAACGCGTCGATCTACGGGAGCAACACCTTCCGGATCGGCCCCGGCAGTGCGCCTCAGGCCAAGATCCTTGCCTACCGCGTCTTCGGCTGCGAAGGCTCGACCGACGAGGTGACGCTGGTCGCAGCGATCAACCGGGCCGTCGCGGACGGCGCCGACGTGATCAACATGTCCTTGGGGTCGCCGTTCGGTCGCACAGACGAGCCGAGCACCGTTGCCTCGGACAACGCCGCGCAGGCAGGCACCGTCGTCGTCACCTCGGCGGGCAACAGCGGGCCGAACGCCTACATCGTCGGCGCGCCGTCGGTCGCGAACCGCGCGATCTCGGTCGCGGCGATCGACGCATCGAGCCCGACCTTCCCGGGCGCGAACATCGCGCTCAACACCGGCGTGACGATCCCGGCGATCAACGCCAACAACGGCGGGCCTTTGCCCGGCCCGAACACGCCGATCGTGGTTCTTCGGAATCCCGACGGAAGCGTCAGCCTCGGCTGCAACCCCGCGGAGTACGCCGGCGTGGCCAGCAAGATCGTGGTCACTCAGCGCGGGACGTGTGCACGCGTCGCACGGGCGGTCTTCGCCCAGAAGGCGGGCGCAGTCGCGGCGATCATGATCAACAACACGGCTGACTTCCCGCCGTTCGAGGGTCGGATCACGGGAAACCCGGACACGGGCGAGCAGTTCAACGTCACGATCCCGTTCCTCGGCGTCCGCGGCGTCCTCGGCCCGGCCGCGACGGCCGACGGTGACAACCTCATCCAGGCCACGTCGGCCGTGTCGACAACTCCGACGACCGTTCCGAACACGACCTACGAGCGCATCACCTCGTTCTCTTCGGGCGGCCCGCGGAACGTCGACAGCGCGCAGAAGCCCGACATCGCCGCACCTGGTCAAAGCGTCGTCTCGACCGGTGTCGGCACGGGCAACGAGGCCGCGACGATCTCCGGAACGTCGATGGCCGCGCCGATGACGTCCGGCACGGCCGCACTCCTGAGCCAAGCCCATCCGGACTGGGCCACGGAGTGGATCAAGGCCGCGCTGATGAACACGGCGAAGGATCCCGTGCCGAGCCTGAACGTTCGGACCGGAGGGACCGGCGTCGTGCAGGTCCAGAAGGCGATCGATTCCAAAGTGGTCGCGTTCACCGCGAACGGCGCTGACACGCTCTCGTTCGGCTACGCGCCGCTCACCGGGGCCTACAGCGAGACGATTCAGCTCTCGTTCCGGAACACAGGCGGCTCTGCAGTGACGTACAACCTGTCCGCCACCGGCGCGGCAAGCGGGCTCGGCATCAGCTTCAGCCCGAGCTCGGTGACCGTCGGTGCAAACAGCACGGTGAACGTGGGCGTGACGGCTTCGATGAGCGCAGCCGCCGCGGCTGCCCTCCCGGGCATGAGCACGTCCACGATCGGCTGGGGCGGCGTGTTCACGATCCGCGGTCTCGTCGTCGCGACGCCGACGACGTCAGGCTCGGGGATCTACACGCTCCGCGTGCCGTGGCTGGTCGCTCCGCGCGGGCTCTCGAACGTCACCGCTGGTCCCCGCAGCGCGTACCAGAACGTGCAGGGGGACGTGTGGAACAGCTCGGTGACATTGACGAACAACGGCGTCCACTCCGGAACCGTCGACCTCTACTCGTGGGGGATCAGCGACCCGAACGACACAGCGGGCGGCGAGGACAACTTCGACGTCCGTGACGTCGGTATCCAGGAGCTACCGGCCGAGGCGCTGACCGGCACGGCCGACGCATCCGACCGTGCGTTGGTCTTCGCGATCAACACATACGGACGCTGGTCGAACGCATCGGTGACGGAGTTCGACATCGCCGTCGACACGAAGGGGAACAGCAATCCCGAGTTCTTCGTGGTCGGCGTCGACTTCGGCGCTCTCACGACCGGCACGTTCGACGGCCGGATCGCGTCGTTCATCCTCGATCCTGCCGGGAACCTCATCGACGTCTGGGTGCCCGACGCGCCGATGAACGGCTCGACGATCCTGCTGCCTGCGCTCGCGAGCGAGCTCGGGCTGACGTCCGGTTCGTCGAAGATGAACTACCAGGTGGCGACGTTCCCGATCGTGCCGGAGCTTCCGGGCGACGTGACGTCCGTCGGTTCGTACCGCGTGTTCGAACCGCCCGTGTCGACGGGTGACTTCCTCACCCTCAACCCGGGTCAGTCGAGGACGCTGAACCTGCAGATCGACCGCGGCAAGTTCGCCGGCACCACGGTGCGCGGCTGGCTCGCCGTCACGCTGGACGACGCCAACGGCGCCGCCCAGGCCGAGGAGATCCCGGCCGAGCCGCTTCCCTAGCGACACGCGCACTGCAGCACTCGAGGCCCCCGGTGCAGTCCGGGGGCCTCGTCGTACCTGGGCCGTATCGACAGCGGAATCCGCTAGTACGCGACGGCGCCCCGCCCGGTGGCGGCGGCGTGGCGCTGCTCGTCGGCACGGTACGACGACCGCACGAGGGGCCCGGAAAAGACGGAGCCGAAGCCGAGCGCCTCACCCTGCTCGCGCAACCAGCGGAACTCGTCCGGATGCACCCACCGGTCGATCTTGGCGTGCTTTGCGCTCGGCTGGAGGTACTGGCCGATCGTGACCACGTCGACGTCGTGTGCCCGCAGGTCGCGCATCGTCTCGACCACTTCGTCGTTCGTCTCGCCGAGGCCGACGATGATCCCGGACTTGGTCAGCACCGGGTAGTCCGCGATCTCCTTCGCCCGCTGCAGCAGCCACAATGCCTTGTCGTAGCTCGCCTTCGCTCCGCGCATGCGGGCGTGCAGGCGGCGAACCGTCTCGATGTTGTGGTTGAAGACGTCGGGGCGAGCGCCGAGGACCGTGTGCAGCGCTTCTTCCTCGACGTCGAGGAAGTCAGGTGTGAGTACTTCGACGGAGGCGTGGGGCACCTTCGTCTTCAACGCGCGGATCGTCGCAGCGTAGTGGCCCGCTCCGCGGTCGGAGACGTCGTCACGGTCGACAGACGTGACGACTACGTGTTTCAGCTGCATCTGTGCCGCGACGTTTGCCAACCGGAGCGGCTCGAGCGGATCCGGCGGGTGCTCCGGCTTGCCGCTGTGGACGTAGCAGTAACGGCACGCGCGCGTGCACGTGTCGCCGAGGATCTGGAAGGTCGCCGTGCCTCGTCCCCAGCACTCGCCGATGTTGGGGCAGCGGGCCTCTTCGCAAATCGTGTGCAGGCTCGCGCCGTGGATGAGCTTCTTGACGTCGTAGTAGCGGGAGTCCCGGCTGGGCGCCCGGACCTTCATCCACTCGGGCCGGCGCGGCCGTTCGGCAACGGGAAGCGACGTATCCATCTCTGTCAGTCTACGGACCCCCGTGGTTCCCGAAGCACCGCTCGAGCAGACCGAGAACGGCCGTGTGCCGGCCGGCGAGGGTTGGTTCGTGGTCAACGCCCGCGACGCACGCTGGTTCGATCGCGGCGAGCGCGGCTTGTTGTGTTACTTCGAGAGTGACGAGCACGAGTTCCCGCAGTTCGGCTTCAACCTGTTCGTCCTCGGGCCGCGCCAGCCGATGTCGATGTACCACTGGGAGGCTGACCAGGAGGACTTCCTCGTGCTGCAGGGCGAGGCC
>JBKPMS010000079.1:0-33850 GCA_046732275.1 Actinomycetota bacterium | reverse complement strand
ATCTGGCACAGCCCGGTGGCCGGCGATGCGGTCGACCATCGCGGCGGCGGCCGCGAGACCCGCCGCGATCTGGTTGTGACCAGGCTGGCCCAACACGACGCCGGTGATCGTCGTCCGCTTGCCGTCGATCCGGCGGATGGCCCGAAAGGCGAAGCAGCCGCCGGCCGCGGCGGTCGAGCCGGTCTTGACGCCGACAAACCCGTCGTGCCCGAGCAATGTGTTGGTGTTGTGCACGGTGCCGGCGACCGGCAGCGTCGCGCTCGGTGTGGCGACGATGCTCGCGAACACCGGCAGGCGCATCACCCGATCGACAATGCGCACCTGGTCGGCGGCAGTCGACACGGTCGCGTCGTCGTAACCGCTCGGGTCGGTGTAGCGCGTGTGGGTCATGCCCAGCGACCGCGCGGTGGCATTCATCCGTGCAACAAACCGGTCCGTCGTGCCGGCGTCCCATCGCGCGAGAACCGCGGCGATGTTGTTCGCCGACGGCAGCAGCAGTGCCTGCAGCGCCTGCAGTTCGGTCAATTGCTCGCCGGCGGCGATGGACACGACCGACTCCTGCTGCCGGCGCCGGCGGTCGGTGTCGGCGACATCGGCGTCGGTGAGCGTGATCGACGGGCCGTCCTGGCCGGGCCGTAGCGGGTGGTCACGGAGCACGAGATAGGCCGTCATCACCTTCGCGATGCTGGCGATCGCAGCCGCGTGCTGATTCGGGCCGGCTTGGACGTGCGACTGTCCTGTTCGAACGAATGCGGCTTGGCCATGTGCGGGCCATACCGTGCTGGGCAGCGCTGCGGGCGTCGAGGACGAGGACGCCAGCGACTGGTAGCCAAGTGCTGCGACGACCGCCGCGATGACGACCAGCAGGACAGCGACACGGATCCTGCGAATCCGAATCCGACGGGTCGTTGTTCGTGCTGGTTTGCTGTAGGTCATGCCGCCATTCAAGGCAGCGTGGTGTTGCCAGCACGTATGCGGTTTTCGATATGCAGGCGATACGTGCCGGCTCTAGCATCGGAGCATGCGTGTGTTGATCGTCGAGGACGAGCCCTATATGGCGGAAGCCATCCGCGACGGCCTACGCCTGGAGGCGATCGCGGCCGACATCGCCGGTGACGGCGACACCGCTCTGGAGCTGCTGAGCTTCAATGCCTACGACATCGCCGTCCTCGACCGAGACATCCCCGGGCCGTCCGGTGACGAGATCGCCGAACGCATCGTCGCCTCCGGCAACGGCATGCCGATCCTCATGCTCACCGCTGCCGACCGGATCGACGACAAGGCCACCGGGTTCGAGCTCGGCGCCGACGACTACCTCACGAAGCCGTTCGAGCTCCGAGAGCTCGTGCTCAGGCTCAGAGCGCTCGACCGCAGGCGCGCGCACAACCGGCCGCCCGTGCGGGAGATCGCAGGTCTGCGGCTGGATCCATTCCGTCGAGAGGTCTTCCGCGACGGTCGCTACGTCGCGCTGACCAGGAAGCAGTTCGCAGTCCTCGAGGTCCTCGTCGCCGCCGACGGCGGCGTCGTCAGCGCCGAAGAGTTATTGGAACGCGCCTGGGACCAGAACGCAGACCCGTTCACCAACGCCGTGCGCATCACGGTCTCCGCACTGCGCAAACGCCTCGGTGAGCCCTGGATCATCGCCACCGTCGCGGGCGTCGGCTACCGCATCGACACCCAACCAGACGCCGTTCGTGAGGGAGGAGAGCGTGGATAGAGAGCCTGGTTTGAGTGTTCGCCTCAAACTCACCCTCAGCTACGCCGGCTTCCTCACGCTGGCAGGTTTCTTGATGCTCGCGGCCGCGTGGCTCGCAGGCCGGCCAGGGCAATCGTTCGACTTCCTGCTGCGATATGTGCCCGACGGTGTAATCAGCACGCTCGGTGGCTTGGTGCCCGGGAACGACTCGTTCCTCCTGCGCGCTTTCGCTCCGGCCGCGGCTATCGTTCTGGCGTTCCTGCTGGTGTTCGGTCTTCTGGGAGGGTGGTTTCTCGCCGGCCGTATGCTCGCCCCCCTGACCCGCATCACCGACGCCACACGCACGGCCGCGAACGGATCGCTCTCCCACCGGATCCAACTGGAAGGCCGCACAGACGAGTTCCGCGAACTCGCCGACGCCTTCGACGCCATGCTCGCGCGGCTCGAAGCACATGTCGCCGAACAGCAGAGATTCGCAGCCAACGCCTCCCACGAGCTGCGCACGCCGCTGGCAATCACGCAGACACTTCTCGATGTCGCCCGCAACGATCAGAACCGCGACACCGGCGAGCTCGTCGACCGCCTCCACGCCGTCAACACGCGAGCGATCGGCCTCACTGAAGCATTGCTCCTGCTCAGCCGCGCCGATCAACGGTCCTTCACCCGAGAACACGTCGACCTGTCCCTCATAGCGGAACAAGCCGCTGAAACGCTTCTCCCGCTCGCAGAAAAACGCGGTCTCACCATCGAGACCTCCGGCGACACGACCCCCACGATCGGCTCACACGCGCTCCTGTTGCAGTTGAGTACGAACCTCGTCCACAACGCGATCGTCCACAATCTCCCTGAGCAGGGCAACGTGTGGGTCACGACCAGCGTTCATCCCAAGAATGTGGGGCTCACCGTCGAGAACACCGGCGCCAAGCTCACCCCACAGCTCGTTGCCACGCTTGCTGAGCCGTTTCAGCGCGACACCAAACGCATACGCACCGACCACGCAGGCGTCGGCCTGGGCCTGGCAATCGTCAAGAGCATCACCCAAGCACACGACGGAACCCTCACCCTCATCCCCCGGGCCGCCGGCGGGCTTCGTGTCACGGTGCAACTACCCGCCGCGGCACCGAACGATGGCAGATGACAACGGTGAGGCCGATCGAGATCCGCGACCTCGGTGAGCCCGAGGCGGTCGTGACATATCCGCTCGGTGCGACCTACCAGGTGCGCCTGGCCGGAACGGTGGTCAGCCACCATGTTCTGCAGCCTGGCTGGAGCTGGGAGGAACACGCGCGGGCTGAGGCCGGGACCGCTTCGTGCGAGCTCTATCACCGGGGCATTGTCCTCAGTGGACGGATGGGTGTACGGACCGACGAAGGTCAGGAGGTCGTCATCGGGGCCAACCAGGTGTTCGACTTGCCACCCGGACATCTCACTTGGGTGGAGGGCGACGAAGAATTAGTGATGGTCGACTGGGCCGGGGGTGCCGGATTCGACGTGCGGCCGGGCGACATCGCACGCGTGATGACCACCATGTTGTTCACCGACATAGTCGGCTCGACGACGCACGCACGACGGGCCGGCGACGAGGCCTGGAAACGGACGTTGGCCATGCACGACGATGTTGTTCGCACGGTGCTAGTCCGCTTCGGCGGCCGCGAGGTCGAGACCGCAGGGGACTCGTTTCTGATCGTGTTCGATGGCGCTGAACGCGCGATCCGTTGCGGACTGGCGCTGGTGGAAGCGCTCGCGGCTATCCGGGCTCCGATCCGCGTCGGGATTCATAGTGGCGAGGTCGAGCGGACCGCTGGAGACGTCCGCGGTGTGGCCGTCCACACCGCCGCTCGCATCTTGGGCGAGGCGCAAGCAGGCGAGGTGCTCGTTTCGGGCACCACCCGCGACCTTGCCGAAGGCGCTACCGGACTGGCGTTCGAGCCGCGGGGGCGGCACCGCCTCAAGGGTCTGGGGCGGGAGCACGACCTGTTCGCCGCTGCACCAGCGGCAGGTTAGGCGGGACTGGTTGGGCCAGCCGCGACCGAAGTGATGGAAATGGACTCGTTCGATACGAGGGCCATCGAGACCGCAGAGGCGAAAATTAGGGTGCGATGCGGAGGATCGGGGCCAGGCGTGCTGCTGCTCCATGGGTTCCCGCAGACGATGTACATGTGGCGCGACATCGCGCCGCGTCTGGCGGCCGAGTTCACGGTTGTCTGCGCCGATTTGCGCGGCTATGGGGAAAGCAGCTGCCCGCCGTCGACGAATGATCATGCGCCCTACTCAAAGCGCGCAATGGCGCAGGACATGGTGAGTGTGATGGATCGGCTTGGTTTTGAACATTTCGCGATCGCCGGGCACGATCGCGGCGCGCGCGTGGCCTACCGTGCCGCATTGGATCACCCCGAGCGAATCGACAAGCTGGCCGTGCTCGACGCAATCGCGATCGAGGCAGCATGGAAGAGAGCAGACGATCGCTTGGCGCTCGCCTTCTGGCCATGGTCGCTGCTCGCGCAGGCCGAACCGTTGCCAGAACGCTTGCTCGCCGGTGCTCCTGACGCGGTCCTCGACAACGCGCTTAGCGCGGAGTGGGGTACGCCGGCCGAGACATTCACCGACGATGCGCGCGCGGCCTACCTTGCAGCGCTAACCGATCCCGATCATGTTCACGCCATTTGCGAGGAATATCGCGCGGCAGCCACAATCGACCGCGAGCACGATGCTGTCGACCGCGAGGCCGGTCGACGGATCACTTGCCCGGTCCTTGCCTTATGGAGCGCCAACGGACCGCTCGCGAACTGGTACACCGATGATGGGGGCCCGCTGTCGCTCTGGCGCTATCTGGCCAGGGACGTATCCGGCGGACCGGTCGAGGGCGGTCACTTCTTCCCGGAGGAGCACCCCGAAGCGACCGCGGCAACACTCACCGCCTTCTTCCGCCATTCCGAGAGAGAGCAACAGCGGCGAAGTGCCGCCCTGTGATTTGCGAAGCCAGCGTCGTGCCACTCGCGAGCCGGGTCGGCGTCAGGTGAGCGCGCGCTCGAGGGCGGCGCGGTCGGTCGGCGCCCCGTGCGTCGGAAGCACGATCTCGGCCGGGAGCTCGAGCAGCGGGCGCAGGCGCTCGAGGACCTGCTCGCGCGTCTGGCCCTCGGGGATCCAGCGGTCGAAGAGCGTCAGGCCGGTGCCGTTATCGATGAGCGAGTCCCCGATGACGATCGCTCGGCGGCTCTCGACCCAGAGCATGTGGTCGAACGGCGGCTCGCTCCCAGGGCGTGCCTCGACGCCGACCGGCAACCGATCGCCGGCCGCGTATGGCTGCCCTCCCAACCGGCCGGGGCCGTCCGGCGGCGGCACGAACACCTGCGCGCCGAGCCGCTCGGCGAGGTCGGGGGCATCGCGTTCGTGCCAGGCGTTGGTGACCACAACCGCGGTCTCGCGGCTGCCCGCGAGCTCCTCGAGCTCGGCCGGCAGCGCCAGCGGGTCGAACAGGAGCAGTCGCTCCCCGTCGTCGATCGCGTAACACGAAACGTCGGGGCCCCAGCCGTCCGGGCCGCCGGCCGACGGCTCCCACTCCGGATGGGGCGCCTCCCAGTGCCAGAGGCCCTTCTGCAGCTCGCGCATCGCGGCATGCTAACCAGCTAGTGCTCCGCTCAGGAGTCGGAGCCTCGGCTCGATCCGATGCCCGTCGCCGCGCGTAACTCCTCGTGTGGTGTTTGTCGTCTGCCGATCGCGCTCGACTCCACGGCGCACGATCGACCGGCGGTCCTGTTAACCGGCTCCACCCACAGGGAGGTCGCTCATGCTTGGTCTGCAGTTGCCGCGAAGCCGATCCGCCCCCCGACCTTCACGGCCGTACTGGTATGTCGTCTTGCTGCTCGTCACCCTGGCGATGCTTGTCGCACCGACCATCGCATCGGCCGCGAACGGCTTCACAGAGGAAGTCGCCTCCGCCCGCTGGTTGATCTCGTTCCAGTGCCCGGATGGCACCACGGCCACCGACGGTCGCCTGATCGTGGAGACGCGCAACTTCATCGAGGCGGGGACGACGCGTGACCCCAATCCGCCCCTCAGGGTCGGGTTCGTCGGCCAGTGTCCGGACGGCACGTTCAGTTGGGGATTCGTACAGCCGGCGCCCACGCAATTCGACGTGGACCTCAAGAACGTGAGTGTCAGCGGCACGTTCGCCAACGTGCGGGACAACCGCGGCGGGGTGCACACGGTGTCCGTCGACGCCAGCTGGACCGGGACCGGCCCGATCACGACGACGGTCAACGGGCCTGGCTCGAAGAGCAAGGAGCGTTCGGCGACCGCGACGGCGACGATCGTCTTCGACGGAAACACACTCGTCGACGGCGCCGCCAACTTCCCGTTTCCCGAACCGTTCATCCGAGTCGATACCGAGAAGTAGCTCAAGCTACGCCGGGAGCTCGTCAGGTTGAGAAGGAGGCCGACCTGCAAGGGGCCGGCCTCCTCTTTTCTGGGCCACGCGTCCTCGGTGGACTGCCAAGACAGGTAGCGCTCCTCGGCAATGTGGGCAGGTCGGCCGATGCGCGCTCGCCGTCCGCGCTCCTACTGTCGCGGCAAGAGTCGCGGACCGAAAAGGAGGAGCTAGATGCCACGGTATGTCGCGGGAACCATGCGGCGTCTGATCACACTCGTAGTCCTCGCCGGGGCTGCGGCCGGCGCGCTCGTTGCAAACGCGCCGGGCGCGGGTGTCAGTCCCGTGCAGCTGGCGAAGGCCGGCTGGACCTGCTTCCTGCCACCCCCGTTCAACCCGAACGTCCACTGCGCCCCACCTGGGCAGTTCGAGGCGATCGTGTCCGGTCAGGCAAGAGCCGGCATGTTCGTCGCCTTCGCGACCAACGACCTGAACGCAACCAGCGCACCGCTCCTTGGCACCGAAAGGCTCATCCGGGGCGACCTCTTCCATGGGCAGCCCTGCCCGACCGACCCGCCGGGCGGCCCACCCGGCACGAGCACGAGGCCGCCGCTCTATGAGTGGAGCTGGCTATATCCGCGGTTCGGCTGGAACTACTACATCTGCCACACCTTCGACAGCCCCTGGTGATTTACTCAACTTCCTGTAGCGCGCGGGCAAGCGCGTCGAGGAGCGAGCCCCAGCCTTGCTCACGGCCGATCGACGAGACGAGCCCGTCGAAGAAGGCGCTGTGCTCGGTGAGGACCAGCAGGGTGCGCCCGCCGTCGGCCTCCAGCTCGATCGTCGCCAGCGAGACCGAGACTCTGGTCTCGTTCCGCAGCATCTCGTACGTGTAGACGATGCGCTCGTTCGCGACGATGTCCCAGTAGATCGCTCTGTAGGTGTGAACCGGGCCCCCTTTGGGCCTGCTCCGCTGGGCCTCGCGGCCGCCGACGCGGAAGTCGAGCTCGAGTGGACCGGCTACCCACTCTCCAGGTTCGGAGAACCAGCGGGCTTTGGCTGCTGCGTCGGCCCAGGCTGCGAAGACCGTCGCCGGCGGCACGTCGTAGCGGCGCTCGATGCTGAAGCTCGCGTGCTCAATCGACCGTTCGGTCATCGGTCGCTGTCGGGATCAGTCGTCGATTCCGTCCGCCAGATACTCCCCGAGCCGGTCGAGGCGGCGTTCCCAGTCGGCACGACGGTCCTGGATCCAGCGCTCGGCCGGCTGCAGCGCCGCGACCTCGATCGTGCAGGTCCGAACCCGGCCGACCTTTTCGGTGCGGACGAGGCCGCTGTGCTCCAGCAGCTGGAGGTGTTGGAGCACGGCCGGAAGCGACATCGGCAGCGGCTTTGCGAGATCGCTCACCGAAGCTGAGCCCTGCGAAAGCCGGTCAACGATCGACCTTCGGCTCGGGTCGGCAAGCGCGTGAAAGACGAGGTCGAGCGCAGAATCTTGCTTAAGCATATTCTTAAGTATAGTGCGAATGCCCGGACGGAGCCGGACTGATCCCGATCACCAAAGGAGCACCAGCCATGTCACTCGCCCGCGTCCAATTCTTCTCCATCTCGCTCGACGGTTTCGCCACCGGCGAAGGTCAGAGCCTCGAGACGCCGTTTGGTCACGCCGGCGAACGGCTGCACGAGTGGATGTTCGTCACGCGGTGGTGGCGCGAGAGAGTCGGCCAGCCCGGCGGCACAGGCGGCATCGACGACGCCTTCGTACGGCTGCACGATCGTGGAATCGGGGCCGAGATCATGGGCGCCCGGAAGTTCGGCCCGCCGGGATGGCACGAGGACCCGGAGTGGAGGGGCTGGTGGGGGGCCAACCCGCCGTTCCACACACCGGTCTTCGTCCTCACCCATCACCCGCGCCCGTCGATCGAGATGGAGGGCGGTACGACATTCCACTTCATTGACGCTTCGCCTGCCGAGGCGCTCGAGACGGCCCGCGAGGCTGCGGACGGCCGGGACGTACGCATCGGCGGAGGTGCCACCGTGATCCGCGACTTCCTTGCTGCCGGCCTCGTCGACCATATGCATATCGTCGTGGTCCCGATCCTGCTCGGCCGAGGCGTACGCCTTTGGGACGGACTGGAGGGTCTCGAGAAGAACTACGACGTCGAGGCGGCCTCCTCACCCGGTGGAGTCACGCATGTGACGTTCACCCGTGCGAGTGCGTGAACCGCCTCGATCGAGAACCCGGATGCGATATTCAGGTCAAGGACGCGACGCAAAGCGGCGCTCATGACCCTTGATGGGCCAGATCAATGTCGCGCGTCCGGTCCCTGGTCCCTGTGGCCCGCTTCTACTCTGGAGCGGGGTCGCCATGCTGGGAAGCGACCTCTCGCTGGCGGTCGGCCTCGTTGGGAGGATTGACCGGCGCGCCGCTGACATCCGCACCCGCGATACGCGGCCCAGATGGAGGCTTCGAGATCGCCTCGATCACCTCACCAGTCTTCTTCTCTTTGCTCGACCGGGCGACGTCTGCCTGCGCAACCATTCCCACGAGCTCGTTGTCGCGAACGACGATCGGAAGACGCCGCACCTGGGCACGAGCCATCATCTGGAGCGCATCGTCGAGGTCGTCGTCGGGCGTCAGCCCATACACCTCCGTTGAAGCGATATCCATGACGGACGTTCCCTCGGGCTCGAGCCCACGGGCGACGGCGCGAATCGCAATGTCACGGTCGGTGACGATCCCGACCAGGCGCGCTCCCTCAGCGACGACCGGGAGCGAGCCAACGTCCTCCTCCTCCATCAGGCGTGCCGCCTCACGAATGGATGTCTCCGGCGTAATGGCACGCGGCCGATCCGTCATCACTTCGGCAATCTTCGTCATGACTACTCCCTTCGCAAGATCTTGCTGTTTCGCTTACCGCTATGGCGCGGCCTTCAAACCGTGCGGAGCACGTGGCGGAACGGCGGGAGTGGTCTTTCCAATTGCGTATCCATGGGAGACAACGAGGGATGGAGCAAATCCGTGACGGACGGCGGGCGCTGCTCCGGCGCCCACCGTCCTCTGAGCATCCTCCTATGGCGCGATCTTGACGAGCGCGGCGTCGAATCCGCCTGCGCCCGGTGACGTTCCGTTCGGCGCTGCCACCGTCCCACCCGGATCGGCGAGTGTCCCGGTCGCGTCCGCGAGCGGAACGTCCGGCACAGCCACCGTCCCGCGCAACCTGTGCGTCTGGCGCCCGCAGGTCGCGAACGTGAACGGAGGTGAGCTCTCTGTCGTCCCGCCGAGCACGATCGTCCGGTTCGGCGCGAGCTCGACGTCGTCGCCGTGGTCGCTGCCCGCCCCGCCCCAGCTGTTGCACGCGATGCCCTTGCCGTTCGCATCGAGCTGCAGGAGGAAGGCGTCGTCGCTCCCAGCTCCGAAGCTCGCGCTCTCGCCGCCAATCAGGACGGTGCCGTCCGCGCGGGCGGCGACGCCGCCGGGGAAGTCGCCCTGGTCGCCTCCGTACCCGCGGTCCCAGACCAGGCTCCCGTCCGAGCTGAAATTCGCGACGAACGTGTCGTTGACGGCGGTGCGCTTGGTCACGGCCTGGATCCCGCCCGCGACGTAGACCGAGCCGTCGGCCCCGACGGCGACGCCGCCGCGCGCATCGGCGACCTCGGCCGCGGAGTACGTCCGTTGCCAGATCAGCGTCCCTTGCGCATCGAGCTTCAGAAGCAACATGTCGAACTCGCCGACCACGGACCTGGGTGTGACCCCGGCGGCGTAGATGCTCCCGTCGGCGGCGACGGTGATCGCCTGGCCGGCGCCGACCGCAGCGTCGGTCGCGACGTCGCGGATCCGCTGCCACACGAGGGTGCCGTCGGGCGCGAAGCGGAGGACCAAGAGGTGTCCGAACCCGCCGAAGCTGTCGGTCGTCCCCGTCACGTAGACGGCGCCGTCACTCGCGACCGCCACGGCCTCCCCGGTCTCCTGACCGCCGGCATCCCACCGTCGTTGCCAGATCAGAGATCCATCCGGCGAGAACTTGAGCAGCAACACATCGTTTCCGACGCCGACCGTCTGGCCGGCCACGTAGACCGAGCCGTCGGGCGCGACCGCGACGCCGTTTGCCCGGTCGAACGAGAAGTCTCCCGGCCCGTCGAACGTGCGTTTCCAGCTGAGCGACCCCTCCGGGCCGAACTTGACGACGAACGCGTTGTCCCGGCCGAACGGGTCGAAGCTGTTGGTGAAGCCCGCGAGGTACGTGCTCCCGTCTACGGCGAACGCTGCGCCGTTCGTCACCTCGGAGCTCGCGCCTCCCCAGGTCGTCTCGGAGATCACGCTCGCCGCACCGGCGTTGGCCACCGTCGCCGCCGCGACGAGCACAATGAACACCATAAGAAGCCCGCGCCTCCCCGAGCGCCGCTCCGGCGGTGTTGTGCCTGCCATCTACCCCCTCCTTCACGTGATTTCGCTCACCACCGATACGGCGCGGAATCCGCTTCGGATCGAGCGCGGCTGGACAGCGCGCGGGACACTGCGGGGCCGGCCGGCGGGTCCAACCCTGCAGCATCATTCCGGCACGCCTGACCTCAGCAGATCTCCGTCACCCCGTTGCTCGCGTCCGAGGTGTTGCCGGCACGATCCACCGCCTTCACGGTGAACGTGTTTGCTCCGCTGTTCGTCGCGTAGACGAAGTCTTGGTCGACTCCGGCTGAGACGGGGAGCGGGCTGAGAACGCCGTTGACGTAGATCTCGTACTCGATCGCGTATTGCGGATCGGTGTCGTCGGTGGACTGGGTCCAGCCGACAAAGAACTCGGGGCAGCCAAAACTGTCCACGATGCGCACATTGGTCGGCGCCGAGGGCGGCGTCACGTCGCTCGACGCCTCGGTCGTCAGCGTGACCGCGTTGCTCTCCGACGCGTTGTCGTCCTGGTCGAGCGCGTTGACGGTGAACGCGTACGTGGTCGAGGGCGTGAGGTGCCGGAGAACGACGGTCGTCTCGCCGTACCAGTTCAGGTGCTCCGTGACCTGGATGCCGTTGGCGAAGATGCGGTACCTGACAAACGTGGAGGTGTCGTCCTCCACGCGGTTCCACGTCAGCCGAACCTGCGATGGACCTTTCACGAGCCCCGAGAGGGTCGGAGCCGGGGGAGCCGCGGTGTCCGGCGGCGTCTTGACCGTCAAGATGTTGCTCTTCCCGGATGTGTTGAGGCTGCCGTCGACGGCTGTCACATAAAACGTGTATGTCCGGCCGGCGCTCAGCCAATCGATCGTGTACGACGTCCGCGTCTGCGGCACGGTGAAGCTCTGGCCGTTCATGTTGATGCTGTACGAAAAGCTCGACCTGTCCGTGGATGGATTCCAAGCGAGCGTGACGCTCGTCTGGCTCAGGCTCGTGACGCGGAGATTCGTCGGCGTCGTCGGCGGCGTTCGGTCTCCCCGCGAGCCGGCCGCGACTGGACCGACAACTGCCAACGCGAAAACGAGGACGAGTGCAGCGCCTGCCGCGTGACGCCTGAGGGCCTTCTTCGCTGTCATGCGTTCCTCCCCCTGACGATGCCCGATCGAGACGGGCGGATTGCCAGGTAATAGGCGCCAACCACGTGAATGGATTGATCGATGTCACGTCGCCCAGCTCGGCCCGGCATCTCGCGGCTGCGCTAGACCATCTAGGCGCGCAGGACCCGCACCGCGAGCGGCGCGTCCCGGCCTTTCAGCGAGAGCTCGCGCCGCTCGAGGTCGCCGAGGTCGCGGCGCGAAGCGGTGTAGGCCGCCTCGCTGATCAGCGCCTCACCCGCGCCCGCGACGGACGCCAGCCTCGCCGTGACGTTCACCGCGTCGCCGAGAGCGCTGAAGTCGGCGACGGTCGAGTCGGAGCCGACCGCGCCGACGTACGCAACACCGGTATGGACGCCGGCACCGACCGGAACGAGGTCGGCCGTCGCGCGGAGCAGCTGGCCCGCGGCCGCGACCGCCTTTCGTGTGTGGTCAGGGCCGACGGCAGGCACGTAGAGCGCGACGACCTCGTCGCCGACGAGCTTGTCGACGACCCCGTCGCTGTCGATCACGACGCGGTTCGCGCAGTCGAAGAAGCGGTTCATCAGCGTGCTGAACTCCGTCGGTCGCATCCGCTCCGCGAGCGACGTCGACCCGCGCACGTCGGCGAACAGCATCGAGATCTCCACCTCGGCGCCGCCGGGATGCGTCCGCACGAATGTCTCGCACACATCGCAGTAGTTCGGATTCTTCGCGGATGGGCGGCGCCTGAGTACGAGGCGGACCATGGGTGCTGCCGGTCCGCCGAGCGGCACCAGGCACGTCTTGCAGCGAGGCGCGCCAGGGATGCGCCGATGTCGGCGGCGCTCGCGTCGCATCACACCCGCGTCGCCGGTGACGATCGCACGCCAGAACTGCTCGTTGTCGGTCACCCGGCGATCGTAGAACGATGGGGCCGCCCTCTGCGACGCCGGGCGCCCACTTCTAGGCGGCCTCGACAATCGCGCGCTCTCCAGCCGGAGATCCAGGCGAGCCTGCATGCTTCCGCGCGTGGAGGTGACGGTGAATGGGCGGGCGGTGCCGCTCGAGCGAGCGGACGGGAGCCTGCTCTGGTTCCTGCGGGAATCGCTCGGCCTGAAGGGCGCGAAGCCGGGCTGCGGCGAGGGCGCCTGCGGTGCCTGCACCGTGCTCGTCGAGGGCCGACCGGTGCGGGCCTGCGTGACCCCGGCGCGCGCCGTCGCGAGCGCTTCGGTGCTCACGGTGGAGGGTCTCGCCGCAGACGGTTTCCTGCATCCCGTGCAGGAGGCGTTCGTCGCGGCCGGCGCCTTTCAGTGCGGCTATTGCACGCCCGGAATGATCATGTCGACGGTCGCGCTGCTTCGGCGTAGACGCGGGCCGAGCGAGGCGGAGATTTCGGCCGCGCTCGAGGGCAACCTCTGCCGCTGCTGCACCTACCCCAGGATCGCGCGCGCGGTGCGACGGGCGGGCGAGCTCGCCGGGCCCGGCCGGGCGGTCTCGGGTGTCGCTCGGAGCGAGCTTCCGCGGCCCAGGCGTCCGTGGAGCTCGGTGGAGCCGGAGGAGCGCGACTACTTTGATGTGCTCGGCGACGGGCTGGTGGTCGTCGCGCGGCGGCCCGAGTCGACCGGCTGGACGACCTCCGACGAGGCCTGGCTTCACCTGGGCGCGGACGGGTCGGTGACGGCGTTTACCGGGAAGGTTGACGTCGGCCAAGGAACGATCGATGCCCTGGCGGCGCTGGTGGCCGAGGAGCTGGGGCGCCCGGCGGAGATCGTCCAGGTCGTCTACGGAGACACCGACGTCTGCCCGTACGACCGCGGCACGTTCGGCAGTCGCTCGACGCCGGACGTGGCGCCGCTGCTGGCGGCGGCCGCGGCAGCCGCACGGCGCGCGCTCGACGATGGCGGCGTTTCAAGCCTGCGCGTCGAGGTGGTCGGGGTCGCGACACCGAAGGTCCCCTCCCGCCCGGTTGGGCGCCGGGCCGCGACAGCGATCGTGACCGGAACGCAGGTCTACCCTTCCGACATCGACCGCCGAGCCGCGGTCACGGTGCGGCCCACTCGCCGGCCGGAGAGCAGCCTCGACCTCGCCGAAGGCGATCTCGAGGAATACCTGCGCTCACATCCTGCCGAGCCGGAGGGCTGGGAGGGCACGGGCGAGGAGTTCCAGGGAGACGTCGAGAGCGCGCTCTCGGAAGCCCCGCTCCGGCTGGACGCGACGTACACGACCTCGTTCGTCGCGCACGTCCCGCTCGAGACGCGCGCTGCAATCGCGGAGTGGCATGGCGATGCGCTCACGGTCTGGACCGGCACACAACGGCCGTTCGGCGTGCGCGAGCAGCTGGCCGAGGCGCTCGGGCTCGAAGAGGAGCAGATCCGCGTGATCGCGCCGACTGCGGGCAGCGGCTTCGGCGGCAAGCACACGGCCGACGCGGCGCTCGAGGCCGCGCGGCTCGCCCGCGAGCAGGGCCGCCCCGTCCGCGTTCACTGGACGCGGGAGGACGAGTTCCGGCTCGGCTACGTCCGTCCCGCCGCGGTCATCGACGTGCGTGCAGGCGTGCTCGGCGATGGGACGCTCGCTGCCTGGGACTTCCTCAATGTCAACGCGGGCGCAGCCGGGCTCTCGATCCCCTATCGCGTCGACCATTGGCGCTTCCGTTTCCAGCCGGCCGAGTCGCCGCTGCCGCAGGGCTCGTATCGCGCGCTCGCCGCGACCGCGAACAACTTCGCACGCGAGTCGCACCTGGACGAGGCGGCCGAGCTCGCCGGCGCGAGCCCGCTCGAGCTCCGCCTCCGCCTCCTCGACGACGAGCGCCTGCGCGCGGTCCTCGAGTCGGCGGCCGAGCGGGCCGGCTGGAATGAGCAGGAGGGCCGCTCCCTCGGGATCGCAGCCGGGATCGAGAAAGGCGCGCGCGTCGCCACGTGCGCGGAGGTAGCCGGCGGCGCAGTCACTCGGATCGTCACCGCCTTCGACTGCGGCGCGGTCCTCGACCCCGACAACCTCGTCAACCAGATCGAGGGCGCAACCGTAATGGGGCTCGGGGCGGCGCTCTTCGAGCGGGTCCGCTTCGGCGGTGGCACGATCCGGAACGCCAGCCTGACCGCCTACCGGGTGCCGCGCTTCGGCGACGTCCCGCCCATCGAGGTCGTGCTCCTCGACCGGCCCAACGAACCGTCCGCGGGAGCGGGAGAGGCGCCGATCGTCGCCGTCGCGCCTGCCGTCGCGGCCGCGCTGCATGCGGAAACCGGCGAGCGCCTGCGGGCGCTGCCCCTCCGGCCGCCGTAAAACCGGGTTTTTCACGAGATTCTCAAACGTCTCTCAGGTGAGTCTTAGCCGCCCTCGGTCCAATGGCCTTCGTCATCGTGAATCGAAAGAGGAGAAGCCGAAGGTGGAGCACGTAGAAAGACGCCGCAGACATCGAAGATTGCTGTTCTTGCTCGTCGCCGGTCTGGCGACGGGCGCGATCGCGGCGGGCGTCGCGCTGGCTCGCACAGGCCCGGCGCCGATCGGAACCGGGGTCGTCGTCATCAACACGAACCTTCGCTATCAGGGCGGCGCGGCGGCGGGCACCGGGATGGTGCTCACGTCGTCGGGCGAGGTGTTGACGAACAACCACGTCATCCGAGGCGCGACGTCGATCAGGGTCGTCATCCCGGGGACCAAGCACGTCTACACCGCCCGAGTGGTCGGCTACGACGTGGCCGACGACGTCGCCGTCCTCAGGGCAGTCGGCGCCTCGCACCTGAAGACCGTGAGCACGGCTGGGTCGGCGAAGCTCAGAATTGGAGAGCTAGTCCGGGCTATCGGCAACGCGAACGGCACCGGCAGACTGATCTCCGCCCGTGGATCGATTACCGGTCTCCGCCGGTCGATCGCAGTCAGCGACGATAGCGGCGGCGCCGCGAGCCTCACCGGGCTGATCCAGACGAACGCCGCACTGCAGCCGGGTGATTCCGGCGGACCGCTGCTCAACGCGTCCGGAAAGGTGATCGGGATGGATACGGCTGCATCGACCGGGTTTGTCTCGACCACCGCGGACTCCTACGCCATTCCGATTGCCAAGGTGCTGTCGGTTGCGAAGCAGATCGTCACCGGACACGGCAGCGCGCGCGTGCACATCGGCGCGACGGCCTTCCTCGGCATCCAGGCACAGGGCGGCGACGCCGGCGGAGTCGTCGTGGCGGGCATCGTCCCGGGTGGTCCTGCACAGTCGGCAGGCCTCGAGACCGGTGACATCATCACGTCGGTCGACGGACAAGCGATCACGATCCCGAGCTCGCTCACGTCGTACTTGCTGACCAAGAAGCCGGGCAACACAGTGACGGTCGGCTACATCGATCCGTTCGGGAGCAGCCAGACGGCAACCGTGACGCTCAAGAGCGGGCCGCCGCAGTAGCCCTCGCGCCACGTCCCCGGCCTAGAGGAAGTCCACCACGTCCTCCAGGGGCTTGCGCTCCAACTCGGGCACGGTGGCATCCGCGGCCGGGTAGCCGACCGCGACGACGATGAACGGGCGCTCGTTCTCCGGGCGGCCGAGGATGTCGTTGAGGAACCGCATCGGCGAAGGGGCGTGGGTGAGCGTCCCCACGCCGGCGTTGTGGAGCGCCGCGAGGAGGAAGCCGACCGCGATCCCGACGGACTCGCGCACGTAGTAGTTCTTGCGCTTCTCGCCCTCGTCGTCGAATGACCAGGGCTCCTCAAAAACGACGATCAGCAACGGCGCGTCGGTCAGATGCGGCTTCAGCCAGTCGGTGCCGATCGGCTCGAGCGCGTCCAGATACTCCCGAGTCGCGCGCTCCCGGTACAGCAGCTTCTCCTCGTGCTCCGCAGCCTCGCGGATGCGCGCCTTAACGGCGGCGTCCTGCACGACGACGAAACGCCAGGGCTGCGTGTTGGCGCCGGACGGAGCGGACGACGCCACTCGCAATGCGTCCTCGACGAGCCTGTGGGGAACCGCGTCCGGTGCGAAGTCGCGCACGCTCCGCCGTTTGCTCATCAGCTCGAGGAACGCGCGACTGCGCGCTTCTGCCTCCTCGGGGGGCAGGTGCTCGAACGGCAACGGCAGCGGCCGATATGCGCCGACGCGTGTGCTCATCTCACTCTGTCGCGGACTGGCGATGGTGCGATGGTAGACGCCGCGGTCCGCCACGCACTCAGTCGCCCGCTTTGTCAAAGCGTGTTGCTGACGCGTGAAGCGGCCCCGCGTGGAGCCTTACGGAACCAAGCGGGAGGCGCCGCAGCAACAGCCGCCGGCCGGCGGGGAACCCGTTGACTGACGCGTTCGCCCTCGCTCTGGACCGTAAACCCAGGGCGTCGGCGCGAGACCGGGGTGGGTCGATGGGCTGAGTCGAGTACGCTGGACGCGTCGATTGGCTGAAGGTCGAATCGCGCATGAACAAGCCGCGGATATTTCTTGGGTCGTCGGGTGAACAGGCCAAATTGCTCCAGGCGATCACGCGCGGGCTCGAGGACGTCGCGGATGTCGAGCCGTGGACGGCCACGTTCAACCCGGGGCGGTCTACTCTCGACCGGCTGGTCGAGCTCTCCCAGGAGGTCGACTTCGCCGCGTTCGTGTTCGCTCAGGACGACTGGACGACGACGGATTCATCCCACTCGGGCCAGGCGTCGCCGCGCGACAACGTGGTGTTCGAGGCGGGGCTGTTCGGCGGCGCACTCGGCATCCGGCGCACGTTCATCCTCCACGCGAACGGTTCGAAGCTGCCGAGTGACCTGCTCGGGCTGACCACCGTCCGCTATGACCCGGCCACGAGCCCGGCGGAGGTTGACGCGATCAGCCAGAAGCTTCGCAAGGCGATCGAGACCGAGGGTCGCCGCGGACCGGTCGAGGGGCTGTGGTGGCAGCTTTCGCTCACCGTGCGGAGCGAGGTCGAACCGTCGGCGGTGAGTCTCCTGCGTATCTCGCGGGACCGCGACGGTGGCCTGAACGTGAACGGCCGGTCGTGGCAGGAGGACGGCACGCTGTCGGCCCGTTATTGGAGTGAGGCCGCGAAGGAGCGCAGGGATCCCGCCGGCATCTTCTACTTCTGGAAGGGCGAGCGCCCTCGGCACCCGAATGCGCCGCAACTCGAGGGCACCGGCGAGATCAAGGTTGAGAGCGTCGACCGCGCCACCGGGTACTGGACGACACGCTCGGACAGCGACGCCGCGCTGAATGCCCGAACCGCTGGCGTCTACCTTCGAGCGGACCCCTCAGATCTCCAGGTGCTCGACGGCGGCGGCGAGGAGGAGCGGGCCCAGCTCATCGCGCAACGCCTCGAAGAGTGGAAGTCGGCCGCGAACGCATTCTGAGCACGATCCGCAGGCAACTTCCATGTGGTCTCTGACGACAGGTTCTCCTGAGCAATGGTGCTATTCGACCGGAAGCCACGCGTCGTTCTGCGCGTAGTACGTCACTGCCGCGAGCCGATCGTCGAGCGTTGGTGTCTGTCCGGGTCGCCACGTTCGCCACACGTCGATCGCCTCCTGCGCAGCGCCGACCTCGAGCAGGTAGCGAAGGCCTGTGGCGGCCGGCGGTACCGAACCGTCCGCCGGCTCAGCCGCAACGACAGCCGGAGATGTCGGCGTCGCCGATTCAGCGAAGATCGTCTCGTCGTCAGCGAATTCCTCTAGCCGAGCGATGACATCACGAAGCGTCACGAGCCCATTGTTGCGCGCGGGAATCGCCCTCGACTGGAGACCCGCGGCGTACTCTGACTGGGTGGAGCGCGCGATTGTCGGCTTCCATCGGGACGCACAAGACGAGTGGGTTGCCGAGCTCGCCTGCGGCCATCAGCAGCACGTGCGCCACCAGCCGCCGTTTTACCTCCGACCGTGGGTCCTAGAGGCGGACGGCCGACGACAACGCCTCGGTACTCCGCTCGAGTGCCGCCTCTGCGACGAGAACGTCCCCGCGCCGTCCTCCGAAGGGGGCGGAGAGGCGGCCTGCATCGCACATCTTGTCTGCCCAGAGTGCGGCGTCGTGCTAGACGGCAGTACTCACCGTCCCGGCTGCGCGTCCACGGCGTGAGCCTCTCGCCCTGGCGAAAGCTGTGACATGACCTCATGGTCGCGGGTCGCCGCCCTAACGGCCGGCGCGATGGCGACGCTTGCGCTTGCCGGTTGTAGAGGTGACAAAGCGACACTGACTGCCTTT
This sequence comes from Actinomycetota bacterium, assembly GCA_046732275.1. GTDB lineage: Bacteria > Actinomycetota > Thermoleophilia > Gaiellales > Gaiellaceae > 3-1-20CM-4-69-9. The sequence continues at coordinate 15,139 of JBKPMS010000079.1, read as the reverse complement.
GCCGGAGACTGGCAGGGACACTCACGCGGACTCGCAATCACGCGGACTGGTAACGCCAAGGAGTGGGTCTCCTTGGGCCTCGGCCACTTCGTCATCGCTCTGCGTTTCCACCTTTCACGGCCGAGCGGGACGCGTCACGATGCGACTGCGACAGCGACGGTTACGGCCGTCCGGCTCGGGGACAGAAGCGTCTTTACCGCGGTGCATCCGCCACCGCGCGTGGGCGAGTCCGGAAGGATTCGTCTCCGAAACGGCGTCATCACCGAGACGCTGACTGGGGTGCACTACTGCCGCATCACCGGGAGCGACTCGACATCTGCGCAGTGGTTAGCCGCGGGCTGCGGCGCATAGCTCCCCACGAACGAACTGGCTGCGCGAGTGTTCCGGAGCCGCAACAGAGCGGTCAGCCGGAACTGGTTGCTTCTGCGAAGCAGCGCTGAACTAGTACCCGCACGAGCTGCTGTTTGTACTCGGCCGAGCCGTTCGCGTCGTCGACGGCGCCGGCCGCCTCGGCCGCGAGCTCCGCCGCGTCGACGAGGGCAGAAGCATCGGCGGCGGATTTTCCGGCTAGCACGCCCTCCGCGGCGGTCGCCCGCACCGCCTTGACGCCGACCGCGCCGACCGCGATCCGCGCCTCGGCGACGGCGCCGTCCTCGAGACGAACGGCGCAGGTCGCCGTCGCCGTCGGCCGCTCGTGAAAGGCGAACTTCCGGTGCGCGATCGCGGTGCCGGCCGCCGGTACGGGAATCCTCACCGACGCGAGCAGCTCGCCCTGAGGGAGCGCTGTCTGATACGGCCCGCGGATGAACTCGGAGAGCGGTATGCGGCGGCCGTCGAGCTCCGCCTCAGCGTCCAGTGCGAGGAGGTAGGTCGCGGGGTCGGAATGTGGATCGGAGAAGCAGAGGTTGCCGCCGAGTGTGCCGACGTTCCGTACGCGGATGTTCGCGACGCGCCGCTCCATCGCGGCCAGCGACGGGAGCCGCTCGAGGACGAGCGGCGAGCGTTCGATCTCTCGATGTGTCGCGGTGGACCCGACGACGAGGGCACCGCCCTCCGCGCGGATACCGCCGAGCTCCGTAATGCCCCTGATATCGACCAGATGCCCGTACGCGGCAAAGCCGAGCTTCAACAACAGCAGGAGCTCCGTGCCGCCGCAGATGACCGCGGCGTCCTCGCCGTAACGGACGAGCAGCTCCCTCGCCTCGTCCACGGACGTCGCACGGTGGAGGTCGAACGGCGGCAGCGTCATCTTCCGACCGGCGCTGTCGCCTCGTCGTCGCCGAAGAAGAGGCGGCGGCCGTTGCGGCTGAGCACGCGCTCGACGCCTTCCGGCGGCAGCCCGCTCAGCTCGACCTTCTTGATCTCAACGATGGGATGGTGGAACGGGATGTCGCTCCCGAAGAGGACGCGCGTCTCGCCCGCGCGCTCGTACGCCTCGCGGATCTTCGTGTGCATCGGCATACCCGACGTCTCGAGGTAGACATTCGAGTTGCGCAGCGCAACCGCGATCGAGCCGTTTATGTAGACAACGTTGCCGTGCCCCATGTGGCCGAGGATGATCTTCGCGGCCGGAAAGCTGACGGCGAGCTCCTCGATGCTCCAGGGCAGCGTGAAGATCGGGTGCCCACAGTGAATGAGCGTCGGCATGTCGCGCTCGACGAGCAGCTCGATCAGCGGATGCACCGATGGATCGTTCGGGTGGAACCCGTCGAGCAGCGGGTGCATCTTCATGCCGAGGAACTTCGGGTGGGCGAGGAATTCCGTCGCCACGTCCAGGTAACCGGGAAGGCGCGGATTCCCCCAGACGAGGCCATAAAGGCCCGGCACCGACTCGACGACCTCCGCGACATAGGCGTTGTCCGGATGGAAAACAACGCCGTTTTCGATCTCGTGCTCCCGCATGAGCTCGTCGATCCCGTCGCGGTCGATGGCTACCCCGAACATCGACTCGAACGAGCCGACGTGCATGTGGGAGTCGAAGATCAAGTGCTGACGACGGGCGCACCCGACTTGGAGAGCGCGCTGAGCGCAGCTTCCAAGCCGGCTCCGATCTCCACTTTGACGCCGAGGTCCACGAGCGTCTGCCCGACCGCGGCAAGCCCCACCACCGGATGCAGCGACCGCGCCGACGGGCCCATGTGGCCGATGCGGACGAGATTGCCGGCGCCCTGCCCGCCCGAGATCATGACGCCGTACGCCTCCCGGCAGTGCGCTCGCACCTGAATGTCCGTCAGCGGCTCGGGAACTGCGATCGCGGTGACGCACGCTGCGGCGATCTCGTCGCTGCGCGGCCAGAGCTCGAGGCCCATCGCCCGCGCGCCGGCGCGGCACGCCGCCGCCGACCGCTCGTGGCGCTCGATTGACGCCTCGAGGCCTTCCGCGAGCAGCTCGTCGCAGGCTGCCTCGACGCCGTGGACGTCCGACACCGACGGCGTGAAGGGGAACTTGTCACCGTCGATCCACTGCTCTTTCCAGTCGAGCATCGACAGGTAGGAGGCACGCGGCGCCTGCGGATTGGCGCGGATCCGTTCCCACGCGGCGTCGCCGACCGTCATCAACGAAATCCCCGGCGGCCCGGCCAGGCACTTCTGCGCGCCGGCGACGCAGACGTCCAGCTGCCACTCGTCCGTGTGCAGGGGGATGCCGCCCAGCGACGACACGCAGTCGATCAGCGTGAGCGCCCCGTGCGCGTGCGCGATCGGTCCGATCGCTGCGAGGTCGCAGATCGTGCCCGACGGCGTCTCCGAGTGCACGACGGTGACGAGCTCGATTCCGGGGTGCTCATCGAGGTAGCGCTCGACGTCCGAGGGGTCGACCGCGTCGTTGTACGGCACCTCGATCTCGTGCAGCTCGGCGCCGAAATCCTTCAGCCAGTAGCCCATCCCTTTGCCGAACACGCCCTGCACGAGGTTCAGCGCCTGTGTTCCGGGCCGAACGAGCCCGCGCGCGGCGGCTTCCAGGCCGAGCACCGCTTCGCCCTGCATCAACAGCACGTCGTTGTCGGTCAGGAAGATCTCGGCGAGCTTGCGCTCCGTTCGCCGAAAGGCTTCGAGGAAGACCGGGTCGTAGTGATAGGTGATCGGCGAGCCGAGCGCGGCTAGCACACGTGGTGGCGCCGTCACAGGGCCGGCGGAGAGAGTGAAATCCGGGTCACGCATGAGTTCTCCTTTCAGCGGGCGCCGCGGACGTAGGGCAGGGCGAGCGCGGGCGGCAGATATGCCCGGCGCGCGAACAGGATGAGCGCGACGATGATCGCAGCGAACGGGATCGTGTGGACGACCTCCGGCGAGAGGTTCACGCCGGCGATCTGCAGCAGGTTCGAGAGCGACAGCGCGACCCCGAACATGAGAGAGAAAAAGACGACGGCGAGCGGCCGGCCGCGCGCGAGCATCGCGATCACGATCGCGATGAACCCCTGGCCCTGCGTGAGGAAGTCCTGGAAGCCGCCCGTGCCTGCGATTGCGAGATAAGCGCCGCCGAGCCCTGCGAGCGCGCCGGTGGAGAGAGCCGCGTAGCTCCGCGTCGCCACGACGCTGACGCCCGCCGCATCGAGCGCTTCCGGCTTCTCCCCGGCGGCGCGCAGGTTCAGGCCGATGTTCGTCGAGCGGAACAGCCAGCCGAGGAAGACCGCAAACGCGAGGCCGAGATAGACGATGAGCGGCTGGTTGAAGAGCGGGGACTGGCCGTTGAGCGTCTGGCCCAGAATCGGGATCCGGTCGAGCAGCGGAATCGGCACCGTCGCGACGCTGTCGAGCCGCGGCTGCGTCGAGCTGAACTGGGACTGATAGAGGACGCTGGTTATGCCCTCGCCCGCGAGGGTGATGGCGATGCCGACCACGATCTGGTCGAGGCCGAGCCAGACGCAGAGCACCACCATTACGCACGCACCGAGCGTTCCGGCGGCCATCCCGCCGAGATAGCCGAGCCACGTCGAGTGGGCGTAGTACGTCACGACGAAGCCGACGTACGCGCCGCCGAGCATCATCCCCTCGAGGCCGATGTTGAGCACGCCGGCGCGCTCGGAGATCGCCTCGCCGAGCGCCGTGAACATGAGCGGCACGCCTGCGAGCAGGCCGCCGGCGAGCACGCTCGTCCAGAACACTTGCGTCCAGACCTGGCTCGCGACGATCACGCCGAGCGCCTCCGGAAGAGCGGCGCTCGGAGCGACCGCATGAGGCCCGGCGTCATGTAGCTCGCGCCGAGGTCGCGGCGCCGGCCGAGGTACTCGATCACGGTCATGAAGAGCAGGATCAGCGCGACGAGAACGAGTAGGAAGTTCGTCGACAGGTTCGCGTTGGCGGCAGCCAGGTCGCCGCCCGTCGAGACGACCGAGAAGAACGCGATGAACGGGATGACGGCGAGCGCATTGAGGCGCGCGAGGAAGACGAACGGGATGATCGTGTCGCCGTACGCTGGGTTCCAGCCGGTTCGGATGTAGCCCTGTAGGCCGAGGATGTCAGCGGCAGCGGCGAGCCCGACGAGGAAGCCCGAGACGAGGAAGGCGACGATGATGAGGCGCGGCAGGTCGATCCCGAAGTGACGCGCCGCACGCGGATTCGCGCCCATGATCTGGAGCCTCAGCCCCCACGCAGTTCGCGTCAGGACGTAGTGCACGACCAGGATCGCTGCGAATGCGACCAGCAGCCCGCCGTGGATCCGCGTGCCCGGGATGTTCGGAATGAGCTTCGAGATGACAGCCGTTTGCGGGAGCGGCGTCGACGAATCGTGAAACGGCCCCTTGATCAGAATGCTCGCGAGGTCGATGCCGATGAACGACATCATCAGCGTCGTGATGATCTCGTTCGTCCCGTAACGCGCCTTGAGCACGGCCGGGATTAGCGTCCAGAGCGCGCCGACGGCGCCCGCGAGCAGGAAGAGGACGACGAGAGCAACCCCGAGCGAGACGGCGTCGATCAGGCCCGGGCCCCAACCGGCGACGAAGGCCGCCGCCAGCAGGAACTGGCCGTTGTAACCGAGGTTCCAGATGTTCGCGCGGAAGATGACCGTCAGACCGGCGGCGATCAGCAGGAACGGCGCCATGCGGATCGCGCTGTCCTGCCACGCGCCGTTCGTGACGCCGTACGTCCAGATGTCGCCGTAGAACTCGAGCGGGTCGCGGCCGAGCGCGAGGAGCAGGATGCCGCCGGCGACGAGCGCAAGCAGCACAGGCACGACGGAGCGGATCAGCGCGTCGAGAATGCGGCCGACGCGGTGCGTGCGCGCCGGATGCAGCCTCGGCTGCGCGACGGCCGCCTCGCCGGTAACGAGCTCCGTACTCAGGCGACTGCCTCCACGGCAGCGGCGCCGCCGACCATCAGCTCGCCGACCTCTTCGGCCGCGCCGGGCCCGTTCGGAACGACGCCGACGAGCCGGCCGCGCGAGAGGACGGCAATCCGGTCGCAGATCTCGAGCAGCTCGTCGAGGTCGGTGGAGATCACGAGCGCCGCACCGCCGCCATCGGCGAGCTTCCGGATCAGGTCGCGCACCGTGGCGGTAGTCCGAACGTCGAGGCCGTACGTCGGCTTGTGGAAGACGACCACCTTGGGGTCGAAGCTCAGCTCCCGAGCAAGCAGCAGCTTCTGGACGTTGCCGCCCGAGAGCGTCGCGGCGCGCGTCGTGACGAACGGGGTGCGCACGTCGAAGTCGCGCACGAGGTCGGCAGCTCGGCTCTCGAGCACGGCGCGCTGGATGCGGCCGCGCCGCCAGTACGGACGGTCGCCGACCCGTTTCAGGAAGAGGTTCAGGCTGACCGGCAGCGTGCCGACGGTGCCCTCGCCGAGGCGGTCGTCCGTCACGTAGCGGAGACCGAGCTTCTGGCGGGCCGCGACGTTCATGCGCGTGACAGCGCCGCCGAAGAGCACGACCGCACCCGTCGTGGCCGGCCGCTGGCCGGCGATCACCTCGGCCAGTGCGCGCTGGCCGTTGCCATCCACCCCCGCGACCCCGAGGATCTCACCCTCCTTGAGGTCGAGTGACACGTCCTCGATCCCGAGCTCCGCGCCCTCGCCCGGCGCACTCACGTGCTCGAGCGCGAGAACGGTACCGGCGTCCGCGGCGACCACGTGCGACTTGCCCTCGACGGAGTCGAGCTCCTCCTGCAGCTCGGCGACGTCGGCGACGGCGCGTGCCTCCTCGCCGAACATGATCCGCACGATCTGGGCTCTGAGCTCATCGTGACTCTTCGAGCGGAGCGCCTCGCGGCCGATCGTGCCGGCGAGCCGTCCCTGCCGCAGGATGGAGATCTCATCGCCGAGCGACAACGCCTCGTGCAGCTTGTGCGTGATGAAGATGACGGCTTGACCTTGCTCTTTGAGCCGGGCGAGCACCTTCGTCAGCTCGGCGACACCTTGGGGCGTGAGCATGGAGGTCGGCTCGTCGAGGATCAGCACGCGCGAGCCTCGCCACAGCGCCTTGACTATCTCGACCTGCTGCTGGTGGCCGAGCGAGAGATCGGCTGCCTTCGCGCCCGGATCGATCTCGACGCCGAGCTCGCCGGCGAGCTCGGTGAGGCGACGGCGGGCGCCCGCCTCGTCGAGCCGGATCTTCCGGCTGTCGCCGAGCATGAGGTTCTCGAGCACGGTCAACGCCGGGATCAGCGTCGAATGCTGATGGACCGTGCCGATCCCGAGCTCGAGCGCCGTACGCGGCGACGAGATCGCGGTTTGCGCGCCTTCGATGCGAATCGTGCCGGCGTCGGGCCGGATCAACCCGGACAGGATCCCGATCAGCGTCGACTTGCCGGCCCCGTTCTCGCCGAGCAGGCAATGCACCTCACCCCGGCGAAGCGTTACATCGACGTGGTCGTTCGCGAGCACGCCGGGGAAGGACTTCGTGATCCCGCTCAGCTCGACGATCGGTGCTCCGTTTTCGGTGCGTGCGTTCACCGTGCTCGGCGAAGTGTTCCTGCGGCGCGCACCCTCCGCGGCGCCCAGGCGGACGCCGCGGAGAGGTGCACTGTCTCGTCTACTTGATGATCCTCCGGACGGCAGCGGCGTTGTGCGCGACCGGGATCTTGATCTTTTTGGCCTTGATCTTGCCTTGCGCCTTCAGGATCTCCGTCCAGACCTTCGCCGGGATGTACTTCGACTTCAGCAGCGAGATGCCGCCGTTCTTCAGGTCGAGGTTGTAGCCGTGCGTGCCGTAGGTTCCGTTGTTGACGTCCTTGATCGCCTGCTTGTACGTGTTCGTGAAGTTCCAGAGCACCGACGAAAGGAACACGTGCTTCTTGTCGATCGGCGTCATGTCCCCGATGTCCCCGATCATCCAGACCTTGTGGCCGACCTTTGCGCTCTCGACCGCCTGGAGATAGCCGAATGAGGCGTTGTCTCCCATCGTGAAAAGGACGTCGGCGCCCTGCGCGATGACGTTGCCGGCGACGCGCTTCCCGCCCGCTGCGTCGTCGTAGCCGGTCGGGCTCACCGTCGCGAAGTAGATCTTGGACTTCTTGTCGATGCTGCGAAAGCCGCTGCCGAAGCCGCCGCTCATCTTGTACCAGTTGGCGTCGGCGGCCGACATCACGATGCCGACCTTGTGGGTCTTCGTCATCCTCGCGGCCAGGATCCCCGCGAGGTATGAGCCCTCCTGGCTCGACGTCGTGATGTACGAGACGTAGCCCTTTGTCAGGTTCGTTGGGACGTCGTACGTCATCATCGGCACCTTGTACTGCTTGGCGAGGCGCGTCGCGATCGTGTCGTAGCCGCTCGCGTGGGCGACGATGAAGTTCGCGCCCCCCGTGATGAGCTGCCGCAGCACGACTTCCGTCTTGTCGTAGCCGATGTTCGTCACGGCCTGGAACTTCGCTTTGTTCGTCTTGGCCGCCGCCTGGGCGCCCTTGTACCCCTGCTGGTTCCAGCCGTAGTCGCTCGCCTTTGCCGGCGAGGCGAAGCCGACCTTGGTGACGTTGGCTTGCGTGAGCTCCTTCGCCGCGTAGGCGCTGCCGGCAGCGAGCAGGCAGACAGCCGCCAACGCAAGGACAATCCGCGCTCCACGTCGGTGCATGTGCATCCGAGAATCTCCTTTCGTCCCGGTGGGTCGTCCGATCCGGGGCCGCTTGATCCCTCCCGACCCCCCTGGTACGCTCGGCTTGCAGACTGTTAACAACACGCAGAAAACAACACGCAGACGGCGCCATCGTAACCCCGCCGAGGAGTCGATGCAATTGCCGTCGGAGCAAGCACTGAGTCGCCCGGCACCACTCGAAAACCTGACGCTCTGGCAGCGCGTGCACGACCGCCTGCGCGAGCAGATTCTCTCAGGCACGCTCGAGCCCGGGACGGAGCTGACGGAGGTCGCGCTGTCCGAGCAGCTCGGCGTCAGTCGGGGGCCGATCCGCGAGGCGCTCGGGCGGCTGGCCTCGCAGGGGCTCGTCACCGTCCGGCCGCGCCGGGGCGCGGTCGTCCGCTCGCTCTCGAAGGAGGAGTTCATCGAGCTCTACCAGGTACGGGAGGCGCTCGAGATGATGGCGGTCAAGCTCGCCGTGCCACGGCTGACCGCCGAGGACATCGCCGGGCTGCAGGGCTTGCTCGAGGCGATGGCGCGGCACGCCGAGCGGGACGAGGTCGCCGAGTTCTTCGAGGCGAACATGGCGTTCCACGGGCGCCTGATGGAGGCGTCGGGTAACGGGAAGCTCCTGGAGCTCTACGGCCAGCTGCTCGGTCAGCTCGGCCGGTACCGCTTGCGTTCGCTGACGCTGCGCGGCAACCTCCAGCGCTCCGTCGCGGAGCATGCGGCGATCATGCGCGCGGCGAAGCGAGGCGACGCCGAGCGGGCGGCGCAGCTCATGTCGGAGCACATTCGCGTTCCACAGCGGCGCCTCAAGGATCTCGACGACCGCGATCTCGCCGCGGTCCAGGCCGGCTCGTGAGGGCCGTGTCCGTGTTGTCTTCATGAGGAGGTGAACGATGGCGACGGCTGAGCGCCCGCTTCGATTCGGCGTCAACCTCAACAACCGCGAGCCGCTGATTGCGCCGGACTACGACGTCCAGATGCTCCTCGATCTTTCCGAGAGAGTCGAGGAGTTGGGCTTCGATTCCGTCTGGGTGGGCGACTCGCTCTTCTCGAAGCCGCGCTATGAGCCGATTGCGCTCCTGTCGGCGATCTCGCAGCGGACGTCCCGCGTCAAGCTGGGGACGGCGTGCATGGTGACATCGACGCGCAACCCGCTCTACCTCGCGCTCGAGTGGGCGACACTCGATGTGATCTGCGGCGGGCGGACGATTCTCGGCGCCGGCCTCGGCAACCCCGAGGAGGGCGTCCGGCGTGAGTTCGAGGCGCTCGGGCTCGACTACGACCGGCGCGGCACGATTTTCGAGGAAGGGCTCGCCGTCATACGGCAGCTCTGGACCGAGGGCAAGACCGACTTCCAGGGCAAGTTCCGCCGCTACGACAACGTCGAGTTCTACTCGGGCACCGAGATGGCCCCACTGTCTCCGCTCCAGTCGCCGCCGCCGATCTGGGTCGTCTCGAACCCGCGCCTCACGGGCGATGCGCCGCCCGAGGTGATGAAGGGCCGCTTCGAGCGCGCGTGCCGGCGGATCGTCCAGTACGGGGACGGCTGGATGACGTGCTGCCGAGCCCAGCATCCCGAGGAGCTCGTCGAGCAGCTCGGCCTGATCGAGCGCTGGGCCGACGAGCACGACCACGACTTCTTCCGCCTCGTGATCTCGTACCAGGTCACCATGAACATCGGCGAATCCGAGGACGAGGCGCGGGGCGCGTTCGACGACTACATCTCGAAGTACTACCCCGAGCTGTCGAAGGCGATGGATTTGTCCAACTGGGGCCCCGTCGGCACGCCGGAGCAGATCGCAGAGTGGATCCGCGCATTCTCCGGCGCGGGCGTCGACCACTTCATCTGCCGGTTCGGTGCCATCGACCAGTTCGGCCAGGTCGAGCGCTTCGCGGAGGAAGTGCTTCCCGTGTTCTCTGCCGAGAGGGTGAGGTGACGATGGCCACTCTGGTCGCAAGAGACAATCTCCTACAGGACGCGGCGCTGATCGTCGACGTCTGCTTCTCCGTCGAGAAGGCCGACGTCGTGACGATCATCTGCGACGACGACCGCGAGGACGAGGCGAGGGCGGTCGCAGAGGTCTGCGTGGACCGCGGCGCCTGGCCCGTGATCATGAACAACGAGATGCAGGTGCGCCGCGGCCGCGCCGACGTCCGCTTTCCGATGGCGCCCCCCGCCAACCTGCACCGCGCGATGGTCGGCTCGGACGAGGTGATCATCATCGCGAACCTCGAGTGGGCGAACCGGTTCGCGCACGTCAACGCTGTCCGCGAGACGTGCGAGGCGAACGGGAAGATCGCGTCGATCGAGCCGGGAATGGGCGAGTGGGGGCTGACACAGGAGGATCTCGAGCGGTCGGCGCAGCGTACGAAGGACGCGGTCGAGGCGCTCGCGGGGAAGAAGCAGGTGCACGTCACGACCGCTCTCGGGACCGACTTCAACGTCTCGATCGAGGGTCGGAGCCCGCTCTGCCTGACGCCGTACAAGGCACGCGGCCAGATGATGAGCCCGATCCCGCTTTGGACGGAGGTCGCGTACGCGGCGGTCGAGGACTTCACCCACGGTACGGCGGTCGTCGACGGTGTGATGCTCGGCATCGGCCTTTCCGGTCAAGTGAAGGAGCCGATCCGCTGGACGCTCGACGGTGGCAAGTGCGTGAAGATCGAGGGCGGCGAGGAGGCCGAAAAGCTCCGCCACGCGATCGACGGCGTCGAAAACGCCGACATCGTCGGCGAGTTTGCCTTCGGCACGAGCGAGAAGGCGCCGTTCGGAACCCCGTCCGAAAAGGGCCGCATCGGCACCGTCCACCTCGCGCTCGGCGACAACCACAACGCGTACCCCGGCGGGCAGAACGTCTCGTCGCTACACCTCGACGGTGTCTTCCTGGATGCGACGCTGCAGATCGTCGACGACGGCACCTACATCGTGAAGGACGGCGAATGGGCGCTGTAACGGTCGTGCCGCTTCAGTCAGCAGACCCCATCGAGCTGCCGCAGGGAAGCTGGAGCCGGATGCTCGTGACGACCGGGCGCGTCGACGGAAACGCCTCCTCGCTCGGCTATTCGGTCTTCACTCCGGGCACCGTGCTCACACCTGTGAAGCACGAGACGGAAGAGGTGGCCTACGTCGTCGCGGGGTCGGGCGAGCTCCGCGTCGACGGCGAAGCTGTTCAGCTCCGCGAAGGCGACGCGGTCCACATTCCGGCCGACACCTGGCACGCGGTCGCGGCGACGGGAGACACGGACGTGATCATGGTCTTTGGGTTCCCGCACCCCGAGTACCCGCCGACCGAGCGCCGTTAGGTTGGTTGCCGTCGCGCAAAGCCTTCGTGAGCGGGTCGCTTCCGCATGCCGAATCCTCGCTGCGGAGGGCTACGCCGACCTCACGCTCGGCCACGTCAGCGCGCGCGAGGCCGGCGGCGCCATCTGGATCAAGCGGAAGGGCGTCGCGCTCGACGAAGTCGAGCCGGAGGACGTCGTCGCGGTCGACGACCGGGATGCGGTGCTGCCGCTCGAAACCGTGCTGCACACGAGCGTGTACCGAGTCCGCTCTGACGTGGCCGCGGTCGTGCACGGCCACCCGCCGAATGCGACGGCGCTCGGGGCGACCGGAGCGCCGCTCTCGCTGCTCACTCACGACTCGGTCCTCTTCGCGGACGGCGTCGGCCGCTTCGACGAGCCGGACCTGATCGTCGATGATGAGCAGGGAGGCCGTGTCGCGGCGGCGCTCGGCGCCCGGCGGGCCGTCCTGCTGCAGAACCACGGCGTGGTCGTCGTCGGCAAGGACGTACCGTGGGCGGTACTGACAGCCGTGACGCTCGAGCGTGCCGCGCGGCTCCAGTCACTCGCGTCAACGCTCGGCGAGCTGCGCCCGCTAAGTCCGGAGTCGGCTCGAGAGCTGCTGCCGATGAAGTACAGGGACGAGTTCGTCGACGAGTACTGGGCGGCCTGGCAGCGGCAGGTAACGCACGACGGCGGAGGCATCGGTGGAGATCGCGCTTAGCGTCAACGGGCGCGAAGTCGTGCGCAACGTAGCGCCGCAGGAGCTGCTGCTCGATCTCCTCCGCGACTCGCTCGGCCTCACCGGGGCGAAGCGATCGTGCGATGTCCAGGTCTGCGGAGCCTGCACCGTGCTTGTCGACGGCCTCCCGATCAGCTCGTGCTGCTACCTCGCCGCGCACGCGGCCGGCTCGGAGGTCACGACGATCGAAAAGCTCGCGGAGCGGCCGGGATTCGAACGGCTCGAGGCGGCGTTCACCCGCCACGCTGCGCTGCAGTGCGGCTTCTGCACGCCCGGCATGCTCCTGACCGTCAGCGCTCTCCTCGAAAGCGGCGAGCTCGTCAGCGAGGAGGACATCAAGCGGAGTCTCGCCGGGAACCTCTGCCGCTGCACGGGTTACCGCGGCATCCTGGAGGCCGTCTCCGAGCTCGCCGGAATCGCATGACGACCACCCTGCGCGAGACGGCAACGCTGACGCAGGTCGGCCGCTCGCAGCCGCGGCGCGACGCCGGTGAGAAGCTGCGCGGTGAGGCGCAGTTCGCCGGGGACATCGTCTTGCCGCGCATGTTGCACGGCAAGGTGCTCCGCAGCCCGATCGCGCACGGCCGCATCGTCTCGATCGACACCTCCGCTGCCGAGAAGATCCCCGGTGTCGTGACCGTGCTAACCGGCGCCGATTTACGCGACATCGACCCGTACTACGGGCACGCGATCAAGGATCGACCGATCGTCGCCATCGACAAAGTTCGCTTCCACGGAGAGCAGGTCGCGGCCGTCGCGGCGGAGACGGTCGCCGCGGCCGCGGCGGCAGTCGAGGCGATCGACGTCGAATACGACGAGCTACCGGTCGTGGCCGGGGTGGAAGATGCGCTCGCCGAGGGAGCGCCGCTTGTCACCGACCGGCCGACGAAGCCGGGCCTCTTCCACGGGCTCGGAGAGCTGCCGCCCCGCGACGGCAACGTCTGCTACCGCTATCGGATCGGCCGCGGCGAGCTGGAGGCCGTCTTCGCGCGAGCCGACATCGTCGTCGAGGGCGAGTATGCCTTTCCGTCCGTCTACCAGTACGCGATGGAGACGCACACGGTCGTCGCGCAGGTCGAAGGCGACGAGATCCTGCTCTGGGCGAGCTGCCAGCACCCGTTTCTGGTGCGGGCCGAGATCGCCGACCTCTTCGACGTTCCCGTCGCGAACGTGCGGATCCAGGTGCCGTACCTCGGCGGCGGCTTCGGCTCGAAGTCCTACACGAAGATGGAGCCGCTCACCGTTGCGCTCGCCCGCAAGGCCGGGCGGCCCGTTCGGATCCAGAACACCGTCGGCGAGTCGATGGTGACGACGCGACGCCACAACATGACCTGTCGCATGCGGACGGCGGCGACCGCCGACGGCCGCCTGCTCGCGCGCGAGGTCGACTGCCTCTTCGACACGGGGGCCTACGCCGACAACGGGCCCCGCGTCGTCGCAACAGCCGGCGACGCAGCGCCCGGTCCGTACCGATGGGCCGCGTACCGAGTGGACGCGTCCTGCGTCTACACGAACCTCGCCCCCGCGGGGTCGTACCGCGCTTTCGGCGCGACGCACTTGCAGTGGATAGGCGAGTCGCAAGTCGACGAGGTCGCGCGGCGTGCCGGGCTCGATCCGCTCGAGGTCCGACGCACGAACCTGGCGACGCCCGGCGAGGAGGTGCGCGCAGGCGGGAAGCCGCTCGACGCCGACCTCGTCGGCGACGTCGAGAAGGTCGCCGCCGCCGTTGGCTGGGGGGACGCGAAGCCGCCGCTCGTCGGCCGCGGCGTCTCCGTCGGCCTGCTCGCAGCCGGAGCGCACCCCGTCTCGAGCGCGATCTGCCGCCTCGAGGCCGACGGACGCGTCGTCGTGCTCGTCGGCACGACCGAGGTCGGACAGGGACCGCGGACGGCGTTCGCGCAGATCGCCGCGGAGGAGATCGGCGTCGAGACAGAGAGAGTCACCGTTCGAGGCGCCGACACGCGCTTTACGCCGTACGACCGCTCGACCGGCGCCAGCCGCTCGACGACGATCGCCGGCCTCGCCGTCCAGCGCGCCGCGGCAGACATTCGCGCGCAGCTCGACCGGATCGCCGAGGCGTCGGACAGCGACCCGAGCGACCACCTACGGCTGATGCGCGAGCACTTCGGGTTCGCCGGGGGCGAGCTGATCGGCCGCGGCGAGGTCGCCCCGCAGGGCTCGGGCACGTACGCCGAGGGCCCGGTCTTCTGGGAGGTGTGCGTGGGCGCGGCCGAGGTCGAGGTCGATCCCGAGACCGGCGTGGTGCGCGTTCGGCGGACTGCGACCGCTGCGGACGTCGGCCGCGCGATCAACCCGCAGCTCATCGAGCGTCAGGACGAAGGGGCGACGCTGCAGGGCCTCGGCAACGCGCTCTTCGAGGAGATGGTGTACGAGGACGGCCTGCTCCTGAACGACACGCTCCTCGACTACCGCGTCCCGACCTTCGAGGACCTGCCGGGGACGATGACATGTGTGATCGTCGAGAACGAGGACGGCCCGGGCCCGTACGGAGCGAAAGGCTGCGGCGAGGGGGCTCTGGCGGCCGTGCCCGCGGCGGTGGTGTGCGCCCTCGCGGACGCGGGGCTGCCGATGATGGAGCTTCCGCTCTCGCCCGAACGCGTCTGGCGGCGGATCCAAGACCTCAAAAAGGAGGGCAAGTGGCAGCAGTGAGACGTGCGGCGGTGATCGGTACCGGGACGATGGGCCCAGGAATGGGCGCCGTACTGGCACGCGCCGGAATCGAGACCGCGCTCTACGACGTCAGCAGCGAGGCGCTCGAGCGCGCGAGGGCGGCGAGCGAGCTCGCGGCGGCCGTCCTCGATCGACTGGACGCCGTCAAAGAGGACGGCGGCAGCCTCCGCTTCGAGACCGAGCTCGAAACGGCGCTCGACGGCTCGGACCTCGTCCTCGAGGCGGTGCCGGAGAAGCTCGAGCTCAAGCAAGAGGTCTTCCCGCGGTTCGAAGACGTCGTCGCGCCTGAAGCAGTCCTTGCGTCGAACACCTCCGGCATTCCGATCACGAAGATCGCGAGCGTATGCCGTCATCCCGAGCGGGTCGTCGGCCTGCACTGGTCGAACCCGCCCCATCTCATCCCGATGATCGAGGTGATCC
>JBKPMS010000078.1:0-16632 GCA_046732275.1 Actinomycetota bacterium | reverse complement strand
TCGTACTGAACACGATCCAGGCGAACATGCGCACGGAGGAGCTCCTCGGACAGTCGCAGCAGCTAACGCAGGAGCTGCAGAGCCAGTCGGAGGAGCTGCAGTCACAGCAGGAGGAGCTCCAGCAGACGAACAAGGAGCTCGAGGAGCAGGCGGCTTCGCTCAAGGCGTCCGAAGAGCTGCTCCAGACCCAGCAGGAAGAGCTGCAGCAGACGAACGAGGAACTGGAGGAGAAGGCGCAGCTCCTCGAGGAGCAGAACCGTCGCATCGAGATCAAGAACCGCGAGATCGAGCTGGCGCGCGCTGCGCTCGAGGAGAAAGCAGAGCAGCTCTCTCTCTCGTCACGCTACAAGTCGGAGTTCCTCGCGAACATGTCGCACGAGCTGCGCACGCCGCTCAACTCGCTGCTGATCCTCGCGAAGCTGCTCTCCGAGAATGGCGACCAGAATCTCAACGAGAAGCAGATCGAGTTCGCGCACACGATTCACAGTGCCGGCTCCGACCTGCTCGACCTGATCAACGACATCCTCGACCTCTCGAAGGTCGAAGCGGGCCGGATGGGCGTCCACATCGAGGATGTCAAGCTGTCCGATGTCCGCGACTTCGTCGAGCGCTCGTTCCGGCCGATCGCCGGCGACAAGGGCCTCGAGTTCGAGATCGAGGTGCGTGGCGCAAATGTCCCACCGACGATCGAGACAGACGAGCAGCGGCTGCAGCAGGTTCTGAAGAACCTGCTCTCGAATGCGTTCAAGTTCACGGAGCGGGGCTCGGTCAAGCTTCGTATAGGCGTCGCCGAGGGACGGCAATTCGCGAGCGAGGCCCTGGCGCGGGCGGACTCGGTGATCGAGCTGGCGGTCGAGGACACCGGTGTCGGCATCCCTCGCGACAAGCTCCGGCTGATCTTCGAGGCGTTCCAGCAGGCGGATGGCACGACCAGCCGACGCTACGGCGGGACCGGGCTCGGGCTCTCGATCAGCCGCGAGATCGCAAGGCTGCTCGGCGGCGAGATCCATGTCGAGAGCGGCCTCGGGGAGGGCAGCACGTTCACGCTCTTCCTGCCGGCGAGGTATCAGCCCGTCGAGCACGCTCCGCGGGAGGAGGCTCCACACGACGCCGTCGTCTTCCCGGACGAGATCGCGGCTGTCGAGGCACCCGGCGCCAACACTCCACCGGCGATGCCGGAGCTCGATCCGGCGGTCCTCCTGCCGAGCGATGTGCGCGACGACCGCGACGAGATCCAGGCGGGCGATCGCGTCGTCCTGATCGTCGAAGACGATCCGGAGCTCGCACGCACGGAGATCGACGTCGCGCGCGATCGCGGTTTCAAGGGCCTTGTTGCGCTTCGGGGCGATTCCGGGCTCGCGCTCGCGCACGAGTTCAAGCCCGACGCCATCATCCTCGACATGAAGTTGCCCGTGATGGACGGTTGGACGGTGCTCGACCACCTCAAGCACCATCCCGAGACGCGCCACATCCCGGTGCACATCGTCTCGGCCGGGGAGGGCAGGCACAACGCGCTCAGGGCCGGCGCCGTGGCCTTCCTGGAGAAACCGGTCTCGAAAGAGAACCTGGAAGAGACCTTCGGGGAGATCCGCAGCTTCATCGACCGCGACGTCAAGCAGTTGCTGCTCGTCGAGGACGACGATGCGCAGAGAAACTCGGTCGTCGAGCTGATCGCCAGCGGCGACGATGTCGAGGCGACGGGCGTGGGGTCGAGTGAGGAAGCTCTCGAGGCGCTCGAGCACAGGCGCTACGACTGCATCGTGCTCGATCTGAAGCTGCCGGAGATGGGAGGCTTCGACTTCCTCGAGCGCATCAAGGAGGACGAGCGCTTCTCGTCGATCCCGGTGATCGTCTACACCGGGAAGCAGCTGACGCGGAAGGAGGAGACGAAGCTGCGGAAGTTCTCCGATGCGATCGTGATCAAGGATGCGAGCTCGCCCGAGCGTTTGCTCGACGAGACGTCGCTTTTCCTCCACCGCGTCGAGCGGAAGTTGCCTGCGGCGAAGCGGCGTATGCTCGAGCAGCTGCACTCCGCCGAGGAGGTCTTCAAGGAGAAGCGGATCCTGATCGTGGACGACGACGTCCGCAACGTATTCGCGCTGACGAACGTCCTCGAGGCGCACGGCATGGAGGTCGTCTACGCCGAGAACGGCAAGGAGGCCATCGAGGCGCTGCACGGCGACTCGGGCGTCCACCTCATGTTGCTGGACATCATGATGCCGGAGCTCGACGGCTACGAGACAACCCGTGCGATCCGCTCGGAGGAGCAATTCCGGCAGCTGCCGATCATCGCGCTCACGGCGAAAGCGATGAAGGGGGACCGAGAGAAGGCGATCGCAGCCGGCGCCTCCGACTACATCGCGAAGCCTGTCGACACCGACCAGCTCCTGTCCCTGATGCGGGTCTGGCTCTACAGCTAGTGCGCCTCGACGCAGCCAGCGAGGCGGCGGAGGCAGCCGAGCTGCCGCCGAGCCAGGACGATCTCGAGGAGATCGAGCTCTCGCTCCTGCTCGAGGGCGTCTTCCGCCAGTACGGCTTCGACTTCCGCGAATACGCACCGGCGTCGCTCAGGCGCCGCGTCTGGCGCCGGATCCATGCGGAAGGGCTGTCGACGATCTCCGCGCTGCAGGACCGGCTTCTGCACGACCCGGCCTGCATGGAACGACTCCTCCTCGACCTGTCGATCAACGTCACAGCGATGTTCCGGGACCCGGGCTTCTACTCGGCGTTCCGGCAGAAGGTCGTCCCGATGTTGCGCACGTATCCCTTCACGCGGATCTGGATCGCCGGCTGCTCCACCGGTGAAGAGGTGTATTCCCTCGCCATCCTGCTGCTGGAAGAGGACCTCTACGACCGGACGCGCATCTACGCGACCGACATCAACGAAGCGGTGCTCGAGCGTGCGCGCGCAGGGGTTTTCCCGCTGGACAAGATGCGGGAGTACACGCAGAACTACATCAATGCCGGCGGCCCGCGGCCGTTCTCCGAGTACTACCTCGCGAAGTACGACGGGGCGCAGTTCCAGCGCTCGCTCGTCGACAACGTCGTGTTCGCTCAGCACAACCTCGTTTCCGATCGCTCGTTCAACGAGTTCAACGTGATCGTCTGTCGGAACGTGATGATCTACTTCGACCGCGCGCTCCAGGAGCGTGTGCACACGCTGTTCTACGAGAGCCTCGTCACGTTCGGGATCCTCGGGCTCGGGCACCGGGAGTCGATCCGCCAGAGCCCCTACGAGGAACGCTACGCAGAGCTCGATCCCGCCGAGAAGCTCTACCGGAAGGTCGCGTAGCGATGTACGACCTCGTCGTCATCGGCGCTTCGTGGGGCGGGCTCGACGCCGTCGGCCGCGTGCTCGCCGACTTCCACGACGAGGTCGATCTGCCGATCGTCGTCGGACAGCACCGCCACCCAGACTCTCTCGACGAAACGCTCAGCGGCCTCCTGAGCGCCCAGATCGGCCGGCCAGTCGCCGACGTCGACGACAAGCTTCCGATCGAGCGCGGCCGCGTCTACCTCGCGCCGCCTGACTACCACCTGCTCGTCGAGCGTGGCTGGTTCGCGCTGTCGATCGACGAGCGCGTGCAATACGCGCGGCCGTCGATCGACGTCCTGTTCCAGTCGGCGGCCGACGCGTACGGCGCCGGAGTGATCGGCGTCATCCTGACGGGCGCCAACGAAGACGGCGCCGCGGGCCTCGCGCGGATCAAGCAGCGCGGCGGCGTGGCGATCGTCCAGGACCCGGCCGGCGCCGCACGCCGAGCCATGCCGGACGCCGCCATAGCCGGGACGGTCGCCGACGCGGTCTTGCCGCTCGACGAGATCGCCCCGTTCATCTACGGCCTGTGCGTAAAGCCGGCCGAAAGGACCAGCGTCTAGTGGCTTCCAGCGGTGAGGCGACGATGACTGGCAAAGCAAACATCCTGCTTGTCGATGACCTTCCGCAGAACCTCGTCGCGCTCGACGCGATCCTCGAGCCGCTGGGGCAGAACCTTCTCCATGCGGGCTCGGGCGAGGACGCCCTGCGCCAGCTCCTGCACCACGATGTCGCCGTCATCCTCCTCGACGCGCGGATGCCGGATCTCGACGGCTTCGAGACGGCCGGACTGATCAAGCAGCGCGAGCGGACGAAGCACATTCCGATCATCTTCGTGACGGCGCTCTCGAAGGACGAGGAGCACGTCTTCCGCGGCTACTCGGCCGGTGCGGTCGATTACGTCTTCAAGCCTGTGGACCCGAACGTGCTCCGCTCGAAGGTCGGTGTCTTCATCGAGCTGCACGAGAAGAACGAGCAGCTGCGCCGCCAGGCCGAGCAGCTCAAGGAACAGGAGCTCGCCGAGCTGCGCCGGGAGAGCGAGGAGCGTTACCGCTTCCTCGCAGAATCGCAGCCCGATCAGATCTGGACGGCTTTACCGAACGGGCAGCTCGACTACGTGAACCAGCGGGTTCTGGACTACTTCGACTTGCCGTTCGCCGACATGGTCGGGGACGGGTGGCCGGCCGTCGTCCACCCCGACGACCTGCCGCGCCTGCTCGAGCGCTGGCAGGACTCCCTCGACACGGGCCATCCCTACGAGAACGAGGCCCGCCTTCGCCGTGCCGTCGACGGCGCATATCGCTGGCACCTCACACGCGCCCTCCCGATGCACGACCGCCGCGGCAAGGTCGTGAAGTGGTTCGGGTCGCATACCGACATCGACGACCAGAAGCGCGCGGAGGAGGCACAACGGTTCCTCGTCGAGGCGGGCGAGGCGCTCGCCGGCTCGCTCGACTACCGCAGCACCCTCGCGGCCGTTGCGAGGCTGGCTGTCCCGCGCATCGCGGACTGGACGAGGATCGACGTCCTCGAGCGTGACACGCTGAGAACGCTCACCGTCGAGCACGCCGATGCCCGGAAGATCGAGATCGCGCTCGAGCTGGCGCGTCGATACCCCGAAGGTCGTGAGGCCGCTCACGGCCCGCCGCGCGTCCTGCGTACGCAAGCCAGCGAACTGGTCCCGGAGATCACGGAGGAGATGCTCGAGGAGCGTGCGGTGGACGACCTGCATCTCGGCCTCGCGCGCGAGCTCGGGTTCCAGAGCTACATGTGCGTGCCGCTGTTCGCACGTGGCCGCGTTTTCGGCGTCATGTCGTTCGTGTCGGCAGAGTCCGGCCGCCGCTACGACCCGACGGATCTGGCACTCGCCGAGGAGCTCGCGCGTCGAGCAGGAACCGCGATCGAGAATGCGCAGCTCTACCGCGAGGTCGAGGAGCGGGCGCAGGCGGCGCGCGTCCTGGAAACCGTCGGCGACGGCGTGTTCCTCGTCGACGAGGAGGGCGTCATCCGACTCTGGAACCGTGCGGCGGAGGCGATCACGGCGCTGCGCCGCGCAGAGGTGGTCGGGCGGCGCGCCGAAGACGTGCTTCCTGGCTGGCTCGCGCTCTCGGGCCGCGTGCGCGTCGCGGGAGCCCCCGGCCCGGTCGCCGCCGAGACCGTGCCGCTCGAGCTCCCGGCCGGTGAGCGCTGGATCTCCATCTCCGGCGTCGGGTTCGACGAGGGAACGGTCTACGCGTTCCGCGATCTGACCGAAGAGCGAGCGCTCGAGGAGCTCCGACAGGACCTCGTCGCCACCGTCTCGCACGAGGTCCGCACGCCGCTCGCGGCCATCTACGGCTCGGCGCTCACACTCACGCGCGAGGATCTCGACCTGGAGCAGGAGGTCCACTCGAAGCTGCTCGAGGTGATCGTGTCGGAGTCGGCCAGGCTGGCGGACATCGTCAACGACCTGCTCCTGGCAAGCCAGCTCGACGCCGGCACCCTCGACCTCCAGATCGAGCGGTGCGATGCCCGCGAGCTGACAGAGGGCGTCATCGACGCCGCGCGCACCCATCTTCCGGACAACGTGACCGTCGACCTGGAGGCACCGCCAGACGACCTGCCTGCCGTCGCCGCCGACGCGGGCGAGCTGAGACAGGTGTTGGCGAACCTCCTCGACAACGCCATCAAATACTCCCCCGACGGCGGTGCGATCCGGGTCAGGCTCGAGCCCGTGGAGGCGCATGTGAGATTTGAGGTCGCCGACGAAGGGCTCGGCGTCCCACCCTCCGAGGTGGCTCGCATCTTCGAGAAGTTCTATCGCCTCGATCCGCAGATGACCCGGGGGATCGGCGGCACCGGCCTCGGGCTCTACATCTCGCGGGAGCTCGTCAAGCGAGTGAACGGCCGGATCTGGGTCGAGCCGAACGGAGATCGCGGCTCTGTCTTCTACGTCGAGATCCCGACCGCTCCCGTACCCGTGGACCCCGGCCAGCGCCGGGAAGCCGCTGAGGCTCACGCCTAGCCAAGAGTGTGGATAGCCGTATACGGACTCCGGCCGAGCCTGGCGAAACTATGCATATGACAGTGCTGATCGTCGACGACCATCCCAGCTTTCGGGCGAGCGCCCGGACGCTGCTCCAGGCGGAGGGTTACGAGGTCGTCGGCGAGGCCGAGAACGGGGAGACGGCTGTGGCCATCGCCCGGGAGCTTCACCCGGACCTCGTTCTGCTCGACGTGCAGCTGCCGGACCTCGACGGCTTCGAAGTCGCCGAGCGCCTGCGCAAGCTCGAGGACCCGCCTGCGGTCGTCCTCACGTCGAGCCGGGACGGTGCCGATTACGGATGCTGCATCCATAACTCGGGCGCCAGTGGATTCGTCCCGAAGGCTGAACTGTCCGGAGCCGCGATCGCGGCTCTTCTCGTCAAGTCGTGACCGCGATCCGGCGGCCCTGGCTCTACTTCGGGCCGGCTGCACTCGCCGCAGGCGGCCTCGGCGTCGCCCTGACAAGCACGAGCGACCATGAGGAGCACCCCGTCCTGGCGATCGCGCTCGGGCTCTTCGTCAGCTGGTCGTTCGTCCTCGCGGGCCTGATCGGCTGGACCCGAAGGCCGCAGAACCGCACCGGCATGCTGATGGTCGGCGTCGGGTTCGGCGTGCTCGTTGCGAGCCTGGAGGAAGCGAACGCGCCGCTCCCCTACACCCTCGGCACGATCTTCGGGAGCGTCTTCATCGCGGCGTTCGTCCACCTGCTGCTCGCTTATCCGAGCGGGAACCTGATCACCCGCTACGCGGTCCTGCTGGTGGGGGCCGGCTATGCGACCGCCGTCCTCGCCCCGCTCTTCAACGAGATGTTCCCCGGACAACGGGAGCCGTGCAAGCCGCACGCATGTCCCGACAACCTCGTGCTCGTCTCGAACGACCACGCCGCGCATGTGGTGCAGACGGCGTTCTGGACGACTGTCGCCGTGCTGCTGTTCGTCGCGGCCCTCTGGTTGCTCGTCGGTCGCTGGCGCCGGGCGACGCAGACGTTGCGGCGCATGCTCCGCCAGGTCTACGTCGCCGGTGCGCTCAGCCTCGTCCTCTTCATCGTCAGCAACATCCTCTTCCCGTTCTCCGGCAGCGCCGGCACCGCCGTCGCCGTCGGGTTGATCGCAACGTTCACGGCCGTGCCCTTCCTTTTCTTGGCGGGGTTGCTGGGGACGAAGCTCGCGCGCAGCGCAGGCATGGACGCCGTCCTCGGCGCAATTCCGGAGCGGGCGACTCCCGGCGAGGTCCAGGCAGGTCTTCGGCACGCCCTGCGCGACCCGTCCGCGGTTGTCGCGTACTGGTACGACGAGGGCGGGCACTACGTCGACATAGAAGGAAATCACTTCGAGCTTCCTTCGGATACACGCCGGAGAGTCGTGACGCGGCTGGAGTACTCGGACACTCCCGTGGCGGCGATCGTCCACGACGCGGCTCTGCGGGAGGAGCCGGAGCTGCTCGACGCCGTCTCGAGCGCGGCGCGGATCGCACTGGAGCGCGACAAGCTCCTCGTCGAGGTCAGGGCGCGGGCCGAGCGGTACCGCGGCCTGCTGCAGGCGATGCCGGACCTGATGTTCCGCATCTCACGCGATGGTCGTTACCTGTCCTACAACGCACCGACCGATCGTGACCTCTATTCGAAGAACGTCGTCGGGCTCTCGCTGTGGGACCGGCTGCCTCACGACCTGGCTGAGCGGATTCTCTGGGCGGGGCGCCTCGCAATCGCGAGCGGCCGATCGCAGGTGCTCGAGTACGAGCTCGACTTCGAGGGCGAGACGCGGCACTACGAAGCTCGCTTCGCCGCCAGCGGCGGGGACGAGTTTCTGATGATCGTGCGCGAGATCAGCGAGCGAAAGCGCCAGCAGGAGGAGCTGCAGAGCGAGCGCGACTTTCTCAGCATGATCGCGAACGCGACTCCCAGCCTGCTGTGTGCAATCGACAGCGAAGGCCGGATCACGGAGCGAGGCGTCAACTACGCGTTCGCCGAGATCCTCGGCTACGAGGACGAAGCGGCGCGCGGCCGCTCACTCGACGAGCTGATCTTTCCGGAGGAGGATCGAGCGAGGGCGCGCGCGGCGATGACAGCGCCGCGTCCAGGCGATACGTCCGTATGGCACGACGGGGAGTGGGTCGCCCGGGATGGACGGCGGATTCCCGTCTCGTGGTCGAGCCGGCCCCTCGCAGGCGTGTACAGCAACTGGTACCTGATCTGCGGCATCGACGTCAGCGAGCGGAAGCGTCAGCAGAGCGAGCTAGAGGCCTCCCGCACGCGGATCGTGGCGGCCGGCGACGACGCCCGTCGAAAGCTCGAGCGGAACCTCCATGACGGCGCGCAGCAGCGCCTCGTGTCACTGTCGCTCTCGCTTCGCCTCATCCAGTCGCGGGTGCGGAGGGACCCAGAGGGCGCCGAGGCGCTGATGGAGGCGGCGCGGGAGGAGCTTGCACAAGCACTCGAAGAGCTGCGGGAGCTCGCACGGGGAATCCACCCAGCCGTTCTCACCGATCGGGGCCTCGGGGCAGCGCTGGAGGCGCTCGCCTCGCGCTCGCCGCTTCCGGTGGAGATCGACGCGCCGAGCGGGGAGCTTCCCCCGCCGGTCGAGGCAGCCGCGTACTACGTCGTCTCGGAGGCACTTGCAAACGTGACGAAGTACGCAGAGGCTTCCTATGTGACTGTCAAGGTGGCGGCGGACAACGGGTATGCCTTGGTCGAGGTGACGGACGACGGCGTCGGCGGCGCCGATCCCGGGCGGGGATCCGGTCTGAGCGGCCTCGCCGATCGCGTCGCCTCGCTGAGCGGTAGGCTCGAGGTGGAGAGCCCTCCGGGAGTGGGGACTCGCGTTCGCGCCGAGATCCCTCTGAAGTAGGCTGACATGCCCAAACTACCCCATGGCACCGTCACTCTTTTCTTCACCGACGTCGAAGGCTCGACGCAGTTGCTGCGGCGCCTCGGCGACGAGTACGCGAGAGTGCTCGGCGATCACCGCCGACTGCTGCGCGAGTGCGTCGAGTCGCGGGAAGGCCATGTCGTCGATCACCGCGGCGACGAGTTCTTCATCGTGTTCCAGGATGCCGCCGGCGCCGCCGACGCGGCGATGGCGGCTCAACGGGCGTTTGCGCGGCACGACTGGCCCGACGGCGTCGTCCTGCGAGTCCGCATGGGCCTGCACACCGGCGAACCGAACGTCCGCGAGGATGCGTATTTCGGCCTCGACGTCCATCGCGCGGCGCGAATCGCGCAGGCAGGAAGCGGCGGCCAGATCCTCGTCTCCGAACGGACGCGGGACGCACTCGACTCCTCACACGACGTCGAGGACCTCGGGGAGCACGAGCTGCCCGGCATCGACGAGCCCGAGCGGCTCTTCCAGCTCAGCGTTCCCGGTCTTCCCTCGCGCTTCCCGCCGCTCAGCACGGCGCGCAGGGGTTTCCGCGGCATGAGGGTGGTCCTCTCCGACGACTCCGTCCTCCTGCGCGAGGGCATCGCCAGGCTGCTGGAGGACGCCGGCTTCGAGGTCGTCGCGCAGAGCGGTACGGCAGACGACCTGCTTCGCCATGTCGGGATGCACAAGCCAGATGTGGCACTCGTCGACATCCGGATGCCGCCGACGCAGACCGACGAAGGGCTCCGCGCAGCACAGGAGATCCGTGACCGCTGGCCTGCGACGGGAGTGCTCGTTCTCTCGCAGTACGTGGAGCCGGCATACGCGATGGAGCTGCTCGGCGAGAACGCCGAGGGCGTCGGCTATCTCCTCAAGGACCGCGTCTCGGACGTGGACGAGTTCGCGGCGGCCGTGCGGCGCGTGGGCGAAGGGGGCTCCGCGCTCGACCCGGCGGTCGTGTCACAGCTCGTCGGCCGGAGGCGGCGCGACGACCCGTTGGAGGAGTTGACGCCGCGCGAGCGAGAGGTCCTCGAGCTGATGGCCGAAGGGAAGTCGAACCAGGCGATCGCCGAACGGCTCGTGATCACCCTGCGTGCCGTCGAGAAGCACGTGACGAGCATCTTCGGAAAGCTGAGGCTGCCGGCGACGGCTGAGGACCACCGGCGCGTCCTCGCCGTGCTCACGTACCTCCGTTCGGACTAGGCAACCATCCACCGTCCGCGCGTGGCGGCGTGCGGTAAACCGCACCGTGACACGCCAGCGCGCCGTCTGGCTCAGCGAGCCGCCGAAGGCCATTCTCTACCCATGAGCGTCAACCAACTCCAGCAGAGGCTTCAGTGGCTCGTCATGGAGCGCCAGTCGCTCCGCGAGCGTGGAGCCGCTGCGGAAGACCTCGAGCGGAACCGACTCGAGATCGTTCGCAGTCAGCGGCGGTTGACGTACGCCCTCATCGAGCTCCACCCCCGGCCGGACGAGTTCGACCGAGCGGCCTAGCTCCACCCTCCCTCCCCCGCGAACGCCGCCCTCAGCCGGGGCGGCCGTTCGCCTGCCGGGGTTCGGATGTCCGAACGTGAAGACGCCTGCCTGCCCGATCGCGGAGCACGAGCGGCCGCTGCGACCCTGGCTGAACTGCCAACGCGAAGGAGAGACTCCGACATGTCACCACTCGAGCGTTCCAACAACCTCGCGGCCAGGATGGGCCGTTGGAGCGCGCGTCACCGCAAGAAGGCAATCTTCGGGTGGCTCGCGTTCGTCGTCGTCGCGATCGCCATCGGTGCGGTCGCAGGGACGAAGCAGATCGATCAGAACAACTCGAACGTCGGCGAGGCTCATCGCGCCGACCAGATGCTGTTGGACGCGGGCTTCCAGGTCGACCCACAAACTGAGTTCGTCCTCATCCAGAGCAAGACGCGGACGATCCAGGATCCGCGCTTCAAGGCCGTGGTGCGCGACACGATCGCGGCCGTCCGGCCGCATCACCGCGTCTACACCGACCTGAAGTCGCCGCTCGCCGGGCATCCCGACCAGATCTCGAAGGACGGCCACACGGCGCTCGTCGAGTTCACGATGCGGGGAACCGACGACCAGGCGAAGAAGGCAATCGATCCGCTGCTTCGGTCCACGGAGGCCGTGCAGAGGGGCCATCCGGACTTCTACGTAGCCCAGGCCGGCTCCATCTCCACGGGCAAGGCGCTCGACAAGCTTTTCAACTCGCAGCTCGCGAAGGCCGGTGAGCGATCGATCCCGTTGACCCTGATTGTCCTCGTCCTGGTCTTCGGCGCGCTCATCGCGGCCGGGATCCCGCTGCTGCTCGCCCTGACCGCGGTCTTCGCGACGATCGGCCTGTTGGCGCTTCCGAGCCATTTGATCGCAATGGACCCGAACGTCTCCGCGGTCGTGTTGCTCGTCGGGCTCGCAGTCGGCGTCGACTACTCGCTCTTCTATCTCAAGCGCGAGCGTGAGGAGCGGGCCGCCGGCCGAAGCTCGGAAGCCGCGCTCGAGGCGGCCGCCGCGACATCAGGCCGCTCAGTTCTGATCTCCGGCTTCACCGTCATGATCGCCATGGCCGGCATGTTCTTCGCCGGCGACAAGACGTGGTGGTCGTTCGCCGTCTCGACGATGATGGTCGTTGCAATTGCCATGATCGGCTCGCTGACGGTCCTTCCGGCCGTCCTCTCCAAGCTCGGCGACAAGGTCGAGAAGGGGCGCATCCCGTTCCTGCATCGACTCCGTCGTCAGGACGGCGGCGAGAACCGGGTATGGAGCGCAATCCTCACGCCGGCGCTACGCCGGCCGCTTGCGTCGGTCGTGCTCGCGGGCGCCGTCCTGCTCGCGCTGGCCTTCCCGGTGCTCGGCGTCCATACGGCGATCTCCGGCCTCGACTCCCTGCCGAACAGCACGAAGGAAGTGCGGGCGATTCACGCCGTCCAGGACGCGTTCCCGGGCGGTCCGCAGCCTGCCGTCGTCGTGATCAAGGCGAAGGACGTTCGGACGGCGCCCGTGCAGGACGCCATCGCCGGGCTGAGGCAGAAGGCGCTCAGGTCGGGTCAGATGTTGACGCCGATCGAGGTCACGAAGAGCTCCGACAACACGCTCGCACGAGTGACGATCCCGCTCGTCGGCGAGGGTACCGACAATCAGTCGAACGCGGCCCTCGCGACGCTTCGCGAACGCATCCTGCCGTCGACGGTCGGCAAGGTCGCGGGGACCGAGTACGCCGTCACGGGCATCACGGCAGCGTCGCACGACTTCAACACCAAGATGAAGAGCGCGCTTCCGTACGTGTTCGGCTTCGTGCTCCTGTTCGCGTTCCTACTCCTGTTAGTGTCATTCAGGTCGCTCGTGATCGCGGCCAAGGCGATCGTCCTGAACCTCCTGTCGGTCGCCGCGGCCTACGGAGTTCTCGTCCTCGTCTTCCAGCACGGCTGGGGCGAGGGTCTCCTGAACTTCAGGTCGAACGGCGGGATCGCGTCGTGGCTGCCGCTGTTCATGTTCGTGATCCTCTTCGGCCTCTCGATGGACTACCACGTGTTCATCCTGAGCCGGATTCGCGAGGCGTATGACCGAGGCCTGAAGACCGAGGACGCCGTTGCACACGGCATCAAGACGACGGCCGGTGTCGTCACGAGTGCGGCGGTCGTGATGGTCGGAGCATTCGCGATCTTCGCGACGATGCCGATCCTCGACATGAAGGAGATGGGCGTCGGGCTTGCAGCCGCGGTGCTGATCGACGCCACGATCGTGCGTGCCGTGCTCCTCCCGGCGACGATGAAGCTGCTCGGCGATTGGAACTGGTACCTGCCGAAATGGCTCGAATGGCTCCCCCGCCTCGAGCACGGCGACGAGTTTGCGAAGGAGAAGGCACCGGAGGCCGCGCCGGCGCTGGAAAGGGCCGCCTAGCCCAGAGCGTCCCGCTCCTTCGCAACGAGAAGCGCCTCGGTTACCGGGGCGCTTCTTCGTCCTCAGGAGCCGGAGGCGGGACTCGAACCCGCGACACCAGGTTTACAAAACCTGTGCTCTGCCAGCTGAGCTACTCCGGCGCCGCCCCATCGTAGGCGAAGCACTAGGTAACCGAGGCGCCCGCTCGGGCGCCTCGCTTACGCAGCGTTGACTAGCTCGTCGCCCGAAACGGAAACGACGCCGGCCAGCTCGTCGCGAAGACGTGCGAGGGCGTCCCGCTCGACCTGACGGACACGCTCGCGGCTCATGCCGAGCTCGCGGCCGATGTTCTCCAGCGACGTCGACTCGCCGTCGAAGCCGAAGCGCAGCTCCAGCACACGACGCTCGCGCTCGGGCAGACGACCGAGTGCGTTCCGCACGGACTGGCGGCGGTACGCGTCGGCGGCCTCCTCGAGCGGATCGGCAACGTTCTCGTCGGCGAACAGATCGCCGAACTCACCGTCGCCGTCGGAGCCGATCGTCTGATTGAGCGAGACGTTCGCCTCGACTGCGCCGAGGGCCTCCTCGACGTAGTTGAGCTCGAGGCCGGTGGCCTTGGCGAGCTCCTCCGGCGTCGGGTCGGCAATGCCTGCCGTCTGAAGGCGCTGCCGCGCCCGGGCGAGCTTGACACGCCGTTCGTGCACGTGCGTCGGCACCCGGATCGTCGCGGACTGGTTCGATACCGCCCGCTGACAAGCCTGACGGATCCACCAGGTGGCGTACGTCGAGAACTTGAAACCGCGGCGCCAGTCGAACTTCTCGACTGCGCGGTTCAGTCCGATTACGCCTTCCTGGATCAAGTCGCCGAGAGCCATGCCGCTGCCCTGGTAGCGCTTCGCGATCGAGACGACCAGGCGCAGGTTCGAATTGATCATCCGCTCCTTCGCCTCGCGGTCGCCCCGCTCGATGCGCTTCGCCAAAGCGACCTCATCCGCCGCGGTGAGCAGCGGGTAACGGCCGGCGTCGTTCATGAACAGCGTCAGGCTGTCGGTCGTGCCGGAGATCTCGTGAGCGGCCTGCACGCGAGGTGCCGGCGCCTCGTCCTCGATCTCGACAGGAACGATCTCGACGCCGTTCTCCTCGAGCTCGGCCCGCAGGACAGAAAGCTCTTCGTCCTCGATCTCGTTCGCCAAAGCGAAAGCCTCGAGCGTCGCCTCGTCGACGGCACCCAGCTCCTCCACCTCGTCTATGAACGAGCGAGGGTCAAGTTCAGCAAGATTGATCAGTGGTACTCCTCTCCTTTTGTGGTGGTTGGGGCGCTCGGCACGGTCCTCGCCAGCGGCCCCGCACTGGTAAGAACGACTGCCGGCCGGCGCGAATTCCCCGGATCTCCGGGAAATCTACAGGAGAACTTGCCTGGACTTCTGGTGAGTCAGGATTTTCCGCTTCACCCGCTGGAGCGCGTTGTCGATCGTCTTGGTGTCGCAACCGAGCTCCTCGGCCATCTCCTCGTACGAACAGCCCTCGAGGTAGAGCCGGAGGGCATCCGCCTCGAGCCGGGAGAGGCCGGTCCCGAGGGTGAAAACCAGGCTCTGGAGCTCCTCCGTCGAGATGACGCAAACGGAGGGGTCGTCGACGCTGGGCCCCGGGAGGGCATCGCCCAGGCTGCACTCGCCGTCCGACTCCTGTCCTGCCGGGGTGTGGCTAAAGGAGACGTAAGTGTTCAGCGGGGCGTGCTTGAACCGCGTAGCCGTCTTGATTGCCGTGATGATCTGCCGCGTGACGCAGAGCTCCGCGAAGCTGCGGAAGGAGGTCTCCTTGTCCGAGCGGAAGTCACGGACCGCTTTGTAGAGACCGATCAGCCCTTCCTGGACGAGGTCTTCCGAATCGCCGCCGGCGAGGAAGTACGAGCTCGCTTTCAGCCGAACGAACCCCGTGTAGCGCCGGATCAGCACGTCGAGCGCGTCTCCGTCGCCGTTGCGAGCCCGCAGGACCAGCTGGAGGTCCTCGAGCTCCCTTTGTGCCTTCTGTGCGGCGGTTGCGGGCCGTACAGCCATGCGGGTTCCCCCGGAGTCAGGGGTGAGAGCGGCAAGTCTCACCCTAAGGTTGAGGCAGACGATAGCAAGGACCGCTGGTCTTTACAAGCTCCTTGCACTGGACCCAGGATGTTACGAACATATGTTCGCTAGGCGGCTGCGGCTGCGACGACGGGCCTCGCGCCGACCGCCTCCACGAGGACCTCGACGGTCTCCGCCAGCTCCTCCCGGAGCACGTCGTCGACCAACCGACCGTCCTCGTCGAAGCGCGAGTCAGCGTAGCCGACCGCCACCTCGGCGTCGACGACGCGCGCGCCGGTCGCAGCCAGGCCTTTCCTGAGCTCCGCCTGCGCCCACACGGCGCCGAACGCGCCCGTGCTGGCGCCGACGACGGCGACCGGCTTGTTCCGGAGCGGCGACTTCGCCGGCGGCCGGGATGCCCAGTCGAGCGCGTTCTTCAGCTGCCCCGGCACCGAAGAGTTGTACTCGGGCGTCGCGAAGAGGATGGCGTCCGCCTCCGCGATTGCCTGCCTCAGCGCGGCGACCGGAGCCGGCGCCGGCTCGACGTCGTCTTCCTGGTCATAGGGCGGGACCGCCTTGAGGTCTCGCCAGAGCGCGAACTCGGCGTCCGCCGGCAAAAGCTCCTCCGCATTGCGAAGGAGCTTCGTGTTGTGCGACTGCGGACGGAGGCTGCCGGAGATGCCGAGAATCTTCAAGCTGCTTATGCCTGCTTCACGAAATACAACTCGGCCACGAGAGTGACCTCGTGCTGGAGCGCCGGCTCGCCGTTCGGCAACGGCATGTTCCAGTTGAGGCCGAACTCGGTGCGGTCGACCGCCGTCTCGAGCTTGACGTTCAGCCGCTCGCGCTCGAATGCGTCGGTGAACGGGCCCGCGATCGTGCCGGTCAACTCGACCGGGTTCGTGGTGCCGCGCATCGTGATCTCGCCGCTGACTGTCACTTCATCCCCCGAGCGCTCGATCGAGCTCGAGACGAACGTGAGCTCCGGATGGCGCTCCAGGTCGAAGAACTCAGGCGACTGCAGGTGCGCGGCGAGGTTCTCGTCCTTCACGTCGATGCTCGCAACGCGCGCCGACCCGGACAGGCTCTCGGCGGTCAGCTTGGCCTCCACATCCCTGAACTGGCCCCGGAAGATGCCGGCCAGGTAGGGCAGCTCGAACCCAATCGTCGAATGAACCGGGTCGAGCGTCCAGCTGCCGGTCGGAAGTTCCCGACGGGCCTCGGTCAAAACTGCCATTTCCACTCCTCCCTAGAGTGCGGTATACTTGACTGCGCAACCAACTGTAGCGAAGTGGAGATTGTCTAGTCAAGTATTGAGAGAGCAAGCTTCGGCGGTCGAAGTCTTCGTTCGCCTCATGCGCGGACACGCCTCCGTGACCCGGGCCTTGAACGCTCAGCTGGTGTCGGAACACGGGCTGACGCTCAACGATTACGAGGCCCTTCTTTACCTTGCGCGCGCCGAGAGTCGCCGGATGCGCCGCGTCGACCTTGCCGAGCG
>JBKPMS010000077.1:0-12265 GCA_046732275.1 Actinomycetota bacterium | reverse complement strand
GGCCTGGGTGCAGACCGCGTTTGCGCTGAAAGAAGCAGAGGAGACGTTCGAGAAGCTCGGCGTGAAGCTCAACGGTTTCGAGCTCGAGTTCGGGAAGGCGAACGAGTGGAAAGCCGGCGTCGTCAAGCAGATGACGAGCGGTGTCGCGTCGCTGTTCAAGGCGAACGGCGTCGAATGGGTGAAGGGCGTCGGCAGCTTCAAGGACGCCAACACCATCGCCGTCGAGGGCGGCGAGGACGTCACCTTCAAGTCGGCGATCGTCGCGACCGGCTCGTTCCCGCTCTGGCCCCCGATCGAGGGCCTTGACTCCGAACGTTGCGTCGACTCGGAGGGCCTACTGGCGCAGACCGAGATCCCCCGACGGCTCGTCGTCCTCGGCGGCGGCATCATCGGCTGCGAGTTCGCGTCGATCTTTCGCCGCTTCAGCAGCGAGGTGACGATCATCGAGATGCTCTCGTCGCTGATTCCTCAGGAAGATGCGGACGCGTCGAAGGAGCTTGCGAAACAGTTCGGGCGGCGCGGCATCACGCTGCACCTCGAGAAGCAATGCACAAAGGTCGAGGAGACCCGCGACGGGCTGACGGTCTACTTCGGTGACGGCGAGACTGTCGAGGCCGACCTGATGCTGGTCTCCGTCGGCAGGGGCCCGACCGTGGAAGGTCTCGGGCTCGAGGGAATCGGCGTCGAGCTCGACAAGCGCAAAGGAATCGCCGCCGACGAGCACCGCCGCACCACCGTTCCGAACATCTATGCCGTAGGGGACTGCGCCGGCTACTGGCAGCTCGCGCACACGGCGTTCCGCGAAGGCGAGGTTGCGGCGGAGAATGCCTGCGGTCACGACGCCGTCGTCGACAACCGCGCGATTCCGCGTCCGATCTACACCGACCCCGAGGTGGCCGGCGTCGGCCTCACAGAAGCCGAAGCTCGCGAGCAATACGGCGACGACGTCGCCACCGGGATGTTTCCCTGGGTCGCCAACGCTCGGGCCGTCATGCAGAACGAGACGGTGGGGTGGGTGAAGTCGATCCACGAGATGCGGTACGGCGAGCTGCTCGGGATCGTGATGGTGGGACCGCACGTGACCGATCTCATCGAAGCCGGCGTGGTGGCGATCGACGCCGAAGCCACCGTCGAGACCGTGGCGGACGGGATGGCCGCCCATCCGACTCTGTCGGAGGCAGTCAAGGAAGCTGGTCTCGTGGCGCTGGGCCGCGCGATTCACCTGCCAAACCGCAAGCGCGCCACGACTGCCGCTTAGCAAACCCCCTTTTCAAAAGGCAAAGCCGGCGCGTACCTGAATAGGCGTCCCAAACGTTGTTAGATCGTCATGGCGGCAGTCGTCCCCGAGTCGGCGGTCCAAGCGCGGGATCAGGCCTTCGAACGGCTTTACCAGCGCTACGTAGCGGACGTCTACCGCTATTCGCTCGCATTGCTGCGGAACCCGACGGACGCCGAGGACGTCACCCAGACGACCTTCATGAACGCGTATCGCGCCTTCAAGCGCGGGGACGAGATCCAGAAGCCGCACAACTGGCTGATCAAGATCGCCCACAACGTCGCGCGCTCTCGCTTCGCGCACGCGAGCCGCAGGGCGCAGGAGGTCCCGCTCGACGATCACATCGAGCAGCTCGCGGTTCCGGAGGACGGCCGCCCGGACCTCGACACCGTCCTGCGCGCGCTCGGCCGGCTCCCGTTCAACCAGCGAGCGGCGCTCGTGATGCGCGAGCTCGAAGGCCGGACGTATGCCGAGATCGCGGACACGCTGGGCGTCTCGGTGTCTGCTGTCGAGACGCTCATCTTTCGCGCGCGCAAGTCCTTGCGCCTCAAGACGTCCTCCCTGCGCGTGCTCACGGGAGTGCCGCTGCCGGGCTCGCTGGCGCCGCTCTTCCAGGGCGGCGGCGCGGTCGCCGGCGGCAGCGCCATCGTCGGGGCAGGCTTCGTGGGGAAGGCGCTCGTCGTGCTGGTCGTCGGCGTCGTCGCCACAGGGGTAGGGGGCGACAACTCCGGCCCTGCCAACGCCGCGGAAGGGCACGGGACGCTTGCGGGCGCGGCGGCGCCGGCCGGCACTGCCGCAAACGGGCGGTCGCTCGCCGCGCGACAGAAGGGCGGCAGGCACGGGGCGAGGCTTCTCGTTCGCCGCGGCAACGGCTCGCGCGGAGTGCTGCGCGGCGGCGCCGCGGGCGGGGTCCTCGCGGACGGCGCCGACGCCGTCGCCACATCGGGCGACGTGAAGGGCGATGCACCGTCGGCGGTTGGGGTCGTCTCAACGGCAGCCGGCGCCGCCCCATCCTCGCAGGCCGGTGCCCGAGGAACGCCGGAGCCGGCCGCCGGGACGGTCTCGCAGGGACCGGTGCAGACCGTCACGAATGTCGCCCAGAACACAGTCGACACCGTCACGAGCGCGGTACCGCCGATCTCTACCCCGAGCGTCCCGGTGAACGCGCCGGGTCTGCCCCCTGTCACCCTGCCTGCCGTCCCGCCGGTCACCGCGCCAGCGGTCCCGCCGGTTTCGGCGGTCGACGCGCCGTCGCTTCCGTCCGTCCAGGCGGCGCCGCTCCCGCCCGTCCCACAGCTGCCGAGGTTGCCTTAGCCCACGACCCGCCCGGAAGCGCAAGATTCGGGCGGATTGGGTATCTACTCAGACATGGCGCCCTTGCAAGGGCACCGGGCACGCGCGGACCGAGGGTTCGAGCGGATCTACCGGCGTCACGTCGGTGACGTCTACCGCTACGCGCTCGCTGTGATGCGCCACCCGGCGGACGCCGAGGACGTGACGCAGACGACGTTCCTCAACGCCTACCGTGCGTACGTCGAGAAGGGCAACCGCCCCGAGAAGCCGCAGAACTGGCTCATCTCAATCGCGCATAACGTGTGCCGCCAGCGCTTCCGCCAGTCGGCGCGACGGCCGGCCGAGGTCTCGTTCGACGACGATCTCGCGGACGCGATCGTGGACGTCGACGCCCCAAGCGGCGAGGACATCCGTCGCGCACTCGGGCAGCTCGCGTTCAATCAGCGCGCGGCGCTCGTCATGCGCGAGCTCGAGGGTCGTTCGTACGCTGAGATCGCCGAAATCCTGGAGCTCTCGGTCAGCGCGGTCGAGACGCTCATCTTCCGAGCGCGACGCGCCTTGCGGGAACAGCTCGAAGGATCGCTCACCTGCGGCGAGGCGGAATTCGCGATCTCCCGTCAGCTCGACCGCCGGCTGTCCCGCCAGGGGAAGGCGCAGCTACGTGCGCACTTGCGTGAGTGCGCCGACTGTGCACATTTCGCCAGGCGTCAGCGGGCACAGCGGAGGGCGTTGAAGTCGCTGGGGCTCATTCCGGTGCCGGGCTCGCTCGCGTCCCTGTTCGGCGGCGGAAGCGGGGCTGCTCTCGGCACCAGTGTGGCGCTGAAGGCGGCGGCCGCCGTCGTCGCAGGCGCCGTAATCGGCGGTGGAGGATACGAGGCCGTTCGGCATGCGCCGTGGCGGCAGCCGCAACCGGCCGCCGCGGACCCGGCGCGCCCGGTCGTGTCGACGAGGGCCGCAGCCGCCGGAGCGGGGGTAGTGGGGCGCCGGCCGGCGCACTCCGCCGCCGTCAAGGCAAGAGCCGTGCGCAGGCACGTCGTCAAGCCCCAACGCCGGAACAAGCATGCACACGCTCGCCAGCTCGCCCGAAGCGTCGACGTGAGGAACAGCTCGCGCGGACGGGCCCCGGCGAAGAAGCAACACGCCGTGCCGCCCGGTCACGCGAAGAGCTCCGGCCCCGTCAGGGCGAGAACACGCCCGCACCGGGGAAAGGGGCGCCCGGCGCACGCTCCCCGAGCGGTTCATTCGGGCCGCGCATACGGGCGCACGGTGCTGCGCGGACCCTCGAAGCCGGTAAGAGCACCGAAGCTTACGACCCTGGTCCCGAAGCCTCACCAGACGGTTCCCAAGGTCACCGGTCCGAGGGACGGGAAGAAGGCGAAGTAGCACGAGGCGCACCCGACCTCGGCCTTTGCGGAATCATAGGTTGGTAACCTCGCTCCGAAAGGAGCGGACTGATGACCATCGTCAACCGACGTAACGCTCTGCTGGGCTGGATGGCCTGGCAGGGTGCGAAAACCATTGCGAAAAGGAAGGCGCGCGCTGCAGTGCCCGGCAAAGGCGACTACGCCGGGCTGAACAAGTCGGCGATCGCGGCGATCGTGGCGTCGATCGCCGCGGCCGTCTCCGGTGCCATCTGGTTCTGGCGCAAGAGCTCGGATCAAGCGGCCGCCACGAGCGACTAGCGTGGCGCACGTGTCCGCCGGCCTTCTGCGGCCGGCACTCGGCGGGTGTATCCCGTACGAGCCGGGAAAGCCGGTCGAGGAGGTTCAGCGCGAGCTCGGTCTCGGGCGTGTAGTCAAGCTCGCGTCGAACGAAGGACCGCTCGGGCCGTTCCCGGAGGCTCTCGAAGCGATCGCGCGCTCGGCGACCGAGCTGAACCGGTATCCCGACGGCGGTGCGTACCGCCTACGGGCGGCGCTTGCCGACCGTCACAGCGTGCGGTTCGAGGAGATCGCCGCCGGCTCCGGCGCGGACGGACTGATCGACGGGATCTCACAGGCCGTGCTCGATCCGGGTGACGAGATCGTCTGCGGCTGGCCCTCTTTCCCGAGCTATGTCCTCTATGCCGTCAAGCTGGGCGCGATCCCGCATCAAATACCGCTGCGAGACGACCGTTATGACCTCGACGCGATCCTGGCAGCGGTGACGGCCCGCACGAAGGTCGTCTACCTCTGTCACCCGAACAACCCGACCGGGACGATGAACACGAGGGCCGAGCTCGACGAGTACTTCGACCGGGTGCCGGAGCACGTCCTGACGGTGCTCGACCAGGCCTACTTCGAATACATCGGCGAGCCGGACTACCCGGACGGGATCGACGAGTACTTCAAGGGCGGCCGGCAGGTGATCGTCCTCCGCACCTTCTCGAAGATCTACGGCCTTGCCGGCCTTCGCGTCGGCTACGGCGTCGGGCCCGCCGAGCTCGTCACCGCCCTTGGAAAGACGCGTCGCGCATTCGACCTGTCGACGCCTGCGCAGGCGGCCGCGCTCGCAAGCCTGGGCGCCGCAGCCGAGCTTTCCGAACGACGCCGGTTGAACGCGATCGGGCGTGCGGAGCTGGAAGGCGTGCTCCTGAACGCCGGCTACAGCGTCGTGGGGCCGGCCGTCGGCAACTTCGTCTATGTCGACGTCGAAGAGGACGCGCAGACGTTCTTCGAGGCGCTGCTGAAGGAAGGCGTGATTGTCAGGCCGCTCGCGGGGTTCGGCGCGCCCGGAGCGGTGCGGATCACCGTCGGCACGAGCGACGAGCATGTCTTCCTCGCAGCGGCCCTCGCACGGCTGAAGAAACGGGAGTTGCTTCCGGAGACCCTGCCGGCCGGGTGATCGCCGCCCGCCGCCAGCTGCGCCTGCTCCGTGCGGCCGCCGACTTCCGGCTGCTGTTCGTTGCAACGCTCGGTTCGAGTCTCGGCACGCTCCTGGCGACCGTCGCGCTCGTCGTCGACGTCAAGGACCGAACCGATTCCGCCTCCTGGGTCAGCGCACTGCTGATCGTCGAGTTCCTACCAGCGGTCGTCATCGGGCTCTTCTTCGGGCCGCTGCTCGACCGCCTCTCTAGGCGCGGGCTGATGATCGCCTCGGACCTCGTTCGGTTCGTCGTGTTCTTTGCCCTCCCGTTTGCGAATTCGACGGGCGTCATCATCGCGCTGGCGGGCTTGGCCGGGCTCGCGACCGGCTTCTTCAGGCCGGCCGTCTACGCCGGGTTGCCGAACCTCGTGCGCGAGGACGAGCTCGCGCGCGCGAACTCGCTGATCCAGACGAGCGAGAACGTCAGCTGGACGATCGCGCCGGTGATCGGCGGCGTGCTCGTCGCGGCGTGGGGCCCCGATCTCGCCTACTGGGTCAACGCGGCCTCGTTTCTGCTGTCGGCGATGCTCGTGGTGCGGATTCCGTCCTCGAGCCTGCACGGGGCGCTGGCGGCGGGCGCGGGCCATCTCCGCGATCTCCGCGACGGCTTTGTCCACGTCCTTCGGACACGTCCGTTGCTGACGGTCCTGGTCGTCTGGACGCTTACCTTGGGCGCCGTCGCATCGACGCAGACCGCACAGGTGTTCCTCGCCAAGGACGCGTTCGACGCCGGCGACCTCGGGTATGGGCTGATCTTCGGGTGTATCGGGCTCGGCCTCGCCGTCGGCAGCTTCGTTGCCGGCACCTGGCTCGAGCGGCAACCGGTGGGCACCCTGTACGCGACGAGCATCCTTCTGCAGGCCGCGGGAGTCGGCGCGGCCGCGGTCGCGCCGACCGTCTGGGCCTCGCTGCCGTGCTTCGTGGTCGCCGGAATCGGCAACGGTACCGCTGTCGTGTGCAACGCACTGCTGGTTCAGAGAGGAACGACGGACGAGCTCCGCGGGCGTGTCTTCACCCTCATCATGAGTGTCAACTACGCCGTGTACGGGCTCGGGTTCGTCATCGCGGGGCCGCTGACCGACGCCGTCGGCCCAAGGTGGGTCTTCGCCAGCGTCGCGGTCGTGCTCACATTCGTCTCCCTGCTCGCGCGCGTGCTCGGCGGCGCCCGTGCACGCGCTCCCGAGCGGCCCGCGGAGGCCGAGGCGGCGTAGGTGCCTGCCGCGCGCCGCGACTGGACGCGCGAGTCGCTCGCGGCCGGCGTGCGTGCGGGAGACAAGCGCGCTCTCGCCCGCGCGATCTCGCTGGTCGAGAACTCCGACCCCCTCTCATACGAGCTCGTCCGCGATATCTACCCGGAGACCGGGAAGGCGTACGCCATCGGCGTCACCGGGCCGCCGGGCGTCG
This sequence comes from Actinomycetota bacterium, assembly GCA_046732275.1. Lineage (GTDB taxonomy): Bacteria > Actinomycetota > Thermoleophilia > Gaiellales > Gaiellaceae > 3-1-20CM-4-69-9. The sequence goes on along the minus strand of JBKPMS010000077.1, from coordinate 5,448 downwards.
GCAAGTCGAGCCTCATCTCCGCGCTCCTGCGCCACCTTCGCACGCAGGAGCGAACGGTCGGAGTCATTTCCGTCGACCCGTCGAGCCCGTTCACGCAGGGGGCGCTCCTCGGCGATCGGATCCGTCTGTCCGACCACTTCCTCGACCCGGGGGTGTTCATCCGCTCGATGGGAACGCGGGGACACCTCGGCGGGTTGGCCGAGGCGACGCTGCAGGCGCTGCTCGTACTCGACGCCGCCGGCAAAGAGCTCGTCTTCCTCGAGACTGTCGGCGCCGGGCAGAGCGAGGTGGAGGTGATCGGAATCGCCGACACGATCGTGCTTGTGCTCATGCCGGGCTCAGGCGATTCGGTTCAGGCGCTCAAGGCGGGGATCATGGAGATTCCGGACGTGATCGCCGTGAACAAGATGGATCACCCTGCCGCGAAGACGATGGTGAACGAGGTCCGCTCGATCCTTTCCCTCGACCGCGAGCGCTCCTGGCGGCCGCCGATCGTTCTGACGGAGGCGACGCGCGGCGAAAACGTGCCTGAGCTATGGGAGAAGATCGAGGCGCATCGCGCGCACCTCGAGTCGGAAGGCGGGCTCGACGAGCGGCGCCGCAAGAACCTGGCCGCGGAGGTATTCGCCGTCGCCTCGGGCAGGATGAAGGCGCATCTGGAGCGCGCCGTGGCCGACGATCCCGAGCTCCGGCGGCTCCTCGACGAGGTGCAGCGCCGCGAGCTCGACCCGTTGACGGCGGTGCGGGAGATAATGGAGAGGGTTTTCAAGATTGGCGACTCTACGGACGGCACCGAATCTCGCTGACATCCAGGAGGCTGGTCAGCGCCTGCGAGGGATCGTGGCGGAGACGCCTCTCTATGCGTCGGAGACGTTTTCGCGCCTTTCCGGCCGCCAGGTTCGGCTCAAGGCCGAGACCTTGCAGCGCACAGGCTCGTTCAAGATCCGCGGGGCAGCCAACAAGCTCGCCACTCTCTCGCAGGCGCAGCGCGAGGCGGGCGTCGTCGCGGCGAGTGCCGGCAATCACGGCCAGGCGGTCGCGTGGGCAGCGCGCGAGCTCGGTATCCGCGCCCGCATCTACGTCCCGTTGGACGCGCCCATGGCGAAGGTCGAGGCCTGCCGCAACTACGGAGCGCAGACCGAGCTCCTTGGCATTGACTTCGAGGACGCGCTGGCGGCGGCGCTCGAGGACATCGACGAGACCGGAGCGACGTTCATCCATCCGTACGAGGACCAACTGGTCATCGCAGGCCAGGGCACGATCGCGCTCGAGCTGCTCGCACAGGCGCCGGATCTCGAGACGGTGCTGATCCCGATTGGAGGCGGTGGGCTCGCGCTCGGGATGGCCACCGCCCTGCGCGGGCTGCGTCCGGATGTGCGGATCGTCGGCGTGCAGGCGGGTGTCGACGGCTACACAATCGCCGACGGGATCGCTGTGAAGGTGCCGAGCGACTTCACGATGCCGCTGCTCGAGGACCTGCTCGACGACATCGTCGCGGTGACGGACGACGAGATCAGTGAGGCGATCGTACTGCTCATGGAACGCACGAAGCTCGTCGTCGAAGGTGCGGGCGCCGTCGGCGTTGCCGCGCTACTCTCGAACAAGGCCGGCGGCTCCGATGTCGCCGTTCCCGTCCTCTCAGGCGGCAACATCGACGCGACGATGCTGATCTCCGTGATGAGACACGGCCTCACCTCCGCGGGCCGCTACCTCGTCGTGCGGACGCGCCTCGCCGACCGTCCGGGCGAGCTCATCAAGCTGTTGTCACTCGTGGCGCAGGAACGCGGCAACGTGATCGCGGTCGAGCACCACCGCGAGGGGATGGACATTCCGGTCACCGAGACCGAGGTGGAGCTCACGCTCGTGACGAGAAACGAGGGGCACTGCAGCGACCTGCTGGGCGCCATGGACGAGCGCGGCTACGTCGTAGAGCGGCTGAGCTCCCCCTAGCCCGAGCCGCAGCGCCGGAACGTGACCGTCCCGCCGGGCCAGTCGTTCACGCCGGCGTGCAGGACGGGACGCGCCTCAACGCCGGCGGCGGTGAGGAGGCTGGCCGCGATGCTCGCACGCATCCCGGACTCGCAGATCGTGACGACGGGCTTGTCCAGCTCCACGCCGTCGGTCCCGGAATCGCGTAGCAGCCTGAACGGGATGTGCAGCGACCCGGGGATGTAACCGTCGTCGCGCTCGGACTTCTCGCGGACGTCGATGACCTGGACCGATCCGTCTTCCAGCAGACGCTGCAGCTCGCCCAGCTCGATTGGCGTCAGCTGCTCGGTGGCGTCCGCTTGGGTGACGTATCCGGCGAGCTCGAGGAAGCCGACTGCCCGCAGGCCGCGCGCCGCTTGTCCGGCTTCAGCCGCATCGGACGCGTGGAGAACGATCCGCTCGTCGGGGTCGAGGATGAACCCGGCCCGCGTCGCGAACGCGGAGCCCGATACAGGCACGTTGAACGCGCCGCGAATGTGGCCGGCCGCATGCGCCTCCGCGGGCCGTACATCGAGGATCGTTCCCCCGCCGGGCTCGGCGAGGTGCTGCAGCTGCGCGGGCGCGCCGACGAACGGGCCCTTGTTCAAGGCGACGACGCGTGCGGTCGTCGGCGGTCTCGGCGTCGAGATCGTGGCCGCTGCGTTGACGAACTCCTGCACCGTCCCGTGCGCAAGCGCTGCGTTCGTCTTCTTCTCGTGCGCGAGCGTCGAGGATCGCGCGGGGCTCATGTCGGCGCCGCAGAGCGAGCCCGCGACGTGTCCGGGAAAGACCTCGTAGAGGTCAGGAAGGTCGGTCAGTCTCTGCAGTGAGTGGAACAATCCCTCGGCGCCTTCGCGCGCGTCGATAGCGAGATCGGGGCGTGCGGCGTCGCCGACGAAGAGAGAGTCGCCGGTGAGCACGAGCCGCTCGCCGACGACAAATGAGCAGTGCTCGGGACGGTGACCCGGCGTGTGGATGACGCGGATCGTGACGGACCCCACGTTGAGCACGTCGCCGTCCTCGAAGGCGTCGAACGGGTACTCGGGCTCGCCTGCGGGATGCACCGACACAGGGACGCCGTGCTCCAGCGCGAGCCTCCCATGGCCGGAGACGTGATCCGCGTGCGTGTGTGTCTCGAGCACGCGCGTGATCCGAAGCCCGTCCTCCTCGGCCGCCTCGAGAAAAGGCTCGATCTCGTAGGCGGGGTCGACGAGAAACGCCTCGCCCTGCGCGGGGTCGCCGATGAGGTAGGAGGCGCAGCCGAGGTCGTCGTCGACGAACTGGCGAAACAGCACGTACCGGAAGCTAACAGCGTCTCCCGCTAGCTTTCTTGAAGTAAAAGGGGCCGTACGGCGACCCGCGTTTGCACCAGCCTCTGATAACGGTTCCTCCCGCCGTCCTCCTCGGGTTTCATCGGCCTGGAAAGCTGAGAGGTAGTGTCTGGCTTATGGAACCGCGTGAGTCTCGATTGGCGAAAAACGAAGCTGTTTTCCGCGAGGTCAATGAGCGAGTCCGTGAGATCAAGCGGGAGCTTGGCCCTGACCCACGTGAGGCCGAGCTTGTTGATGGATTGATCTGCGAGTGCTCAGACCCAGGATGTCTAGAGCGGGTCGGGCCACTCACGATCAGCCAGTACGAGACCCTCCGGAATGATCCCCGACGGTTCATGATCGCGTCGGATCATCAGGCGCTCGAGGTGGAACGCGTGATGGAGAAAAACGCGGGTTACTGGATCGTGGAGAAGCTCGAAGGCGTGCCCGCAGAGATCGCGCGGGAACGCGATCCACGCAACTAAGAGGGCCTTTTTCTGCCCACGTACTGGGGCTGAAGGCGCCTTAACTCGCGTTCGGTTGCCTTGCACAGCGTTTGCACCGGCTCCCGCAGTGCCTCCTCAGACTCGCTCGGGACATTGGGCAGGGACTCCAGCGCAAGCCGGCAGGCGACTTCCATTTTGATCAAGGCCTCGGTTGTGCTCTCGTCGTAAGAGTGTTCCACAGGCAAGACGCAGAATCCCACGAAGCCGATTCGTAAAACCTCGCGTGCGATGCCGCTCCTGCCGTGTGGGGTGATGCCGACCTCTAGCTAGCGTTCTTCGAGCGTTGCGCCTCCGGTGGTTCCCAGCCGTTCTGCTTCTCGCTCTGATGGTCCCGGCGGCGGCACAGGCTCACGCGACGCTCGTGCACACCGATCCGCGTGACGGTGCGGTGCTCGAGGCGGCGCCGTCGAAGGTGCGCCTCGTCTTCGACGACGTCGTCCGGCCCGTCTCGGGAATGAAGGCGATTCGAAACGGCGGCGGGTCGGTCTTGTCCGGTCGTCCGCACGTCGTGGGTGGCCGGACGCTCGTCGTCCCCCTGCGCGGCGGGCTCCCGAACGGGGACTACACCGTCCTGTGGCGCGTCCTTTCCGACGACGGGCACCGACTCTCCGGTGTGATCGCGTTCGGAGTGGGGGCGGGTCGGGCGCCCCCGACGGCCGCGCTCAGCGCCGGCAACAGTCCGAGCTTCCAGGACGTCCTCTCCCGGTGGCTCTTCTTCGCCGGGCTCCTGACCGCCGCCGGCGCCGCGTTCTACCGTTTCGCGGTGGGGCCGGTGCCGCCGCGCTTGTTCCTCGTCGCCTTCCTGCTCGTGCTCGTCGGCGCTTCCAGTGCGATTCACGACGTCTCGGTCTCGACGCGGTTTGGCGGCGTGATGCTCGCTGCTTGCGTCGTCGCAGGCGTTGGGGCGTTGTTCGCGGCGATCACGCCGCTGTATCCGCCGCTCGGCGTCTTGCCGGCGGTCGCGGGGCTCGTGCTGGTTCCGGTTCCGACGCTGGCAGGGCACGCACTCGATCCCGGCCGCTCGTGGATCGAGGCAGTCGCCGACGTCGTGCACGTCGCCGCGGCGTCACTGTGGCTCGGCGGGCTTGTCGCGCTCGCGCTCGCGCTGCGCGGCGGGGCAGATCGGCGGGCGACGATTCGGCGCTTCTCGAAACTCGCGCTCGTCTCTGTGCTCGTGCTCGCCGGAACGGGTGTGATCCGCGCACTGGCGGAGCTCGATTCCGTCTCGCAGATCTGGTCGACGGGTTACGGCCGCGTGCTCGTCGTGAAGACCGCGTTGCTGGCCGCGCTCGTCGCGATCGGCTGGGTCAACCGGTACCGACTCATTCCTCAGAACGCCGTCGGCGCGCTACGTCGCAGCACCTCGCTCGAGCTCGGGTTGTTCGTCCTCCTCGTCGCTGCGGTTGCACTCCTTACTGACCTACGGCCGGGCCGCGACCGCGTCGCGAGCGCGGCGGTGGCGGCGAAGACCGGACCTCCACCGCTTCCGGCGAGGCAGATGGTCGTGCAGGCCAAGGAAGCCGGCGAGTACGGAGTCGCGCTCGCCGTTCACGAGCCTGGCGCGGAGGTCGTCGTTCTCGGGCCGGACGGCAACGGCGTGAATGGTCTGACGGTCACGATCGCCGGTACGCGCGCGCGGTCGTGCGGCGCCGGGTGCTACGGCG
>JBKPMS010000076.1:0-22147 GCA_046732275.1 Actinomycetota bacterium | reverse complement strand
AGTTCGATCCCTATCTGAACGTCGACCCGGGGACGATGAGCCCCTTTCAGCACGGCGAGGTCTTCGTCACGGAAGACGGCGCGGAGACGGACCTCGACATCGGCCACTACGAGCGCTTCATCGACGAGAACCTGACGCGGGCCGCGAGCCATACCGCCGGCGCGATCTGGGATTCGGTGCTGCGCAAGGAGAGAAAGGGCGAGTTCCTCGGCGCGACCGTCCAGGTGATTCCGCACATCACGAACGAGATCAAGACTCGGATCCGAGCGAGTGCGGTGTCCGCCCCGACCGACGTCGTCATCAGCGAGATCGGCGGCACGGTCGGCGACATCGAGTCGCTGCCGTTCCTGGAGGCGATCCGCCAGTTCCGCCGTGAGGTCGGCGCCGAGAACGTGCTCTACCTGCACGTCACGCTCGTCCCGTTCCTCGACGCGGCCGGGGAGCTCAAGACGAAGCCGACGCAGCATTCGGTGAACGAGCTCCGGCGCATCGGGATCCATCCGGACATCGTCGTGTGCCGCTCGCACGAGGAACTGTCCGCGGACATCCGCGACAAGATCGCGTTGTTCGCAGACGTCGAGCCGGGAGCAGTGATCGCAAGCCCCGACGTCGGCGATGTCTACCTCGTTCCGTCGCGGCTGAAAGCGGAAGGGCTCGACCGGCTCGTCGCCGAGAAGCTCGGCCTCCCACTCGGCGAGGCCGATCTGGGTGAATGGCTGGATCTCACGGAGCGGATCCAGCAGAGCCGAGACGTCGTCGAGATCGCGCTCGTAGGCAAGTACGTGAAGCTGCAGGACGCCTACTTGTCCGTTCACGAGGCGCTCAAGCACGCGGGCGCGCATCACGGCTGCACCGTGCGCGTGCGCTGGATCGACGCCGAAGGCATGTCGCTGGAGGAGACGGCGCGTCTCCTAGACCAGGTCGACGGCGTCCTCGTGCCCGGCGGGTTCGGCTCGCGCGGCTGGGAGGGAAAGATCCTCGCCTGCCGAGTCGCGCGCGAGCGGTTGATCCCCTATCTCGGCATCTGCCTCGGCATGCACGTCGCGGTCTCCGAGTTCTCGCGGCACGTGCTCGGCCTCGACGGCGCGAACTCGACCGAGATGGATCCCGAGACGCCGCACGCCGTGATCGACCTGCTCCCCGAGCAGAAGGAGATCGAGGACCTCGGCGGCACGATGCGGCTCGGAGCACAGGCCGTCGAGCTGATCGACGGGACACAGGCACAGGAGGCGTACGGCGAGGCGGTCGTCCACGAGCGCCACCGTCACCGCTACGAGGTGAACAACCACTACCGCCCGGCGCTCATCGATGCGGGGCTTGTCGTCTCGGGCACGTTCCAGGAAGGCCGGCTCGTCGAGATCGTCGAGCTCCCGGACCATCCGTGGTTCGTCGCGAGCCAGTTCCACCCGGAGTTCAAGTCGCGGCCGACGCGGCCTGCGCCGCTCTTCCGCGAGTTCGTCGGTGCTGCGCTCGCGCGATCGCGTGATCGCGCGGCCGTCGGCGCGGTTCCGGCCTAGCGCTGCGTAGACTCGCGCGGTGCCCTCGGAGGTCGTCGATCTCTTCCTCGAGCTGGCCGCGCTCCCCAGCCCACCCGGCGAGGAGCGGGCCGTCGCGGACGTCGTCGTCCGCTACCTCCGCGACCTCGGCCTTGCGGTCGACGAGGACGACGCCGGCGCGAAGGTCGGCTCGACGATGGGGAACCTCTATTGCCGCGTCGAAGGGAACGACGGCGGGACGCCCATCTTTCTGTGCGCCCACCTCGACACGGTCCCGCCGGACGGGCGGCTCGAGCCGGTCGTCGAGGACGGCGTCGTCCGGAACGCCGGCGGGACGATTCTCGGCGCGGACAACAAGTCGGCCGTCGCGGCGATGCTCGAAGGCACCCGCCGGCTGCTGGTGGAGAACCGCGCGCACCCGGGCGTGGAGCTCCTCTTCACGCCGAAGGAGGAAGTCGGGCTTCTCGGTGCGGCTGCCTTCGACCACGAACGCTTCGCCGCCCGTATCGGGTACGTGTACGACCAGGCCGCGCCGATCGGCGACGTCATCCTCGGCGCGCCGTATTCACAGGCAATGCAGGTGCGGTTTCACGGCCGCGCCGCGCATTCGGGGATGTATCCGGAGGAAGGGCGGTCCGCGGTGGTTGCCGCGGCCCGGGCGATCGCCGACCTGAGGCTCGGCCGGGTCGACGACGAGACGACGGCGAACGTGGGCACGATCGAGGGCGGGACCGCAGGGAACATTATCCCGGAGTGGTGCACTCTGGAGGCCGAGGCGCGGTCTCACGACGAGCGGAAGCTAGGCACGCTCGTCCAGGAGATGCTCGACGCATTCTCGTTCGCGGCGGGTCTCGAGGATTGCGAAGTCGAGACGAAGGTGTCGAAGAGCTATCGCGGCTACCGGTTCAAGCGCGAGGACGATGTCGTTCGCATCGCGCACGCGGCACTCGAGCGCTCCGGCTACACGCCGTCGTTCGGGCTCAGTGGAGGTGCAGCGGACGCGAATGTCTTCAACGAGCGCGGGCTCGCGTGTCTCAACCTCGCGAACGGGATGCAGGACATCCATACGCCCGACGAGCGAATCACCGTCGACGACCTCGAGGGAATGGTCGAGGTGACGCTCGCGCTCGTCGACGTCGCACGCAATGTTGACCATTAGACGCGGGCGCGTCACCGCAGTGCTCGAGCGTCACGAAAGCCTCACGCGAATCGAGGTCGACGGCACGCCGTGCGTTGCCTATCCTCGGCAGACCGGTGCCGTCGCCCTCGGTGACGAAGTGCTCGTGAACACGCAGGCACGAGAGCTCGAGCTCGGCTCCGGCGGATTCGACGTCCTGTATGCCAACCTCACGCGTGGGCTCGGACGTTCGGCCGCGCGCGGCGCGCACGTGGTGAAGCTCCCGTACACGCCGTTGCAGCACGCCGTGCTGCACGCGGAGGAAGGAGCGACTCTCGCGGACGACCTCGCCGGGATGCCGATCATCTGCTGTTCGCTGCACAGCCAGGTCGCTCCGGTGTGCGCGGGCCTCGGCGCGGGACGTCGCGTTGCGTACGTCCAACTGCCCGGCGGCGCGCTGCCGGTTTCGCTGTCCGACGGGCTCCGCGCGTTACGGGCTCGCGACCTCCTTGCTGTGACTGTCGCCGTCGGCGCGTGTGTGGAAGGAGACGTGCAGTGCGTGACGGCCGCATCGGCCCTGCTGTGGGCCGCGGCGCAGGAGTACGAGGCGGTGATCTGCGCCATCGGGCCCGGGATCGTCGGGACGGGCACTTCACACGGTCACGGCGGCATCGCCGCGGCCGAAGCGGCGAACGCCGCAGCGGCGCTCGGCGGTTCCCCGGTGATCGCCGTGAGGGCGTCCCAGGCCGACAAGCGCGAGCGGCATCGGACTGCGTCGCACCACACTCGGGCGGTCCTCGAGCTGTGCCTCGGTGAAGTCTCCGCGGCGTGGCCCCTGGGTTGGGACGCTCCGGACTGGCTCGAGCCGCGGGTCGACGTCGACGTGGCTGGCTGGGAGCGCGTGTGCGGAGGGCTGCCGCTCTCGCACATGGGCCGTGGACCGCAGGACGATCCGCTGTTCTTCGCAGCGGCGTTCGCGGCCGGTCGCTTCGCCCAGGGACGAACCGCGTGATGGAGGAGCGGCGCCTCGGGCCGGTCATCGGGCTCGGGACGTGGAATACGTTCGACAGAGATACGGCCCTTGCGCGTGAAGTCGTCACAGCGGCGCTCGAAGCCGGTTGTCGGAGCTTCGACTCGTCACCGATGTACGGCGGCGCGGAGCGGTCGCTCGGCCTGGCGCTCGACGGCCGGCGCGATGACGTAGCGATCGCGACGAAGATCTGGACGCCTTCGGTCGACGCAGCGCGAGCGCAGTACGCGGACCAACTCGCGTGGTTCGGACGCGTCGAGATCGAGCAGATCCACAATCTCGTCTCGTGGCGCGACCACGTCGACTGGCTCGCGCGCGAGCACGAGGAGGGCCGAATCGGGCGGCTCGGCGTGACGCACTATTCGCCGAGTGCGTTCGGTGAGCTCGCAGCTGCGCTCAGGACCCGCCGGTTCACGACGGTCCAGGTTCCACTCAATCCGCGCGAGCGCGAGTGTGAGCGCGAGCTGCTGCCTCTGGCTGCTGAGCTCGGTGTGGCTGTGATCGTGATGCGGCCGCTCGGTGCCGGAAGCATCGTGCGTCGCTCTCCGCCGCCAGAGGTTCTCGAGGAGCTCGGGGTGGAAACGTGGGCGCAGGCGCTGTTGAAGTGGGCGCTGTCCGACGAGCGTGTCGACCTGGTCATCCCGGCGTCCAGGGATCCGGAGCGTGTCCGCTCGAACGCGGAGGCAGGCGCGCCGCCGTGGTTCGACGCCGAGCAGCGTGCACTTGTAGAACGCTTCGCGCGATGAAGCCGGACGACTCACGGATCGCGTACGACGGGAAGCTCATCGACGTCACGGTCGAGCGTTGGGGCAACCACGAGCGGGAGATCGTCGAGCATCCCGGAGCCGTTGCGATCGTTGCAGTCGACCGCGACGGCATGGTTACGCTTGTGCGGCAACGGCGCGAGGCGGTACGCGCCAACCTGGCCGAGCTGCCGGCCGGGACGCTGGAGGAGGGCGAGACGCCGCTCGCATGCGCGAAGCGGGAGCTCGCGGAAGAGACTGGCCTGACGGGCGGAACGTGGCGCGAGGTTGCGGCCTTCTACACGACGCCGGGCTTCTGCCGGGAGCGCATGCATCTCTTCTTCGCTCACGATCTCGAGCGTGGCGCCGCCAGCCCGGCCGACGACGAGGAGCTCGAGCTGATTCGTTGGCACGTCGACGAGCTCGCGACCCGCGTCGCCGAGCTCGAGGACGCGAAGACACTCGCGGGGCTGCTGCTGTTTCTGGACGAGCAGGACGCGGCCGGACGATCCTGACCGGCTCATGCCGCGGCGGCGGCGCGAGCCCGCAGCCCCCACCCAAGGGAGGGGGAGTCACCCCTTTCCCTCGGCGGTGACGATAGCCGTCGACGCCTCGCACGTCTTCGCCTGAACCGTCTCAATTGCGTGTCTTTTGCGGCCGAAACGGTAGGGTGAGCCGCCGTGAAGATCGGAGTCGCGAAGGAGATCAAGCCCGACGAGTACCGCGTTGCGTTGACGCCCGCCGGAGCGCGCGAGCTCGGTCAAAGCGGGCACGACGTGATCGTCGAGACCGGAGCGGGGGAGGGCAGCGCGTTTTCCGACGCGGCCTACGAGGCCGCGGGTGCGGTGATCGCGAGCGTCGACGAGGTCTGGGCGGACAGCGAGCTCCTCTTGAAGGTGAAAGAGCCGATCGAGCCGGAGTACGGACGTCTGCGCGACGGGCTCGTCCTCTTCACCTACCTCCACATCGCCGCCGACGAGCCGCTCACGAGCGCGCTGCTCGAGAGCGGCATCACCGCCGTTGCGTACGAGACCGTCGAGACCGACGCCGGTGGACTTCCGCTGCTCGCGCCGATGAGCGAGATCGCTGGACGTCTCGCCGCTCAGGCCGGTGCCTACTTCCTCGAGAAGCCACAGGGCGGCCGCGGCTTGCTGCTCGGCGGCGTCCCGGGCGTCGCCCCGGGACGGGTCGTCGTGATCGGCGGCGGCATGGTGGGCTACAACGCCGCGGTGATCGCGCTCGGGCTCGGCGCGAACGTCACGATCCTCGAGCGGTCGCTCGACCGCATGAGGCACCTCGAAGAGATCCTTTCCGGCCGCGTCAGCCTCGTCATGTCCTCGTCGCTGCAGATCGAAGAGTCGGTGCGGGACGCGGACGTCGTCATCGGCGCGGTGCTCATTCCCGGGGCACTCGCGCCGAAGCTGATCACCCGCGAGATGGTGAGCGAGATGACGGAAGGCTCCGTCCTCGCAGACGTCGCGATCGACCAGGGCGGGTGCGCGGAGACGTCACGGCCGACGACACACAGCGAGCCGGTGTATGTGGTCGACGGCGTGACGCACTACTGCGTCGCGAACATGCCCGGCGCGGTTCCGATCACGGCGACGAAGGCGCTCACGAATGCGACCTTGCCGTACGTCGAGGAGATCGCGGACTACGGCCTCGCGGAGGCGGTCGAACGCGACCCGGCGCTCGCCCGCGGCGTCAACGTCGTCGGCGGAAAGGTCACGTACGAAGCGGTCGCCGATGCGCACGGGCTCGACTACCACCCGTTAGAGGAAACGCTGCCCCTGTCCCCGGTCTGAGCGCCGTCAGGGAGTCTGGGCGGCCTGGTCCGGCTTCTTCGAGGGCGAGTACCTGACGACGAGCCAAGTGACGCCAGCCGCGAGCGAGATGACGCACGCGCAGAACACGAGCATCGCCAGCACTCCGAGGACGTCCATCACGACCGACCTAGAATAGCCCGCATGCCGAGGGCGTGTGTCATCGTGCTCGATGCCGTTGGAGCCGGCGAGCTGCCGGATGCCTCCGAATACGGTGACGAGGGGTCCGACACCCTCGGGAACGTCGCGCGCGCCGTCGGCGGCCTGGACCTGCCGAACCTGGAAGCCCTAGGGCTCGGCAACGTCGAGCCGCTCGAAGGCTGTCCTCCTCAGGCCGGTGCCCCGGCGGTGGCGGGCCGGCTCGTCGAGCGCTCGAAAGGGAAGGACACGACGACCGGACACTGGGAGCTCATGGGCGTCGTCACTCCGCAGCCGATGCCGACGTACCCGCACGGCTTCCCGCACGACGTGATCGACCCCTTCATGCACCGAACCGGCCGCGGCGTGCTCGGCAACGAACCGGCGTCGGGCACCGAGATCATCCAGGAACTGGGCGAGGAGCATGAGCGTACGGGCAAGTGGATCGTCTACACGTCGGCCGACTCGGTCTTTCAGCTCGCCGCTCACGAGAAGACGATCCCGCTCGACGAGCTGTACAGGGCTTCCGGGATCGCCCGGGAGATCCTCACCGGGAAGCATGCGGTCGGCCGCGTCATCGCGCGGCCGTTCGTCGGAGATCCCGGTAACTACGAGCGCACGGCGAACCGGCATGACTTTTCCCTCGAGCCGCGCCGGCCGAATTACCTCTCGCTCGTTCGCGACGCGGGCATGCAGGTGCACGGCGTCGGCAAGATCGCCGACATCTTCGCCAACCAGGACATCGACGACTCCCATCCGACGAAGTCGAACGTCGACGGCATCACGCAGACGGAGAAGCTCCTGCGGGAACTGGACGACGGGCTGATCTTCACGAACCTCGTCGAGACGGACATGCTCTGGGGCCACCGAAACGATCCGGAGAACTTCCACCGCTGCCTGCAGGACTTCGACCGGCGGCTGCCTGACCTTCTGGACGCGCTGCGGCCGAACGACTTGTTGATCCTCACGTCGGACCACGGCTGCGACCCCACGACGCCGTCGACGGATCACTCCCGCGAGCATGCCCTTCTCCTCGCCTACGTCGAGGGTAAGAACGCGGGCGGACGGATCCACAGCGGCGAGTTCGCCGACGTGGGTGCGACCGTGAACGCGTGGCTCGGCGGCAAAGCCCCTTCGCGCGGCATTCCGGGCCAGCCGATCGTCGAGCGCTGAGCTCTCCTCCGTGATCCACCCAGCGGAGCTCATTCGCCGGAAGCGCGACGGCCAGCGCCTGGCTCCGGACGAGATCTCAGAGCTCATCCTCGGTTACACGCGCGGCGAGATCCACGACTACCAGCTTGCGGCGTTCTGCATGGCGGTCTTCTTCCGCGGCCTCGACGGCGCAGAGACGTTCGCGCTCACGGACGCGATGGTCCGCAGTGGAGAGACGATTCCGCTCGGACCGGCCGTCGGCCGCACCGTGGTCGACAAGCACTCGACCGGCGGTGTGGGCGACAAGACGTCGCTCGCCGTCGGCCCGATCGTGGCAGCGTGCGGCGTGCCGTTCGGGAAGATGAGCGGTCGCGGGCTCGGCCATACGGGCGGCACCCTCGACAAGCTCGAGTCGATCCCCGGCTTCAGGATCGAGCTCGCGACGGAGGAGTTCATCGGGCAGGTGCGCGACATCGGGCTCGCGATCATCGGCCAGAGCGCGAACCTCGTCCCGGCGGACAAGCTCCTCTACGGGCTCCGCGACGTGACCGCGACCGTGGACAACGTCTCGCTGATCGCGGCGAGCATCATGTCGAAGAAGCTCGCCGCCGGCGCGGACGCGATCGTGCTCGACGTCAAGGTCGGTGACGGCGCGTTCATGAAGACCGTGGAGGATGCGCGAGAGCTCGCGCGGCTCATGCTCGAGCTCGGACGCGACGCCGGCCGGAAGATCGCATGCGTCCTCACGGACATGGACCAGCCGCTCGGGCACGCCGTCGGCAACGCCCTCGAGATCCGCGAGACGATCGCGACGCTTCGCGGCGACGGCCCGCGGGACTTCGAAGAGCTTGTCCTCGCGGAGGCCGCGCATCTCCTCGCGCTCTCCGACCTCGAGCTCGACGAAGAGGCCGCCCGCGAGCACGCGTCGTCGGCGATCGCCGACGGGTCTGCGTACGCGATGTACGAACGCTGGATCGCGGCCCAGGGAGGGGATCCGTCAGAGGACGCGCTCCCGGTCGCGCCCGTCGTCCGGGAGGTCCATGCCGACGCCGAGGGCTTCGTCCAGGCGATCGGGGCGGTGGACGTCGGGTCGGCTGCCCTCCGGCTCGGCGCCGGACGGCGGACCAAGAACGATGTGATCGATCACGCCGTCGGCATCCGTTGCCTGAAGAAGCGCGGCGATGCGGTCGCAGCCGGAGATGTGCTCGCCGAGGTCCACGCACATGACGATGAGTCGGGGAAGGCAGCCGCCTCGGACGTGCACGCCACGTACCGGGTCGGCGGTGAACCACCGCCTGTGACGCCGATCATCCTCGAGACGATCGCCTGATGCCCGAGCTCCCCGAGGTCGAGACCATTCGTCTCGCGCTCGAGCCGCGCATCGTCGGCCGGAGGTTCGACGAGGTCGAGATCATGGATCCCCGCCTCGTGCGTCCGTTCGAGCCGCAGGCCGTCGCGGCGGAGCTCAAGGGAGAACGCGTCGCTTCGCTCGAGCGCCGAGGAAAGTATCTGGTTGTACGGTTCGAATCGGGCCGGGCTCTCCTGATGCACCTCCGAATGACGGGGTCGCTGCGGCACGCCGTGCGGGGACCGCTGGACGTTGATCCCCATCGACGGGCTGTTGTCAAGTTAGACGACGGATCGGACGTCACGTACAAGGACGTTCGTCGCTTCGGCACGTGGCATCTGCTCGAGCCCGACGACGTCGAGCCGTATCTCGGCGAGCGCCTCGGCGTCGAGCCGCTCGGCCGCGCCTTCACGGCACGCTGGCTGGGCGCTCGCCTCGCGGGCCGGCGCGCGCCGGTCAAGGCCGCCCTGCTGGACCAGCGAGTCGTCGCAGGCCTCGGAAACATCTATGTCGACGAGGCGCTCTGGCGTGCGCGCATCCACCCGCGCCGCCCCGCGGCCGACCTCGATCCCGAAGAGGTTCGCCGCCTCACGCGGGGAATCAAGAACGCGCTCAGGGCCGGTATCGCCCGGCAGGGAGCGAGCCTACGTGACTACTCGACGCCGGACGGAAGCCGCGGTCGAATGCAGGAGGAGTTCCGCGTCTACGGCCGCGAAGGGGAGCCGTGCCCACGTTGCGGCACGCCGGTCGACAAGATTCGCGTCGCCGGTCGCGGCACGTGGTATTGCCCCTCTTGCCAGCGACTCGCACGTCAGGCCGCGAGCTCTTCGCTCAGCCGGCCCTCACGGTCGAGGCGCCAAAGCTCGGTGTAACCGCCGATCAGCCGGTCGTCGACGAGGATCTGCGGCACGGTCCAGGCACCGGTCAGATCGAAGAGCTTCTGGCGGAATGCCGGGTCGTCGTCGAGCGACACTTCGTCGTACTCGAGGCCTCTGTCCTCCAGGAGGGCCTTTGCACGCACGCAGTAGCCGCACCAGCGGGTTGTGTAGACGCGGATCCTGCTCATGCTGTTGTAACGGGCGAGGCGGCGCCAGGGTTCTGCCGATGCCGAACATAGACTGGATAGGCCATGGCCGGGCGCTCGTACAAGACGGAGGCGGTCGTGCTCCGTTCGCTGCGTTTTGGAGAGGCGGATCGGGTCCTCCACCTATACACGCTTGCACGCGGCCGAGTCGGTGTGGTCGCAAAGGGGGTACGCAAGACGAAGTCGCGGTTCGGCGGGCGTCTCGAGCCGCTCTCGCACGTCGAGCTGATGCTGCACCAGGGCTCCGGTGAGCTGCAGACCGTGACGGGTGCTGCACTCGTGCGCTCGCATCACGCCGCTCGCGAGCAGCCGTATCGGCTAGGCGTCGGACTGCTCGGAGCAGAGGCGATGCTGCGGCTCTTCACCGAGCAGGAGGCGAACGACCGTGCCTTCCAGGCGCTCGTCCGCTTTCTCGACCTGCTCGACGGGATCGAACCGAGGTCAGCGCGGCCCGCGCTCGATCCGCTTGCCCTCTCGTTTCAGCTCAAGCTGCTCTGGCTCTCGGGGTATCTCCCGCACCTCACGAGTTGCGCCGACTGCGGCATGCAGGGCGAACAGCTCGTGGGCTACTCGCCGAAGGCGGGCGGGGCGGTCTGCAGGAACTGCGTGGACGGCGCGCTCGCGCTCTCGCCGGCCGGCATCGGGGGCATCGAATCGCTGCTCGCGCGTCCTCTGGCAGACGCGGGGGACGTCGGTCTGACCGACCGCTCGGCCCGCGACGCACTCGCGGTCATCACTGCCGCGTACGAGTACTTCGGCAACTTCCGGCTGCGCACGCTGCGCAGCGCCTAGCTCGAGCTCTCCGCTTCCGGGTCGCCTTCGATGTCCTCCGCGACGAGCTCCTTGAAGGGCTGCAGCTTGGCGAACAGCTCCTCTGGCGACAGCTCCTCCTCCACCGCCTCGGCGCTCAGCAGGTACGGAGCGGCCTCCATCGCCGTCTTCCACGCGACCTCGTCGACGGCGGCACCGGCGTCCTCATCGTCGGCGGCGTCGTCCAGCGGCTCGACCGCATCGAGGTAGACGTTGGTGAAACCGTCCCGCGCCTGCTCGTGGTACTTGATCCGTGCGCGCCGCCCCTCGAGGCCCTGCAGCTTCGCGGCGATCTGCTCTCTGAAGGTCGAGTACTCGGTTCCCTGATCGTCGACGAGCACGAAGCGCGTGTTGCCCGACTTCGTCTTGAACGCCTTCACGTCGCGGACACGTACGTCAGCCTCGGGCATGCCCGGGACCTTCCCGCTGCGGCTGAGGGTTAGTCGTTCTTCGGCGTGCGCCAGTTACGCTCGAGGGCGTCGCCGAGCCAGCCGCTGACGCGGGCGATCGAAAGTCGCTCCTGCGCGAGAGAGTCGCGATCGCGCACGGTCACGGTCTCGTCCTCCAGCGTTTGCTCGTCGATCGTGAATGCCCACGGAGTGCCGATCTCGTCCTGGCGCCGATAGCGCCTGCCGATCGCGCCGTTGTCGTCGTACTCGACGAGGAAACGGCGTCGCAGCTCGTCCGTCAGCGAACGCGCCTTCGCGACCATCTCCTCGCTCTTGCCGATCAGCGGCAGGATCGCCGCTTTCACCGGTGCGATCCGGGGGTGGAGGCGAAGCACCGTTCGCTGCCGGTCGGCGACGACCTCCTCGTCGTAGGCGTCGACCAGGAAAGCGAGGAAGGCGCGGTCCGGCCCGCCCGCGGGCTCGACGACGTGCGGCACGTATCGCTCGCCGTTCGGGCCGACGTACTCCAGCTTCGTGCCGGAATGCTCCGTGTGCTGCGTCAGGTCGAAGTCACCGCGGTTTGCGACACCCTCGAGCTCGGACCAGCCAATGGGGAAGAGGTACTCGACGTCGCTCGTCGCGCTCGAGTAGTGCGACAGCTCCTCGGCCGGGTGCGGCCGAACCCGGAGATGGCTTTCACGAATGCCGTAGCGCGTGTACCAGCTGTAGCGCTCGGCCACCCAGTACTCGAACCACGTCGGCGCGTCGTCGGGCGGGACGAAGAACTCCATCTCCATCTGCTCGAACTCGCGCGTGCGGAAGAGGAAATTGCCGGGCGTGATCTCGTTGCGAAAGGACTTGCCGATCTGGGCGATGCCGAACGGCGGTTTGCGGCGGGCAATCTGCAGGACGTTCTTGAAGTTGACGAAGATGCCCTGAGCGGTTTCGGGCCGCAGGTATGCGGCTGAGCCCGTCTCCTCGAGCGCGCCGAGACGCGTCGAGAGCATCAGGTTGAACGCACGGGCCTCCGTGAGGTCGCATTCGGGCGTTTCGCCTGGGCGCTTGCTCGGCTTCCGGCCGCAGCGCACCTCGTCGTGCTCGGGATCGGCGATGTGATCCGCGCGGAAGCGGAGCTTGCAAGTCCGGCAATCCACGAGGGGATCGCTGAAGCCTTCGACGTGACCCGACGCCTCCCAGACTTGCGGGTTGAGAATGATCGCGGAGTCGAGTGCGACGATGTCGTCGCGCTCCTGAATCATCGCCTCGAACCAGCGCGCCTTGACGTTGTTCTTCATCAACACGCCGTAGTGCCCGTAGTCGTACGCCGACCCGAGGCCGCCGTAGATCTCGGACGAGGGGAAGACGAAGCCGCGGCGCCGTGCGAGCGAGACGATCTTGTCCATCGTGACGACGTCGCCCGTTGTACTTGCCATGGGCGGAGACGTTATCTCGCCGGGGCTGCGTTTAGCGCCTGGCGAGCGAAAGCGATCCCGCGGCCACCAGGACGACGGCCGCGACCGCAAGCACGACGAGTGTCGAGAGGCCGCCGCCACCGCCGCCTCCGGCGGTAGTTGCAGCCGCCGTTCGCCTCGTCGACGACGCAAGCCGGGCGTGGAGCGCCCTGGTGATATCGCTTGTGGCGGTCGAGTAGACCCGAACATCTTCGGGGAGGCTTGCGAGCGCCTCGCGATAGCACGGCACCGCATATGTGCGGTCGATCCGGCCGTCCTGCCAATCCGCGATCAGGCGCGTGGCGCAACTGGATTTCGCGGCCGCAGTGCCTGATGTAGCCGCGGCCAAGATCGCGAGAGCGAACGTGAGCAGCGCAAAGCGGAGCTTGCTCATTCCCCCACGGTACCCATGACGGCATTCATCTAACGGGCAAATCGCGTTAAGACTTTTCTAAGAGTAATTAGCCTGCAGTTTGAATGCCACCGCCCGTCGAGCTACACATCGTCTCCGACTCAACCGGCGAGACCGCCGCGCGTCTTGTGCAGGCGCTGGAAGCGCAGTTTCCCGAGCAGGAGTTCGAGGAGGTGCGCCATGCGCGCGCCGAGACCGTCGACGACCTCGAACGCGCGGTGCGGAGTGCACGCGGGCACGCAGCCGTGGTCGTGTACACGCTCGTGGATCCCGAGCTGCGCGATGCTATGCGTCGTCTGTGTCGCCGCGCCCGTGTGCACTACTGCGACGTCCTCGGCCACCCGATCGACGCGGTCGCGCGGGTGTCGGGTCAGGCTGCGCGGATGACGCCCGGCTCGCGGGCGCCGCTCAATCCTGCGTACTTCCGCCGCATCGAGGCGATGGAGTTCGCCGTGAAGTACGACGACGGCGTGGGCGCCGGGCTGGACGAAGCAGACATCGTTCTCGTGGGCGTGTCGCGCACGTCGAAGACACCGCTCTCGATCTACCTGGGCTACCTCGGCCACAAGGTTGCGAACGTCCCCGTCGTGAAGGGAATCGACCCACCGAAGGAATTGTTCGAGCTCGACCCCGCCAAGGTCGTCGGGCTGACGATCCACGCTGACCGGCTTGCCGACATCCGCCGGGCACGTGTGCGTAACCTCGGCACGAACAACCGCCGCTATGCCCAGCTCGCGGAGATCTACGACGAGCTCGACGAGGCGGCCGCGATCCACCGGCGGCTCGGCTGCCCGGTGATTGACATCTCGGAGCTCTCGATTGAAGAGACGGCGCAGCGCATCCTCCGAACCGTCGAAAGCCGGCGAGCGGAAGCGGCGGCGGCGAGGACGCCGTGAAGCCGAAGCCCCCCGTTCCGTGGTGGCGATGGGCGATCTGGTGGGTGACGCTCGGCGTTGCCGACCTCATCTTCTACGTGCTGCTGACGCCCCTCTGGGTCGGCCTCCGAGTGCTTGCCTGGCTCGCGGATCTACGGTCTAGGCAAAGCAGATAGAGATAGCTATACTTGCGCCGCGCCGCGGGTAGGAGACGCGGCGGGGGTCAACCGACAAGGAGGGAACTTGCGCAGGATTCGCGCGCTCTCAGCGCTTGTCGTCGGCGTGCTCGCACTCGGAGCCGCGCCGGCGGGTGCGATCACCGGCAACTTCCAGGACGACAACATCCACACCTACGTCGGGCTGATCGCTTTCTACGACGCGAACGATCAGTTCACGCACCGCTGCTCGGGCTCGCTGATCACGCCGAGCGTCTTCCTGACAGCCGGTCATTGCACCGATGCGACCACCGGCGCGACGCACGCCCGCCTCTGGTTCCAGCAGGACGCAGGCGTCGGGTTCGATCCGGCCACCGGCGCTCCCGCGCCCAGCGGCTATCCCCTCACGAGCGACGTGACCTCAAGTCACCTCTTCAACTTCGGGTATCCCGCCGGCTCCCCGAACACGAAAGGCGTCGGCCTCGTCATCCTCGACAAGCCGATCACGCAGACGAACCAGGCGTCGCTCGTCCAGAGCTACGCAGCGCTCGCAACGGTCGGCGCGCTGGACCGCTTCGCGCAGCGGCGCGGCCAGCAGGACACGACGTTCACCGTCTCCGGATACGGGCTGACCCGAAACAGTCCCGTCGACTCGAAGGTGATCTCGTTCCGAGAGCGCCTGACTGCGACGGAGAAGCTCGTGAACCTGAACAGCAACCTCACCGACGGCTTCAATGTGCAGACGAGCGCCAATCCGGGCAACGGCCGCGGCGGAACGTGCAGCGGCGACTCGGGTGGTCCGCTCCTCTACAGCACGAGCGACATCATCGTTGCGGTCAACTCGTTCGGACTGAACGAGTGGTGCCGTGGAGTCGACTTCATGTACCGCGTCGATCAGGCAGCGGTTCAGGCATGGATCAGGGCGACAGTGGGTGAGGCTCAGTGGAGCCTCATCCGGTTCGCCGACCTCTAGGTCGCGGTCTCTCCCCGATCTAGTAGCCGGGCGGCCCCATCAGGGGCCGCCCGTGCGTTCGCGTGCCCGACGGCTGACGTCGAACAGCCGCGCGCGGAGCGCCTCTTCACCGGCCGCCGACACGCGATAGGCGCCGGCGCCGTCGCGGGTCGTCACGACTTCGCGGAGCTCGGTGCCGACGTAGTGGAGCGCCACGTCGTCGTCCGCGGCAACGCCTGCCGGTAGGCCGTCCTCGACGAGCCGCTGGTAGACCGGGCGCCGCCGTTCCTCTCCGTCGTAGTGCGGGCACGCGCTTCCGGGGAGGAACCCGAGACACTCGAGCGCCGCGAGGTCCGGGCCGAACGAGTCCGTCACGCCGTGCTCGAACCAGCAGATCATCCCGGCGCTCCAACCGGCGAGCAGCACGCCCTGCTCCCATGCCTCTCGGAGGATCTCGTCGAAGCCGTGGGTGCGCCAGATCGCGATGGCGTTGGCGGTGTTGCCGCCCGTTACGAGGATGACATCGTGTTCCAGCGCAACCTCGCGAAGGGACGCCGGCGGCCAGGGAAAGAAGCTGAGGTGCCGCATCTGCGCGCGACCTCGTAGGCGTTCGTACCACCAGACGGTGAAGTCCGCGCCCTCCATTGCCGCCGTCGGGACGTAGAGGACGCGGCTGCCGCGAGCCGCGCCGAGCACGTAGTCGAGAAGCGTGTCGTCGGGTAACCCGCCCATCGCAAGGATCTCCCGCTCCGACACAAGGTCGAGTATTGCAGGGAGTTTGTGAGAGGATTCGGCGGCTTGAGCGGCCCGAGATACGTCTACGACTTCGACGAGCCGTCCGACGGCGGGCGGGAGCTCCTCGGCGGCAAGGGCGTCGGCCTGGCCGAGATGACGCAGATGGGCGTCCCGGTTCCGGCCGGGTTCACGATCACGACGGACGCCTGCCGTGAGTACTTCCGGAGCGGCAAGCAGCTCCCCGGCGGCCTCGAGGCGGAGATCGACGCACACCTCGAGGCACTCGAGGAGAAGAGCGGCAAGCGGTTCGGCGACGCACGCGATCCGTTGCTCGTCTCCGTTCGCTCCGGCGCGGCGATCTCGATGCCCGGGATGATGGACACGATCCTCAACCTCGGCCTCAACGACGAGGCCGTCGACGGGCTCGGGGCACGGACGGACAACGAGCGGTTTGCGCGCGACTCGTATCGACGCCTGATCCAGATGTACGGAGAGGTCGTCGACGGCATCGATGCGCACCTGTTCGAGCAGGCCCTGACGGACGCCAAGAGAGCGAAAGGCGTGAAGCACGACAGCGACCTCGGCGAGGAGGATCTCGCCGCGCTCGTCGGCCGCTACAAGGAGATCTACCACGACGAGACGGGCGGCGACTTCCCGCAAGATGCGCACGAGCAGCTGTCCCGCGCCGTGCGCGCCGTCTTCGAGTCGTGGGATGCGCCGCGCGCCAAGGTATACAGGCGCACGTACGGCATCCCTGACGACCTGGGCACGGCCGTCAACGTCGTGCAGATGGTGTTCGGCAACAAGGGAGACGAGTCCGGTACGGGCGTGGCCTTCACGCGCGACCCGTCGACCGGCGAGCCCGGTCTCTACGGCGAGTTTCTGTCGAATGCGCAAGGAGAGGACGTCGTCGCCGGCATCCGGACGCCGCAGCCCCTTGCCGAGATGGAGCAAAAGCTTCCGGGTGCGTTTGCGCAGCTGCTCGCGACGATGCGGCGACTCGAGGAGCACTACCGGGACATGCAGGACATCGAGTTCACCGTCGAGGACAACGACCTCTTTCTGCTGCAGACGCGTTCGGCGAAGCGCGCTGCCGCCGCGGCGGTGAAGGCCGCCGTCGACATGGTCGACGAGGGGCTGATCTCGAAGGAGGAAGCGGTTGCGCGGATCGATCCGGCTCAGCTCGAGCAGCTGCTCCATCCGATGATCGACCCGACCGCGGAGTGGGAGACGACGGCCAAGGGGCTCAACGCGTCTCCCGGTGCGGCGTCCGGGAAGATCGTGCTCGACGCGGACACGGCGGAGGAGCGCGGCAAGGCCGGCGAGAGCGTCATCCTCGTCCGCTGGGAGACGACGCCAGACGACATCCACGGCCTCGTGCGCGCCGCGGGCGTCCTCACGGCGCACGGCGGGATGACCTCGCACGCCGCCGTCGTCGCACGCGGGATGGGGAAGCCGTGCGTCGCCGGCTGCGACGCACTTTCGATCGACATCAAGGCGCGAACAATCACACTCGCGGGTCAGACCCTCTCCGAAGGGGACGTGCTCACGATCGACGGCGGCACCGGTGCCGTCATCGTCGGCGAGGTTCCGCTCGTCCCTCCGCAGGTCAACGACGATCTCGAGACGATCCTCGCGTGGGGAGACCGGCATCGACGCCTGAAAGTGCGCACGAACGCCGACACGCCTCAGGATGCGGCGAAGGCCCGCGAGTTCGGCGCCGAAGGAATCGGCCTCTGCCGCACCGAGCACATGTTCATGGCGGACGGCCGCCTCCCGGTGGTGCGCGAGATGATCATGGCCGACAGCGAGGCGGGTCGCCGCAAAGCGCTCGAGAAACTGCTGCCGATGCAGCAGGGCGACTTCGAGGCGATCTTCGAGGCGATGGCCGGGCTGCCGGTGACGATCCGCCTGCTCGACCCGCCGCTCCACGAGTTCCTGCCTTCGCCCGAGCAGGCAACCGACGACAGAATGCGGCAGCGAATCCGCCAGCTGCAGGAGGCGAACCCGATGCTCGGCACCCGCGGCTGCAGGCTCGGGCTTCAGTGGCCCGAGATCTACGAGATGCAGGTCCGCGCGATCGTCGGCGCAGCGGCCGCCGTAAAGGAGAGGACAGGAGAAGCGCCGCTCGTCGAGATCATGCACCCGCTCGTCGGCTTCGAGGAGGAGCTCCGGCGCCTGCGCGAGCTCACGGTTCGCGTCGCGGAGGAGGAAGCGCCGGAGGTCGAGTACCTGTGCGGGACGATGATCGAGCTCCCGCGCGCCTGCATCCGCGCCGACGAGATCGCGGCCGAGGCGGACTTCTTCTCGTTCGGCACCAACGACCTGACGCAGACGGCGCTCGGCTTCTCGCGTGATGACGCCGAAGGGAAGTTCCTCACGCACTATCTCGAGGACGGCGTGCTCGAGACGAATCCCTTCGAGACGCTTGACGTCGAGGGCGTCGGCGACCTCATGCGCATCGCCGTCGAGCGCGGCCGCTCGACGAAGGCCGAGCTGAAGCTCGGCATCTGCGGCGAGCACGGTGGCGAGCCGAAGTCGGTCGCCTTCTGCCACGAGCTCGGCCTCGACTACGTCTCGTGTTCCCCGTACCGCGTTCCGCTCGCGCGGCTCGCCGCCGCGCAAGCTGCACTCGCGGAGAGCGGCGCCGCGGTGTACGCGGCCGCAGGCGGCTGATGACGGACTACGCGCTTCTCGTCGACGGCGAGCGCATCGCCAAGGTCTCCTCGGAGGACGACGTGCGCTCGTGGCTGACCAAGTACCGCGAAGAGCACGCCGAAGACGATCCCGGCGCGGCGCACGTCCAGATCATCGAGCGCGGCCGACTCGCCTGGCTGACGGGCGGCAAGCTGCTCGACCGCAGACAATTCTTCTGACCTGGGACGACGTCCGCGCGCGACGCCTCGCGCGACAGTCGCTGACCCCGCGCGCGCCGGCCGACGAGCTGGTCGATGTCGTTCGCCGTGTCTGCGGCGTGCATGCGCAGGTTCAGGCCTCAGCGGAGCTCCAGCTGGCGACACGCGTCGACGGCGTGACGCAGCAAGACATCCGCGACGCGCTGTGGCGTGACCGCACGCTGGTCAAAGCGTGGACCTTGCGCGGCACTCTGCACCTGCATCCGGCCGATGACCTGCCGCTCTGGCTCGCCGCCCGGCGCGCGGTGGCGCCAGAGGCTCACGAGCTCGGTGCGTGGGTTGACCCCAAGGGCGTTGTCCACCCGGCGCTCGGGCCGGACGAGGTGAACCAGATCCGCGTCGCGGTGTTGGACGCACTCGATGAGCAAGTCCTGTTGCGCGAGGAGCTGGCGGAGGAAGTTGCCGAACATCTGGGGCCGAACGCACGAGGCCGTCTCTCATCGGGGTTCGCGTTCTTCGGCGGCGCCGACCTCTGTCAGGGGCCTCCGCGCGGAAACAAGATCACGCTCGTGCGGGCCGACCAGTGGATCAAGGAGTGGACGGAGATCGACGAAGAAGAGGCGCTCCGCGAAGCCTGCCGGCGGTACCTCTGGACGTACGGGCCTGCTACGCCGAACGACTTCCGCGAGTGGTTCACGTCACCGCAGTTCAAGCCTGCGGATGCGCGTGCGCTCTTCGACTCGATCTCGGACGAGCTGCAAGAGGTAGAGGTCGAGGGCCGCGCGGCGCTGGTTCTGGCGAGAGACCTCGATTTCCCGGAGCTGCGGCCGAGCGTTCGCCTGGTGCCCGAGTACGACGTGTATGTCATGGGCTTCCGTGAGCGCGAGCACCTGGTTCCGGACACGGTGCGCACGCAGGTGGCGGAGCATGGGCGCGGCCGCTACGAGGGACCCGCGGGCGTGCGGTTCCTGCTCGTCGACGGCGTTGCGGCCGGGCTCTGGGAACGCAAAAAACGCGGCAAGCGAATAGAGCTACGAGTGGAACCGACCAAACGACTGACGCGGGCGCAGCGGGCAGCGCTCGAGGCCGAGGCACAGCGGATCGGGGAGTTCCTCGGACTCGAGCTCGTCATGACGGTCGGGTGACACAGGCCGGAAACGCGTGTCGGATAGGCCGGATGGCCTATTGAAGACATGGCGGCTGCCTGGCACTCTGGGCTCGGGGATGAGGGTGAAGGGGGTCATCAGTCTGCTCGCGGCCGCGGCCGCATGTGCAAGCGTTGCGGCGAGCACCGGCACCGCCAGGGCCAACGCTCCGACTGGTGTCGCCAAGACCTGTTCGGTCGGCTACGTGTCCGCGCATTTGAGCTGGGGCGACAAATGCCTCAAGGCGGGGCAGTACTGCAAGATCAAGGCGGACAGCGAATACCACCGCTATCGGTTCCATTGCCACACTGGGCGGCTCAGCCGCTCGGCCGCCGGCGGCAACGCAACTGGCGCCGGCTGCCAACCCGGCTACGCGCCGTGTCTTCCACGCGTCGCCGACCTCAACTGCAGCGACATCCCTGCTTCCAAGAAACCGATTCGCGTGAGCGGCAGCGATCCCTATCGCCTTGACGGCGACGGGGATGGCTACGGCTGCGAACCGTAGTCGCCAGGCTCTGCTCGAAGCTCGCGCGCGAAGGATCCGCCGCCGATGACCCGTGCAGCGTTGCCCGCAACGCGCTCGCGCAGTCCGCGGTCCGACGTCACGATCCAGACCTCGCCCACCAGCTCACGCGCTCGCCGAGCAATCTCGTCGTCTGCCGTCCCTGCGCCCTCCCACACGACCTCGACGGCGTGCCCATGGCGATCGCCCCAGACGCGGGAGCGCTCCATCAGCTCGGCACGCGGCATGTTGGGCCATAGCGAGCGGCGCACGTTCTCTCCGTCGACGATCACGATCGCCACGCCTGAGTTGTACTCTCGGCGCGTGTCCGAGCCGACGCCTGAGGCTCCGCGCATGCCGCGCCTATACGGCGTCCCGACCGACGCCTCGGGCGCGGAGCTCCTGCCCTGGAGCTGGGCGGTCGAGCAGCTGATGTCGGCGCGGAACTACTGGGTCTGCACGACGCGAAGCGACGGCCGCCCCCACGCGGCGCCGGTCTGGGGCGTGTGGCTGGACGACGCGGTGTGGTTCAGCACGGCGCCCGACTCAGTGAAGGGGCGGAACCTGGCCCGCGATCCGCGCGTCGTGATCCATCTCGAGAGCGGCGACGACACCGTGATCCTCGACGGCGAGGTCGAGCGCCCGAGCGACGACGCAGCTCTCGAGCGGTTCATCGATCTCTACGAGGAGAAATACGGCTACCGGATCGAGAGCCCGCGCGCCGAGCACAGCGTCTTCGTCTTCAAGCCGCGGATAGCGCAGACATGGACGGAGCCGGATTTCCCGCGCAACGCAACCCGCTGGGTCTTCTCCTAGGCGTACCCCTTCGCTTTCCAGTACGCGATCAACACCGAAGCGAGACCGACGCCGACGATCGTCACGACGCCGGCGACCCCCGTGCGGCCGTACGCCGCGTGACCGCGCCCGAACCTCGTGAGCCCGAGCGCGACGACGATTCCCCCGAGCAGCCCGCCGATGTGCCCGCCGATCGAGATGTTCGGGATCGAGAACGTCAGCACGAGGTTGATCACGATGATGCCGAGCGCGCTGCCGCCGAAGACGTAGTCCCGCTGCTGCTCAAGCACGAGCCCGGCGCCCAGGATCCCGAAGATCGCCCCGGACGCTCCGACGGTCGGCGTCGTCGGCGCCGCGATCAGCGCTCCCGCGGCCCCCGCAAGCCCCGAGACGAAGTAGAGCATCAGAAAGCGGCCGGATCCGATGCGCTGCTCGAGGAGGGAACCGAACCAGTAGAGCGCGAGCATGTTCAGCAGCAGGTGGAAGGGCCCGTAGTGGAGGAACATCGACGTGACCAGGCGCCACCACTCGCCGTGCGCCACGCCGACGAGGTCCGGGAAGCCGGTGCCCCCCGGGACGCCGACGAGCGTGTCGCCGAACTTCACGCCGTTCGCGATCAGCGCACCGTTCTGGTAGATCGAGCCGTGGTTTGCGTTGACGCCGCTTCCCTGCAGGAGCTCGGCGATGTACACGGCGACATTGATCCCGATCAGCGCACGCGTCACCTTGGCGCCGACACCCTCGAAGCTCGCGCGGCGGACGCCGTGCGTCACACGCTGCACGCCCTGCGCCTGACCCGAGTGCTCCGGGCAGCGGATTCCGACCGGCGCCATCGTCATGCACTCGGTGCAGATGGGGCGCCCGCACTCCGAGCAGGAGAGGCCGGTGACCCGGTCGGGATGGCGGTAGCAGGTCTTCTGGACGGTTCCCGTCACGTGCGGAAGTAGCGTAGTGCTCGGATGCGCGTTGCCGTCGCTTTCACCCGGGAGCAGGCGCACCCCGGCTCGAGGAGGACATCGCGTTCTGCGTCCGCGAGAGCGTTCTGGACGTCGTGCGGCACCTCCTTGGAGCGGTAGGTGGCGCTGCAGAAATAATGCTGAGATGACGCGCCTGCTCGCCCTCGCCGGCCTCGCCCTGCTT
>JBKPMS010000075.1:0-8616 GCA_046732275.1 Actinomycetota bacterium | reverse complement strand
TCGATGGCCTGGCCCTTCTCGAAGGCCTCGTCGCCGCTCGCGTTGAGGTAGCGGCGCACGGCGTCGGCGATGTCCGCGTTGATGTGAAAGGCGGCCGTACCTGCCGGCCAGTAGCCCGAGCACTCCTGGCCGCGGATCGTCCGCCAGGGGAATGTCACCCCGGCGAACCCGAGCTCGCGCGCGCGCTCGCCGGCGAAGTCCATCGTCGCGTGGCGCCAGCACAGGGCGTCGCGCGCGGCCTCGGGGAGGGCGAAGATGAGCACCGGCAGCGTGTAGGTCTCCATGTCCCAGAACGAGTGGCCGTCGTAGCCGCTGCCGGTCAGGCCCTTGGCGGGAATCGCCCGCCTCTCGGCGCGGGCGGCGGCCTGGACCACCTGAAAGAGGGCGAAGCGCGTCGCCTGCTGAATGGCGGCGTCGCCCTCCAGCTCCACGTCTGCCCGGCTCCACACAGTGTCCAGATACTCGCGCTGGCCGGCGCGCAGACCCTCCCAGCCGGTGCGCTTGGCGGACGCGAGCGCCGCATCGACCTGGTCGCGCAGCGAGGGCAGCGACCGCCGGCTCGACCACCCGTAGGCCAGCAGCTTGACGATCCGCAGCGTCTGTCCGGGTTCCAGCTCGGTGCTGACGGTCACACGCGCCAGATCGTCGTCGCTCTCCGAGTCGGTGACCGTCCCGTCGGGCCCTTCGACGACGTGGTCCATGCCCGCCGCCATGCGCAGCTCGCTGCTGCGGGTCCGGTGCACGAGCCCGGCCCGCAGACCGGCACAGGCGTGGTGCTCGGACACCAGCGGCGCGCGCAGCGCCGCTGCCGCCCGCGGGTCATCCGTCTGTTCGGGCCCCGACTCGTTGGCGACGAGCTCGGACTGCGCGACGATCCGCGCCGGCGCGTCCACCGGCTCGACCTCGTAGTGGACGGCGGCCACCGCGCGCTGGACGAACGAGACCAGCCGGCTGGAGCGGATGCGCACGCCCTGGCCGGCCGGCGACACCCACTCCACCTCCCGGCGCAGCATCCCGTCGCGGAGGTCGAGCACTCGCTCGTGGCGCAAGAGCTGGCCGTAGCGGACGTCGAACGGCTCATCGTCGACCAGCAGGCGAATGAGCTTGCCGTTGGTGACGTTGATCATCGTCTGGCCCGCCTCGGGATAGCCATAGCCGGCCTCGGCGTACGGCAGCGGCCGGATCTCGTAGAAGGCGTTGAGGTAGGTGCCGGGAAGCCCCCACGGCTCGCCCTCGTCGAGGTTGCCCCGCATCCCGATGTGGCCGTTGGAGAGCGCGAAGATCGACTCGGTCTGCGGGAGCAGATCGAGGTGCAGCTCCTGCTCCGGTACCGCCCAGGCGTCGACGGCGAAGACGTTCTCGCCGATCACCTGCGCCCCAGCAGCTCGGCGAGGTCCTCCACGACCACGTCGGCGCCGCGTTGCCGCAGCGCCTCGGCCTGGCCGGTGCGGTCGACGCCCACGACCCAGCCGAAGTCGCCCGCCCGGCCCGCCTGAACGCCGGCCTGGGCATCCTCGAGGACCGCCGCCTGCGCCGGGTCGGCGTCGAACGCCCGCGCGCCGGCGAGGAACGTATCGGGTGCCGGCTTGCCCGCCAGGCCCTCGCGCTCGGGAACCGTCCCGTCGATGCGCACCTCGAACAGATGCTCGATCCCGGCGGCGACGAGCACCTCCCGGCAGTTGGTGCTCGACGAAACGACGGCGCGGCGCAGGCCCTGGTCGCGAGCGCGCTCGACGAACGCGACCGAGCCCGCGTACGGCTCGACGCCCTGATCCTGGATGAGGTCGAGCACGAGGTTGTTCTTGCGGGTGCCGAGGGCGTGCACCGTGTCCTCCTCCGGCGGGTCGGACGGCGATCCCATGGAGATGTCGATGCCGCGCGACTGCAGGAAGGAGTGGACGCCGTCCAGGCGCGGCTTGCCGTCGACGTACTCGTCGTAGTCGGTGGGGCGGTCAAAGGGCTCAAACGGCTCCCCCGTGCGCTCGGACCAGTCGCGCAGGAAGTCGTCGAACATCTGCTTCCACGCCTGGGCGTGGATCTTGGCCGTCTGCGTCAGCACGCCGTCGAGGTCGAACAGGCATGTGGTGATCCCCCTGGGGAGGTCCAGCATGGGCTTGTTGCTTCCCGCTTCACCGGCGCGCGAAGCGAAGACACGTGACGATTGGCACGCGTCGAGCCGAGTAACGACGCGCCAACAGGACATCGTCGTGTCGCCGGGAGGACGAGATGGTGCAAGCACAGGACGCCACACTGCGGACGATCGAGACACCCGACAGGATGTAGGTGCCGGCGATCATCGGCTTGCGCCCGAGGGTGTCGAAGAAGCGGCCGAGGAGCAGCGGCCCGAGGAAGTTCCCGACGGCGAACGGGATCAGGTACCAGCCGACTGACCCCGTGCCGACGCCGTAGATCTTCGTCAGCACCAGCGCGTAGGTGAAGAAGATCGCGTTGTAGAGGAACGCCTGGCCGGTGAAGAGCGCCAGTCCCACGAACGTGCGCTTCGGATACTGCTTGAACACCACGCCGGCGATCTCGCCGATGCCCATCGGCCCCCGCTGCCGGACGCGGATCGTGCGCCGCGGCTCGACCAGCTCCTGGCCGGTGTGGTCGACGACCTGGCGCTCGATCTGCGCCGTAACCTCCTCCGCCTCGGCGTCCCGGCCATGCAGGAACAGCCACCGCGGGCTCTCCGGGACGTTGCGGCGCACGAGCAGGATGCCGAGCGCCATCACAGCCGCGAGCCCGAACGCGATTCGCCAGCCGACGTCCATCGGTCCGGGTCGAGCAACAGCACCGATGCCAGCGACCCGAGGATCGTCCCGATCCAAAATGACCCGCCGATGATGAGGTCGACGGCGCCGCGCACCCGCGCCGGGATCAGCTCGTCAACGGCCGAGTGGATGGCCGAGTACTCCCCGCCCACGCCGGCGCCGGTGATGAACCGGCAGACCCGGAACCAGATGTAGTTCATCGAGAAGCCGGTGAGCACGCTGCCGGCCAAGAAGATCCCCAGGGTGGGCCAAGAAGATCCCCAGGGTGAGCATGAAGAGCTTCTTTCGGCCGATCCGGTCGGCCAGGCGGCCGAAGTACAGGGCGCCGAGACAGGCGCCGACGATGTACGCCGACCCCGCCGAGCCGACCTGCGCGGCGCTCAGCTCGAGACCCGAGCCGTCCTCGGTCAGCCGCCCGCCGATCGCCCCCACGATGGTGACGGCCAAGCCGTCGAGGATCCAGACCGTCCCCAGGCCGATCACCACCATCCAGTGCCATCTGGACCACGGCAGGCGATCCATCCGGGCGGGGATCTGCGTTCTGCTGATCATCACCGGCGTTCTCTTCGACAACGGCACGCTGACCGCGACGACGCAGACGATCGCCTGGTGCGTGATCTTCTTCTTCGCGTCCGCCGGCGCCAGCGCGGCCTACCTGACGGTGAGCGAGATCTTCCCGATGGAGACCCGCGCGATGGCGATCGCCTTCTTCTACGCGACCGGCACCATCATCGGCGGCTTCGGCGGACCCCTGCTATTCGGCGCTCTGATCGAGAGCGGCAAGTCCTCGCAGATCTTCGTCGGCTACCTCATCGGCGCCATCGTCATGATCATCGGCGGCGTCATCCAGGCGACCATGGGGGTCGAGGCGGCCCAGCGTGACCTGGAGGACATCGCGCCGCCGCTCAGCGCGACGGGCGAGGAGCTCGAGGAGCCCGGCGAGGAGGCCGACCGCCACACCATCGGCCGCGAGGGCGAGCGCTACGAGCCCGCGCGGACCGGCGGCGCCGGTGCCACCGCGACCGAGGAGAGTCCGGAGGCCCACCCGGTGAGCGGACCCACCGCCCACGACAACAACCCGCGAGGGGGAGAGCGATGAGAACGAGTACCCGCACGCGTGGGCGCCGCTCGGATCGCGAGCGCCACTCCTACGGCGTGGCGCCGTTTCCGGGCACGGGCGCTTCGTCGACCGACCGCGACGAGAACGAATGGTGGCTGGAGCGCGAGGTCGGCATGCTCCCCCGCGCGCTCGAGGACCAGGGCGAAATGCGCCGTCGCGACCTCGGCAACCTGGTGGGCTGCAAGTACTGGGGACCGGGGCGCTTCTCGGCCGCGCTCAGGGAAGGCGTCAAGCGCGGAGCCATCGAGCGCACCGGCTTCGGACGCTACTGGCCGGCGTGGCGACACGCCGACGGTCGGCCGGCGTTCACCCGCGGCAGTTCGTGACGTAGCCGGCTTGACGCCGGCGAGCTGGGCGGTCATGCCGGGTCGTCCAGCAGCTTCGGCGCTGTCGCAACCCCTCGCGCGAGGATTTGATCGGACAGGTCGCGGTCAGTCAGCGCCCTGGCGAGCTGGAGAGTGCCGCCCATCAATCCGAAGAGCGTGAGCGCGTCGGTTCGGGCCGCGTCGACGGAGTCGGGTCCAGTCGCGACGCGATGTCGTCGATGACGCCCATCAGTTCGTCGGTGAAAAGACCTGTCGGGTCGCGGCGGGCCGACGGCCGATCTCGTCGAGCAGCGCGGCCGAGGGGCAGCCGTCGGCGCACTGGTCACGGTGCTCCGGAGTCAGGTAGGCGCGGATGAAGGCTTGGAGTCCCTCCCGGTCCGGGGGCTCGCATCGACGCTGTGGCGTTGGGCGCGCAGCTGGTCGGCGAGGACGTTGGCGACGAGATCGTCCTTGGACTCGAAATGGGCGTAGAAGGCGTCAGTGTGAGGCACGTCGCACCATTGTATTATGACCGTACGATAATATTATGACCGTCATTCAATAACGGATTGGGGAGCACACATGGCGGTCAAGACAGGTCAAAACCACGCGATCACGGCGTGGAAGGACGCACCCACGCACACACTCTCCGCGGAAGGAGTGGACTTCGCCTACCGCGAGCTCGGTCCGAGCACCGGGGTGCCGGTGGTCTTCCTCACCCACCTGGCCGCAGTCCTGGACAACTGGGACCCCCGAGTGGTGGATGGCATCGCTGCGAAGCATCGGGTCATCACCTTCGACAACCGAGGTGTCGGTGCCTCGAGTGGGTCCACGCCGACGACGGTCGAGGAGATGGCACGCGACGCCGTCACCTTCATCCGTGCCCTGGGCTTCGACCAGGTCGACCTCTTCGGGTTCTCCATGGGCGGCATGATCGCCCAGTTGATCGCGCAGGAAGAGCCGCAGCTGGTGCGCAAGATGATCCTCGCCGGAACCGGCCCTGCGGGGGGCGAGGGCATCGAGAAGGTGACCCGCATCTCCTACCAGGACACCGCGTGGGGACTGCTCACCCGCCGGGACCCTAAGGAGTTCCTGTTCTTCACCAGGACTCCGAACGGGCGCAGAGCGGCGAACGAGTTCCTGGCGCGCCTCGAGGAACGGACGAACGACCGCGACAAGGCGATCTCCGTCCGCTCATTTCGCGCCCAGCTCAAGGCCATCCACCGATGGGGTCAGCAGAAGCCCGCGGATCTCGCGAGCATCCACCAGCCGGTGCTCGTCATGAACGGCGAGAGCGACAAGATGGTGCCCTCCGAGAACACCGTCGACCTCGATCGACGACTCCTCAACAGCCAGCTCGTCCTCTATCCCGACGCCGGGCACGGCGGCGTGTTCCAGTTCCACGAGGACTTCGTCAAGCGGGCTCTCGCCTTTCTCTCTGAGAGCACCCGGACCCGATCATGAAGGCCTACTCAGTCAGCAAGTACAAGCGTCCGATGCAGGCCGGCGATCTCACGGAGCCGGCGGTCGGCGACTGCGACGTGCTCGTCGAGATCCACGCGGCCGGCGTGAACATGCTCGACGCGAAGATCCGCGATGGCGAGTTCAAGCTGTTCCTCCCCTACAAGGCGCCATTCCTCCTCGGACACGACCTCGCCGGCGTCGTCGCCCGGGTCGGATCGGCCGTGACGCGCTTCACCGTGGGCGACGAGGTCTACGCGCGACCGCGCGACGGCCGCATAGGCACCTTTGCCGAGCGCATCGCCGTGCACGAGGACGATCTCGCGATCAAGCCCGTGAACCTCTCCATGGCCGAGGCGGCCTCGGTGCCCCTCGTCGCACTGACCGCATGGCAGGCGCTCGTCGAGCGAGCGAACCTGCAGCCGGGCCAGAAGGTGCTCATCCACGCCGGCTCCGGCGGGGTCGGCACCTACGCCATCCAGCTGGCCAAGCACCTCGGAGCAACCGTCGCCACCACGGCCGGAACCAGCAACGTCGACTGGGTCCGCGACCTCGGCGCCGACATCGTCATCGACTACCGAACGCAGGACTTCGAAACGGTCGCGCACGACTACGACGTCGTCCTGGACTCCCAGGGCGGAGACACGCTCGCCAAATCGCTGCGGATCCTCAAGCCCGGAGGGACGGCCATCGGCATCGCCGGTCCGCCGGACTCCGACTTCGCCCGCCAGAAAGGGCTCGGCCTTCCACTGCGACTCGCCATGACCGGCCTGAGCCTGAAGACGCGCTGGGCGGCGCGCCGCCGCGGCGTGCGGTACTCGTTCCTGTTCATGCGTGCCAGCGGTGCGCAACTCGACGAGATCACCAAGCTCATCGAAACCAACGTCCTGCGACCCATCGTCGACCGGGCGTATCCCTTCGACGAGGCCCCGCAGGCCCTCGCCCACGTCGAAGGCGGCCGGACCAAGGGCAAGGTCGTCGTCACGATGGCCTGACGGGTAATGCGTGTGACAGCGCTGCGCCATCGTCGCAACGCTCGGTGCTGCCCTCGCCGCGCAAGCGCAGCTGCACGTGGGGCGGGGGCACCCATGCGCCTCCGCATACGATCAGAGGTCGATGCGCATCATGGCCCGGCGCAATGGGCGAGGACGTTGATGATCGTGCCGCTGGGGTCCTCGACGAAGAAGCGCCGCACTCCCCACGGCTCGTCCCTGAGCGCATAGACAATGCGCAGTCCGCGCTGGACCGCCGCGGTATGCGCGGCGTCGACGGCCTCGGGTTCCCCCAGGTCGACCCCGAATCGCGGCTGGGGATGGTCGAACCCGGCTGGCGGGACGAGCACTTGGGCGCTGCGGTGGGCCGGAGAGGTAAGTCCGAGAACGGGGTCTTCCATCGCCACTTCGAAGCCGAGCACATCGGTGTAGAAGGCCCGCGACGCCTCGAGATCCTCTCCGTTCGCGTATGGGACCACCCGCGTCGGGGACGGGGCGCGGGGCTGGTCAGTCATCGAGTCTTCCTCTCTCGTCAGTCGGGTCTGCTGGGGTCCACTGCAGGTGCGCGAGTTGCCAGGGGTCGGTTTCCTCGATCACCGCGGTGACGAAGGTCGAACGCGCGGCTTCATCGGCCGCGGTGGCCACCTTGGCGGTGACAGTGATGACGGTGGTGGCCGCGCCCAGGAGCCGCACCACCGGCTCGCTGAGGATGTCGTAGCGGCGGTATGGCGGATGCAAGGCAACCGAGTCGAGGCAACCCTGCTTGTCGACCGGATGTGACATGCCGGGGAAGATCAAGACGGCGTCGGGGCGAAGGTGTCGCTCGAAGAACCCCACGTCAGACGCGGCGAAGGCGTCGAGGAATCCCCCCATCCGTGCGAGCAATTCACGCGTCTGGGGCTGGGCCGAAGTTGCCGCCAGCTCGGCCGCCCAGCTGGCCGAGCGCAGCCACCCGGCGAGGGCGTCCAGCGCTGCCGGGCGTAGTTGATAGGCACGGCCGCGTCCGTCGTCCGCGACGTCCTCGCGCGCGACGACCTCGGCCTTGCGAAGCAGGTTGAGGTGCCGGCTCAACGCCGCCGGCGTCATGCCAGTGACGGTCGACAGCTGCGCCGTGCGCATGGGGCCGGCGCGCAAAGCCTCGAGGATTCGGACGCGAGTCGGATCGCTCAGCAGATTCGCCGCCGCCGCCGTGTCAACCATGGTTCGGTAAGATAATTACGGTAGCGTATGTTGTCAACAGGATCGTTAGTGACCGACCGACGAGCGATTACACCGGCTGGGCGATCTGGATGAGGTTGCCGCAGGTGTCGTCGAACACGGCCGTGGTCACGGGACCCATCGCGGCCGGCGCCTGCGTAAATTCCACGCCAAGCGCTTGCAGCCGTTCGAACTCGGCGGTGATGTCGTTGACAGCGAAGGAGGTGAACGGGATTCCGTCGCTGACGAGCGCCGCTTTGAACGGCTTGACTGCCGGATGGGAGTCCGGCTCCAGCACGAGCTCGGTCCCCTCGGGCTCCTCGGGCGAGACGACCGTCAGCCAGCGATGCTCGCCGAGCGGGATCTCTGTCTTCTTCTCGAACCCCAGCACTTCGGTGTAGAAGCGCAGCGCCTTGTCCTGGTCGTCGACGAGGATGCTGGAGAGATGGATTCTCATTTGGCCTCCTGCGAGCCTGGCTTGAGCCATCGGTCCGCGATGTGCTCAAGGGGTTGGGTGTTGAGGTAGTGGAACTTGAAGCGGCCCTCGCGCTTGGCCCGGACCAGGCCCGCAGCTTCCAGCAACTCGAGGTGTTGCGAGATCGCCTGGCGCGAGGAGCCGAGCTGATGCTTAGTCGCCAACCGCGAGCAGATCTCAAACAACGTCTGTCCGTTGCGCTCGGTCAATTCATCGAGGATCCGCCTGCGGGTCGGATCGGCCAACGCCTTGAAGACGTCGCCCATGCGACACAATAGGCAAGTAAATACTTGCA